>PLEM01000495.1 GCA_003137035.1 Bryobacterales bacterium | reverse complement strand
GCCGGCTGGCGGGTTGTTCTTGCCGGCGATGTTCACGCCGAACACCATCCTGTCCTGGCCCGATGGTGTTGGTGCCCAGTATCGCAGAGACCCCCCATACGTCCACCGATTCGTCTCGCGCCATTGTTGACGCATTTGCCGGCAGAGTTCGAGGATTGCCGGAGTGCGTTTTTCGATTGCGATGGCAAGGAGTTGCTCAAAGGCGGGGTGCTTCTGCTTATGGCCGGAAGTACGAGTATCGTCCGCGACCAGAACGGATCGTGCCAGGAGCTCCTTGCCGTCAGTGAGCTTGCAGTAACGGAAGAACACGGCGTTGATCTCGACCCCGTGCCGCTCTGCCAGATAGTTGATGATCCGCTCGGCTGACTCGTCCAAACGTGGTGCTGCAAGCACAATACGGTGATTCTGGCACGTGTACTCGGGGAGCTCTGTTTGGAAGAACTCGAAGAAGGCTTCCGACAGTGGCCGCTGTAGGTACTGTTCAGCGTGCGCCTCGATTTCCTCTTCGTTGACGGAGTCCAGCCAGGACGCGTAATCCAGTGCCTGGGCAACTGCCTCGCGCGGAGTGCGGTCGCGCTTGAGCTCTACAATCACGAGTTTTCCCGCCTCGTCAAGTCCAAGCAGATCCAGTCGACCCACGCCTGGAATGTCGCGCTGTCGATCGATAATAAGCAGGCGGTCGCCGAGGAGTTCGGCATTACGGCAGATCCAGGTTTCGAGTTCGCTCTCGACGTGTACCACTGAAAGGTTGGAGTCCTCAACGGGCTTCAAATGCAGGCCGTCGATCTCCCAAATCCTGATTGCTGTGGGCATCTTAGGCTCTCCTTGCGCTCGCGTATCTGATGGATTCGCTTCCGGACGACGCCGAGTGCCTCAAAAGAACGGCCCGCTGGTCTGGCATTCCTGTCCGACGATCTGAAACACAATCATTCTATTCCACTTTGCAGCAGAGGGAAAGTGGTACCGGCCACTGTGGCTACCGTCGGCCCTCTCCGTACCCGTTCGACTCCATGAGGCCGTGTACCAACATCACGAGTTCCTGGCAGCGCTTTCGGTCCAAAGCGGGGATTGCCTGCCGCGCCCACGATCTTCGCCACACCGCCCTCACCAAGATGGCGGAGGCGGGCGTGCCCGAAGGCACCATGCTGGCCGTCGCGGGCCACGTGTCCAGGCGGAGGCTTGAGCGGCATTCTCACGTTCGGATGGCTGCCAAGCGGGGAGCGGTCGAGTCGCTGGCCAGGGCGAAGAGGCCGGCGGCTTCGGTTGGGGTCCCCACAAAACTCACCACAATCGAAGCGCCCGCCAAACTCCAATGAAGACAACCGCTTTAGAATCTGGAGCTGGCGGAGGGAGTTGAACCCCCGACCCTCTGATTACAAATCAGATGCTCTACCGGCTGAGCTACGCCAGCTCGATGGAGCGGGAGACGGGAATCGAACCCGCAACCAACAGCTTGGAAGGCTGTGACTCTACCATTGAGTTACTCCCGCTCGCGACCCACTTCATTGTACGGTTTCCGGCGCGTGAGGGTCAACGCGGAAGCGCCGCAGACGCCCGGCGGGATCTCTCCCTCACGGGACTGTGAAAAGAATCCTGGGGACACGCCTGTGCGCCCCCGCAAACGGCCGATTCCCCGAACTCAGCCCGGAGTGTCCCCGGATTCTTTCACGGCGCCTCACGATCGCGGTTCGGTGCTGCCGGGCGGCCGGAACAATTCCCTACGAACCTGTTCTGGAGAAAACAATACTTCGGGCCGAACCCACGGTTGACAAGCGGCAGCGCCTCCGTTAAGATTCTTAAAGTGCTGATCTATCAGGCATTTGTGTGTGACGGGTCAGGGTGGTAAAGCGGATTGCTCCCAGGGCGAGAAACGTGGAAACTGCATGCCGTGCGGCATGTCCCGGTCCAGTCCGGCTGCGACAGACCCGCGCGTGGCATCGGCGCCTGTAGATCGGTCGACCCGGAGATTTGGCTATGGCCAACCAGCAAGATGACCAGCGCGTGAGACCTCAGCCCGCCCTGCCTGAGGAGGACTACGAGCACCTGCTCGAGGACTACGGTCATTTTGCGCCGCCGGCCGAAGGCGAACTCCTGGAAGGCCGGGTCCTGAAGGTCACCGAAAAGGAAGTTATCGTCGATTTCGGATACAAGTCCGAAGGCCTGGTTCCCATAGAACAGTTCGCGCATGCGGATGGGCAGATTTCGGTTCAGCCCGGCGACACCATCGACGTAATGATCGACCGCCACGGCCCGGAGCCGGAAGGCTACGTGCTCCTGTCGCACGAGAAAGCCACCCGCATCCGCTCCTGGGACAACCTGGAGAAGGCGCACCGCGAAGGGCTGCTGGTTTCGGGCCACGTTGCCGGGCGCGTGAAGGGCGGCCTGTCGGTGGACGTAGGCGTGAAGGCGTTCATGCCCAGCTCCCAGGTCGACGTCCGGCCGGTTCACAACCTGGACGTTTTGATCGGGCAGGACATCCCGGTCAAGATCGTGAAGGTGAATCGCCGGCGGGGCAACGTGGTGGTGTCGCGGAAGCTGGCCATCGAGGAGGAAGTGGTAGCGCGCAAGCGCGGCACGCTCGATGAGCTGCAAGAGGGCTCGGTGGTGACCGGAGTGGTGAAGAACCTCACCGAGTACGGCGCGTTCGTGGATCTGGGCGGCATCGACGGGCTGCTGCACGTCAGCGACATGAGCTACGGCCGCGTGAACCATCCTTCCGAAGTCGTCAGCGTGGGCGACGAGATCAGCGTCAAGGTGCTGAAGTTCGACCGCGAGAAGGAGCGGGTTTCCCTGGGGCTGAAGGAACTCACGCCGGACCCCTGGCAGACCGCGGCGGAGCGTTATCCGGTACACGGCCGCGTGGTGGGCCACGTGGTCAGCGTGACCGACTACGGCGCCTTCGTCGAGCTGGAGCCCGGGGTGGAGGCGCTGATCCACATCTCCGAGATGACCTGGTCGCGCCGCATGAAGCACCCCTCGAAAGTGGTCAAGCCGGGCGACCAGGTGGAGGCCGTGGTGCTCGCCGTCCAGCCCAAAGACCGGCGGATTTCCCTGGGCATCAAGCAACTCGAGCCGGATCCCTGGACCACGGTGGAGCAGCGCTACAGCGTCGGCTCGGTGGTGGAAGGCCGGGTGCGCAAGCTCACCGATTTCGGAGCCTTCATCGAGATCGAAGAGGGCATTGACGGGCTGGTGCACATTTCCGACGTTTCCTGGACCAAGCGCGTCAAGCATCCCTCCGAGGTGCTCAAGAAGGGCCAGCTCGTGCAGGCGGTGGTGCTGCACATCAACGCTTCGTCGCGGCGGCTCTCGCTGGGCATCAAGCAACTCCAGCCGGACGCCTGGGAGATGTTCTTCCGCTCGCACCAGGTCGGAGATACCGTTCGGGGCAAGGCCTGCCGGGCCGCTAATTTCGGAGTGTTCGTAGAACTGGCCGAGGGGGTGGAGGGCCTGTGCCACAATTCGGAGATCCCCGGAGGGCTGGACAAGAAGAAGGACGAGCCGCCGCTGGAGATTGGCCGCGACTACGATTTCAAGATCATCAAGATGAGCGAGGCCGAGAAGAAAATCGGTTTGAGCGTCCGGGCCCTCGGCGAGGATGAGGAGCGGGTCCGCCTGGAAGAATACCAGCGCCGGGCCGCCGCCGCGACCATGACCATCGAAGAGGTCATGAACATGAAAGGGCAGGGGGAGACCCGTTGAGAATCCCGACGCCGCGCTGGTGCGGTTGACAGCCGCGTTCTGTACAGGGAGAATGACAGCATTATGACCAAGGCGGAGCTGATCGAAGAAGTTTCCCGCGTCGTGGAGATGAGTCGCAAGGACTCCGAGGTGATTGTCGAGACGATTTTCGACAGCATCGTACGCGCACTTCGCACGGGCGAGAAGATCGAAATTCGCGGTTTCGGCAGTTTCCGGACCCGCCAGCGCCAGCCCCGAATCGGGCGGAATCCCAAGACCGGCACACGGGTCGAGGTGCCGGCCAAGCGCATCCCGTTCTTCAAACCGAGCAAGGAGCTGAAGGATCTGGTGAACGGCCCTCAGGCGGCTGGTGAATCCGCTCCGCCCCCGGCGCCCGCAACCGAAGCGCCGCCGGCGCCGTAGCCCCGGTCCGGAACCGGCATGGATTACGTCTGGAGTCCGTGGCGCTACCGCTATATCAGCCAGGCTGGCCCGGGTGACGAATGCATTTTCTGCGTGGCGGCCGCCGGGGCGCGCGATGAGGAGAACTACATCCTCCACCGCGCCAAGCTCAATTTCGTCATCCTGAACCGTTATCCGTACACCAACGGCCATCTGATGATCGCACCCTACGAGCACGTCGCCACGCTCGAGCAGGCGGCGGAAGAGACCCTCACCGAGATGATGTTGCTGGCGCGCCGCGCCGAAGGGAGCCTGCGCGAGATTTACCGGCCCCGGGGCCTGAACCTCGGGATGAACCTGGGCGAATGCGCGGGCGCCGGAGTGGCCGGCCACATCCATATGCACGTGCTGCCCCGCTGGAGCGGAGACGCCAACTTCATGACCGTCGTCGGCGAGACGCGCGTGCTGCCCGAGGAGCTCGCGACCACCTACCAGAAGCTGCGCCAGGCCTGGCGGTAGGCCGCTTCCTCGCGGGAGTTGGGGACACAGGCAAGGGGGGCGGACTTTGAGTCCGCGTGGGGCTTCAGCCCCGCGGCGCGGCGGGGCTCAAGCCCCGCGCGGGTTGAAACCCGCCCTCCGAAAGCTGCGCCAAGCCTGGCGCTGAGCCGGCGGCCAGCCTGCTATAATAGTGAATTCCAGCCTGCGGGAGCCCGGGAGTAGAAGTATGTTTCTTGATATCAACCAGATGCAGCTAGGGAAGGTGCGGTTCCATGAGGCCTTTCCTCCCGGGGCTATCGACTTCTACGATCCGCAGCTCCGCCAAACCTCTCCGATCGAATCCGAGGGCGTCGCCGAACTGCTGGAAGCCATCCTGGAGATCCGCGTGCGCGGCCACTTCAGCACGTCGATGGAAGTGGCCTGCGACCGCTGCCTGGAGTTGACCAGTTTCCCTCTCGAAGCCGACTTCGACCTGCTCTACCGTCCGGCCGCCACGATGCCCCGGGCGGATGAGATTGAGGTTCGGGACGCGGAGACCGAGATCGGCTTCTACCAGGGAAACGGCCTCGAGCTGAGCGATGTTCTCCGGGAGCAGGTCCTGCTGGCGCTGCCGATGCAGAGGGTCTGCCGCGAGGACTGTAAGGGAATCTGCCCGGTCTGCGGGCAGCATCGCAACCTGGCGGAGTGCGCCTGTCACCTGGAAGTAGGAGACGACCGCTGGGCCGGCCTGAAGGATCTTTGAGCTGCATTCGACCATCCGCAATCCAGTACAATAGTGAGGAACTCATCATGCCGAATCCGAAGAGACGACATTCCGCGCAGCGCCGGGCAAAGCGCCGCGCCCATGATGCGCTGACGCCGGCGGGGCGCTCCGAGTGCCCCAACTGCCACGAGCCGAAGCCGCCCCATCGCGTATGCCCGCACTGCGGCCAGTACAAAGGCCGGGAAGTGATCGAGGTCGCCGAAGAGTAGCGCTGTCAGACGCCATGCTATGGTGACTATCGCTGTTGACGCCATGGGCGGCGATAACGCCCCGAAGGTGGAAATCGAGGGCGCGATCCGGGCCGCCAGGAGCCTGGGCGTACAGGTGGTCCTGGTGGGCCGCGAAGAAGTGGTGAAGAAGGAGCTGGCCCAGCAGGACGGTCACCTCGATCTTCCCATCAAGATCCTCCACGCCTCCGAGCAGGTGACCATGCAGGACAGCGCCGCCCGGGCGGTCCGCGCTAAGCGCGACAGCTCCATCCGGGTGGCCGCCCGGCTGGTACGCGACGGGATCGCGCAGGGGCTGGTGTCGGCCGGCAACACCGGCGCGGTGATGGTGACTTCCAAGATGGTTCAGGGGATGATCCCCGGGGTGCACCGGCCCGCGCTGGCTTCCACGTTTCCGACCATCAAGGGCACTCCGGCCGTTCTGATGGACGTGGGCGCCAACGTCGACTGCACTCCACACATGCTGGCGCAGTTCGCCGTGATGGGCGACATTTACGCCCGCGTCATCCTGCACCTGAAGGAGCCCCGCGTCGGGCTGCTCTCCATCGGCGAGGAGGAGCATAAAGGCAACGAGCTGACGCGCACCGCCACACCCCTGCTGAAGTCGCTGGCCATCAACTTCATCGGCAACGTGGAGGGCCGGGATCTGTACACCGGGAAGGCCGACGTGATCGTCTGCGACGGTTTCACCGGAAACGTGGCGCTGAAGGTGAGCGAGGGCCTGGTCGAGATGGTGAAGCAGATGCTCCTGGAATCGCTGCAGGCCACCATCACCCGCAAGATCGGGTACGTGCTCTCGCGAGCCGCGTTCGCCGACTTCAAAAAGCGAGTCGATTACTCCGAGTATGGCGGCGCGTTGCTGCTGGGCGTCCGCGGCGTGTGCGTCATTTGTCACGGCGGTTCCAACGCCAACGCCATCAAGAACGCCATCCGCGTGGCCGCCGAGTTCGCCAACCACCGGATCGACCAGCGCATCGAGGACGAGGTGCGGCGCTGGTCGCCGGAAGTCAAAGAGACCGTCAAAGCCGACTGAAGTGAACCTGCGCGGTTCCATTCCGGCCTTGCCGATTCTGCTGGCGGTTGCGCTATCGCAACCGGCGCCGGCGCAGAAGCTCAACCCCGTCCAGTGGAGTCTCGCGGCGGAGCCGGCCCGAGTCGCTCCGGGCTCCCGCGTCCTGGCGCGATTGACCGCCCGGATGGAGCCCGGCTGGCACCTCTACGCGCTGGCCGCCCCCAAGCCCATCATTGCCACCAGCATCGGCTTGGCCGCGAGCCCGGCAATTGAGTCCGTCAAGATCTATCAGCCCCGGCCGCACACCTCGTTCGATCAAAACTTCGGATTCGATGTGGCGACCTACGAGGGCGAAGCGGTCTTCCTGCTCGAGGTTCAGATCGCCGGCAGCGCGCCCACCGGTCCGCTGGAACTCACGGCCAACGTCCGCTTCCAGACCTGCAACAACAAGATGTGCCTGCCGCCCCGCCGGGTCGCGGCCACCGCTGGGGTCACTCTGGAGCCGGGTGTCAGGGCGGTGGCGCCGGTCGTTCCGCAAGGCTACACCCTCTTCGACCCGTCCGCGCCCGCGCCTCCGGTTCCGGCACAGCCCGCCACGCCGTCCTCGCAGGGTCTGGCCGTCTTCATGCTGGTGGCGTTCGGGATTGGCCTGGCGGCGCTGTTCACCCCCTGCGTCTTCCCGATGATCCCGATTACGGTCTCGTACTTCCTGAACAAGCCGGCCGCCTCGCGCGGAAAGAGCGTCGGGGAAGCGGCGCTGTTTTCGCTCGGGATCGTCGTGCTGTTCTCGCTGCTGGGCCTGGCGGCGACCGCCATTCTGGGACCGTTCGGCGTGGTGCAACTGGGCTCGAACGTCTGGGTGAACGGGTTCGTTGCGCTGGTGTTTCTGGTCTTCGCGCTGAGCCTGTTGGGCGCCTTCGAGATCTCGCTTCCCTCGAGCCTCCTGACTAGGCTGGACCGCGCCTCGAAGGGCGGCGGCATCGCCGGAACGCTGCTCATGGGACTCACGTTTTCTCTCACCTCGTTTGCCTGCGTCGGGCCGTTCGTGGGGACTCTGCTGGCTGCCTCGGTCCAGGGCGGAGGAGTGCGGCCGCTGGCCGGCATGGTCTCGTTCGCCACCGGCCTCGCCACGCCGTTCTTCTTTCTCGCTCTGTTCCCCTCCTACCTGAAACGCATGCCCAAGAGCGGCGGCTGGCTGGAGCGGGTGAAGATCGTCATGGGCTTCCTGATTCTGGCGGCGATGTTCAAGTACCTGAGCGCCGTGGATCAGGTGTTGCAGTGGAACCTGCTCACGCGCGAGCGGTTCCTGGCCGTCTGGATCGTGCTGTTCGCACTTCCCGGGCTGTATTTGCTGGGATTCCTGCGTCTCGGCGGCGCCCGGTCCGACGAGCCGCTGGGCCTCGCGCGGCTGCTGGCCGGGGCGGCGCTGCTGGTGTTCGCCCTCAGCCTCGCGCCGGGAATGTTCGGAGCGCGGCTTGGGGAGCTCGACGCTTACGTGCCCGCCGTCGCCACCGACGGCTCCGTGTGGATGAAGAATCAATACCGCGAAGCGCTGGCCGAGGCCCGCCGCAGGAACACGCGGGTATTCGTCGCCTTCACCGGCTACGCCTGCACCAACTGCCACTGGATGAAGGCCAACATGTTCCCGCGCCCGGAGATCGCGGCGGCGATGAAAGATTTCGTCCTGCTGGAACTCTACACCGACGGGACCGATGCCGCCTCCGAGGCAAACCAGAAGATGGAGGAGACCAGGTTCTCTACGGTCGCGATTCCCTACTACGCCATCGTGGACCCGGATGAGAAGGTGGTCGCAACCTCTCCAGGCCTCACGCGCGATTCCGGCGAGTTTCTCCGCTTCCTGCGCAGCGGCGCCGCCCGTTGAGGGGCTCCCTTATACTTGAGTGGTGTCTCGCTTTCAACGCCTGATTTCACTCCTCCTTCTGCTCGTCGCCGCGGCGGCGGCGCAGGAGACCGTTCGCTCGCTCTCGTTGCTTCACGTGGGCGACCTGCATGCCGGGCTGCTGCCGGACTTGCAGGACCACGGCGGCTTCGCCCGCCTGGCCACCGCCATTCGCCGCGAACAACAGGGCTGCACCTGGTGCCTGCTGGTGAACGCCGGCGACCTGGTGCAAGGCGAGCCGGTCTCGACGCTCTTTCAAGGAATCCCGGTGTATCAGATTGCGGGTCTGTTCCACTTCCAGATCTCCACGCTCGGCAACCACGACTTCGACTACGGATGGGAAACGACTTCCCGATTTCTGAAGGCCGGCGTTGCTCCGATCGTCTCGGCCAACGTCGTGGATGGCGGCGGCCGCTTGTTCACGCGCAACGCTTACGTCATCCGGAAGGTAAATGGCATGCGCGTGGCGGTGATCGGCGCCTTGATGGGCCACCTGGAGAACTACGAAGCGCCCGCCAAGCTCGGGCCCTGGCACTCGCTGCCGCCCATCGAGACGGTCCGCAAGATCGCGGCCGAGCTCGCGGGCCGCTCCGATGTGATCGTGCTGCTGGCCCACCTGGAGGCCGCCGAGCAGGCCGCCGTCCTGCACGAGGTTCCCGAGATCGCGGTCGTCGTCGGCGCTCACGTTCACACCGGCCTGGAAAAGGCCGAGGAGTTCGAGCATCGGCTGTGGGTGCGGGCGGAGTGCTGCGGGCGCGAACTCGGCCGGCTCGATCTCAAGGTGGACGTGCCCGCGAAAAAGCTGGCTTCGTGGAACTGGAAGCGCATCCCGATCGACTCGTCCATTCCCCCCGCCGGCGACATGGCCGCCCGCGTGGCCAAGTGGGAGAAACGCGTTTCGAAGGTGGTGGACGTGCCCATCGGCGAGTCCCGGCGCGAGCTTGCGAAGGTGGACCTGCAGCGCCTGGTCGAGGGCGCCATGGCCGAGCAGATGGGCGCCGATTTCGGCCTGATCAACCTCGGCGGCCTGCGCGACAAGTTGCCGCAAGGCCGCCTGCTCGCGCGCCACGTCTGGAATGTCATGCCCTTCGACAACAAGGTGGTGGTAGGGAAGTTCAAGGGCTCGCAACTGCCACCGGCGGTCGCCAAGGCGCACACGGTCGAGCCGGACCGCGAATACACGCTCGCAACGATCGATTTTGTCGTCGAGACCGGCGCCCTCGGCACCCGCGGCCTGGCGTTCCCGCAAACCGGCCCGCTCCTGCGCGACCTGCTCATCGACTGGATCAAGAAGAAGCAGGTGATCGAGTAGGCTTTCGCTCTAACAGCTTCGCGGTGAGCGATTTTGTGCGCGGCGAGAACTGGCGGGCGGCGGCCACCAGGTAGGGCCGGAACTCGCGCTTCCAGTAGCCCAGGTACCCGGCCTTGCGGATCTCTTTCAGAGCGCTGGAGTAATGATCGAGCAGCGCGGAGGCGAACACCTGCCCGGTGCGCCGCGCCGCCAGCCGGGCGCAACGCGAAAGCCAGCGCAGGTTCTCCGGAACCCGGCCGATGGCCGCCACCGCCAGAATCGACGAGAGCACGAAGACCGAACGGTTCTGCGCCGCCGCCTCTCGCTTCAGCGCCTCCCAGTGGCGCCAGACCAGTTTCGCGGACGGCAGATTTCGCGGGGGGATCTTGCGTGCCTCGGCGCGCACCGCCGCCCACTCCCGGCGGAGGGCAGCGACGTCGAGCGGAGGCGTGTTGAGGGCTTCGGCGACGCGGCCGGCGCTCCGCTCCAGGCCGTCCAGGATCTGATCGACGTTCTCGAACCTGGTCTCGGGATCGAGCAATCCCTCCTGCTTCAGCGCATCCGAGATCTCGGAGATCAGGCCGCGGCCCGCACCGCAAATATCCGCCAGCGCGGCCATCACCCAAACCGGCGAAGCGTGAAACGCCAGGATGCCGGCCAACTCGACTCCGTGCCCCGCCGTGCGCCGGAACAGGAAATCGCTGGCGAGTTCGCCTGCCGGGGGGTAAACTCCCTCCACCTGCCCGACGTCCTCGATCATGAAGCGCAGGCCGACCCCGACCAGGTTGCGATAGAGGCTGGTCCGGCGCACCCGCGGCGGCAGCACCACGTCCACAACCTCGCGGAGCAAGCCGCCCGCCAGCGCGGAGGCCGAGCGCACCACCCGCTCGGGCAACGACAGCACATAGTCCGGGATACTCTCGCGCCGCACAGCATCATGGTACAGCAACGGAGCATCCGCGCTCCGAGTAGGATAAGGCTCCAGCCTTGTCCTGGATGCAGCCGGTGCACAACCGGGACGAGGCTGGAGCCTCATCCTACTCGCGGGATTGCCGCCGCGAGCACGTCCTCGATCCGGTCGACGGGAAGAAACTCCATCTCCTTGCGCACCACCTCGGGCAGGTCGCGCAGGTCTTTCTCGTTTTCCCGCGGCAGGATTACGCGGCGGATTCCCGCGCGCCGCGCCGCCAGCACTTTCTCCTTCAGCCCGCCGATGGGCAGCACCAGGCCGGTCAGCGTGATTTCGCCGGTCATGGCCGTGTCGCTGCGCGCCGGCGCCCCGGTATACAGCGAGGCCAGCGCGGTCGCCATGGTGACTCCGGCCGACGGGCCGTCTTTCGGGATGGCGCCCGCGGGCACGTGGATGTGGATGCCGTCGTCCTTGAACACGTCCGGAGCGATTCCCATCTGTTTGGCGTGCGACCAGACGTAACTCTGCGCCGCTTTCGCCGACTCCTGCATCACCTCGCCGATCTGCCCGGTGATGGTCAGCCCTTTGCCGCCGGGCAATCGCGTCGCCTCGATGTAGAGGACCTCGCCTCCGGACTCCGTCCAGGCCAGCCCGGTGGCGACTCCGGGAGGCTGATCCTGGCGCAGTTGTTCCTGGGCGAAGTTCGTCGGCCCCAGCATCTCGATCAAATCGTCCGGCCCCACCACCACCGACTCGGTGTTGCCTTCCGCGTGCCGCAGCGCCACCTTTCGCGACACCCGCCCGATGTTGCGCTCCAGTTGCCTCAGCCCCGCCTCCCGGGTGTAGCGCGAGATGATCCGCTTGAGCGTCCCGTCCGGCAGCTTGCACTGCTCCTCGTTCAGGCCCGACTGCTTGAGCTGCCGCGGAATCAGGTAGCGTTTCGCGATCTCGATCTTCTCTTCCTCGCTGTAGCCCGCCAGCCGCAGCATCTCCATGCGGTCCAGCAGCGGCCGGGGCACCGTGTCGAGCGCGTTGGCCGTGGTGATGAAGAACACCTTCGAAAGGTCGAACGGCAGGTCCAGGTAGTTGTCGCGAAAACTCTTGTTCTGCTCGGGGTCCAGGATCTCCAGCAGCGCCGCCGCCGGGTCGCCGCGGAAGTCCCGCCCCATCTTGTCCACTTCGTCCAGCATCAGCACCGGGTTCTTCGATCCCGCGCGCCGGATGGCCTGCACGATGCGGCCCGGCAGCGCGCCGATGTAGGTGCGCCGGTGCCCGCGCAGTTCCGCCTCGTCATGCAGCCCGCCCAGGCTCATGCGCTCGAATTTCCGCCCCAACGCCCGCGCGATCGACTGGCCCAGCGACGTCTTGCCCACCCCAGGCGGCCCGAAGAAGCACAGGATCGGCGCTTTCGCTTCCGGGTTCAGCTTCAGCACCCCCAGGTGCTCGAGAATGCGCTCTTTCACTTCCTTCAGGTCGAAGTGGTCCTCATCCAGGATCACCCGCGCGCGCCCCACGTCGAGCTGATCCTCGGTGGAGGTGTTCCAGGGCAGCTCGACCACGTAGTCCAGGTAGGTCCGGATCACCTGGTAATCCGGCGCGCCCGGCGGCAGCCGTTCGAGCCGCCCCAGCTCCCGCTGCGCCTCCTTGGCCACCTCTTCCGGCAGTTCCAGCTTCTCGATCCGCTCCCGCAACAGCTCCACTTCGGCCTGCTGCGGGTCTTTCTCGCCCAGTTCCTGCTGGATCGCGCGCAATTGCTGCCGCAGCATGTACTCGCGCTGCTGCTTGCTCATCTCGGTCTGCGCTTCGCTGGCGATCTTGTTGCGCAGCTCGAGCACCTGCACCTCATTGGTCAGGTATGAGTGCATCAAGCGCAGCGCAGCGCCGCGGCTCTCGGCCTCCAGCAGCGCCTGCTCCTTGGTCAGCTCGAGGCTCATCATCGAGGCCAGCAGGTACACCAGCCGCAGCGGCTCCTCGGCCGACGCCAGCATGTGACTTACTTCGGCCGGGATGTTCGGCTGCGCCAGTTGGATCGCCCGCCCAGCCAGTTCGGTCACCGCCCGGTGCAGCGCCTCGACCTCCGGCGTCCGCTCGTCCGGCAGCGGATGAGGCCGCACCCGCGCCTTCAGATACGGCTCCGTCTGCTCGAGATTCAGCGCCACCACCCGCTCCACCCCGAGCACGATCAGCTCCATCTGGCTTTCGCTGGACCGCGCCATCTTTTTGATCACGGCTTTGGTCGCGATGGTGTACAGGTCCTCGAACTGCGGCTCGTCCTTGGAGGGATCGCGCTGCGCCACGATCACGATCTCTTTCCCCTCCGTAGCCAGCGCCGCCTCGGCCGCCGCCAGAGACGCCGCCCGGCCCACCGCCAGAGGCATCAGCAGATGCGGAAACAGCACGCTGTTCTTCAGCGGCAGGATCGGCAGCACTTGAACTTCTTCCGAGTCGCTCACTCATCCCTCCGTCACACGGATGATCAGGATCCCGTTGCAGCCCTCGACCGTCACCGCCGGGTTGGCGAACTCGCACGGCAGCTCCACCGTGCGCTCGAACCGGTTGTAGGCGATCTCCATGGCGTAGCAGGCATCCACATCCTCGGCCACATAGTCGCGCCGGACCCCGCTCACCGTGATCCGGCAGCCCTGCACCTCGACGTTGACTTCCTCCAGCGGGACTCCGGCCAGATCGAACTTCAGCAGCCAGCCGTTTCGCATCCGGTAGATGTCCAGCGACGGACGCCAGTGCGTTCTTTCCTGCGTCTGGAACACGGGGAACAGGATCGCCGGGAACTGTCTGGGTTTGTCCTTCACCTACCTCGATTCTATCCCGGTCCGGCATGAGCGATATAGGCTCAAATCGATCCACTCCGGGCCGATGAGTATTCTGTGCTGCTAGCGACTTTCCTCTGTCTCCAGCTCCTGGACTTCCTGACCACCCTGGTGGGGATCGGTTTAGGCGCCGGTGAGGCCTGCCCTCTGATCCGATTCCTCGCGGCGGCTGGTCTCGGCCCGACCTTCGGCGTCGTCGCCGCCAAACTCGTCGCGCTGGCGCTGGGCGGTATCTGTATCGGCCTCCACCGCCCCCACGTAATCCGCTGGATCAACTACTGGTTCGCCGCGCTGGCCGCCTGGAACATCGTGGTCATCGTCCGGCTGGTGGCCTGAGCTCGCCGCCTCCTCCGGCGATGCTACATTCGTACCTGGGGTCTTCCATGCTAGCGGTGCTTCTGCTGGCTGCGGCGCTGGACCCGGCCGCCGCCGTCTCCACCAACGCGATCGCCGAGCCACCCGCCGGAAAACTTTACCAAGGCGTCTTCCCGGGCGGCCGCGACGGCATGGGCGGCGACATCGTCCCAGCGGACGTTCGGGGCTATCAGCGGCTCGTCGGCAAGCGCCCCACCTGGGTTTACTTCTGCAACAACTGGTACCAGAGCCGCCGTTTCCCCATGGCCACCGCCTCCTGGATTCGCGCCAATGGCAGCATCCCCTACATTCGCCTGATGCTGCTTCACCCCGCCATCCAGTGCCCAGATCCGGTTTTCACCTTGGAGAACATCCTCCGCGGCCGCTTTGACGGGGACTTCCGCCGCTGGATGCGCGACGCCAAGCGCTTCGGAACCCCGCTGCTGGCCGAATACGGCGTCGAGGTGAACGGTTTCTGGTTTCCCTGGAACGGGCTGTGGAACCAGGAAGGCGGCTCCTACCCCGACTCGGTGGCCCGCTTCCGCGCCGCCTACCGCCACATCATCCAGATCGCCCGGGAGGAAGGGGCGCGCAACATCCGCTGGGTATTCCACGTCGATCCCTGGGATGAGCCGGTGGTCGACTGGAACCGCTTCGAGAACTACTACCCAGGCGACGAATGGATCGACTGGTTCGGCGTCAGTGTCTATGGCCGCCAGATCCCCAAGGACCTGCGGGCGGTCTCGTTCCGCTGGCAGATGGATTGGGTTTACGGCCGCCTGCGCAAGCTTGCCGACAAGCCCATCGTGGTCTCCGAGTTCGGCAATATCAGGGATCCCCTGCAAGTTTCCTGGGCCATCGACGCCCTCGCGGACATCACCGGCGGCCGCTGGCCGAAGCTCATCGGCTTCTCCTGGTGGAACGCCGCGTTCTTCAACGATCCCAATCCCGACCTGCGATCGGATATGCGGCTGCAGAACAACCCCGGTCTCGCCGCCGTCTTCCGGAAATACGTGGGACGGAACGACGCCGTCCTGAGCGCGCCGCTGCTAAAAAACCCGTGACAGTACACTCATTCACCAATTTCCGAACCCTCAGAACACCAGGACCTTGTCCGCCTCTTCCGTCCACCGCGTCAGTTCATCCAGCGTGCTACGGTACGTGCAATCGATGAGCGCCTCGGTCTCAATGCCCCGCGCTTCCATGCAGGTGCGGCAGACTCCCACCGGCCGCCCGCCCGCCGCGAATCGCCGTAGCATCCATTCGATGTCGTGCACGCCATCGGGAACGGTCGCGCCGCCCACCGCCGAGCGTACCGCCTCGCCGATCAGGAACAGCCGCACCACGTTTTGGTCGTTGCCGGCGAGCGAGGTCGCCAGCCGCAGCCCGTTGTAGTTCCGCTCCGACTCGTACGGGTGGTCGTTGAGAACAATCAGGTAGGTCATTCCAGTTCATGGTAACCCGCGTCGAGTACTCGGAGCCCAACCGTTCTCCGCTCCGCCGAATCGTCGGGCGCTAGCCAGGCGGCTTCCTTCCGCCTATAATCGTCCTGGGAGACGAGTATGCGAACAACAGGGCCTATACTCATGATCCTAGCGCTCGTGAATTCGGCCTCTTCTGCCGGACCCTCACTAGGGTCGGTTTGTATCGCACCCGTGCCCGAGAAGCCGGATCCCAGGAGCGCTCCGGGTTTGTTCTGTGACTCTGAAAAGCTCTCACTGAGAATCGATAAGACCCAAGCGATGGCGTGGCCTGTCAAAGAGAGCATCAAGATTGCTGGTTTAGGTACGACCACTCGCCATCGAGTCGCGGTTTTCTGTGATGGCAAGCCACAACAGTCCTTCACGTTTCGTTTCTCCGAATTCAAGACGAGCGAACTATGTCTTTTCCTCAACGACCTGTATAAGACAGTTCAGCTATGGGAGGCGAAAGGGTGTCCGTGGTGCAAGTGCAAGTGAAGCCCGCTACGAGATTCCGACTTGGCTAATATTGAATACTCACGCAGCGCGTGCATTCACGTCTGGGGATGACCCGGCTCGCTGTTCGGCGGGAGCCGGAGCGCCCAGCGCCTACCGTGGGTACTCCCCCGCGATGTAGTTGCTCAAGTGCTGGATGGTGTCCGCCTGCGCCGAGATGATCGCGTTCACCAGGTCGCCGATCGAGATCATGCCCGCCAGATGGTCCCCGTCCACCACCGGCAGGTGCCGGATGTGGTGCGCGGTGACGATTCTCATGCACTCCTCGATGGTGTGCTCGGGCGTCACCGTGATTACCGGGCTGGTCATGATCTCCGCGACGCGCAATTCCTTCGACGACTTCCCCATCAGCGCCACCTTGCGCGCGTAGTCGCGCTCCGAGAAGACCCCGGCCAGCTTGCCGTCCGAGATCACCAGCAGCGCCCCCACATCCTTTTCGGCCAGCAGCTTCAGCGCCTCGTAGACGGTCGCCTCCGGCCGCACCGACCAGATCGCGGAACCCTTGTTCGCCAGGATGGTGTGCACCCGTTCGCCCATGTCAGTTAATGTCCCAGACCCGCCCTCCCCGGTCAAGCGCGCCGAGATTCGGGTCCTTTTGGCTTGAACCGCCGCGCTACTTCAGCGACTCCCGCACCTTGGCGCCGAACTCTTCGGCCTTGGCCAGAATCTCGGCCGCGTTCAGGGTGAGCGGCTGGCGGTCGCGCAGCAGAATGCGTCCGTTCACCATGGCGTCGCGGATGTCGCACCCCTTCAGCGCGTACACCATCTGCGAGTAAACGCCGTAGAGCGGGACGGCGTTGGGCCGGTCCAGGCGCACCGTGATCAGGTCGGCGCGCTTGCCGTTCTCGAGCGACCCGATCTCCTTTTCGAGGCCCAGCGCCCGGGCGCCCAGAATAGTCGCCATCTCGACGGCCTGGGTCGCGGGCAGAGCTTGTGGATCTCCGCTGGTCACCTTCTGGAGCTTGGCGGCCAGGTCCATCTCCTCCATCAGGTCGAAATCGTTGTTGCTGCCCGCCGGCCCGTCGGTGCCGAGTCCAACGGAGAGGCCCAGCGCCAGCATCTTCACCACCGGAGCGACGCCGCTGGCCAGTTTCATGTTGCTCGACGGGCAATGCGCCACTCCCACGCCGCGCGCCTTGAGAATCGCCAGGTCCGCATCGTCCACCCACACCGCGTGCGCGGCTACCGTGCGTCCGTCGAACACGCCGAAGGAATTCAGCACCGCGACCGGCGTCTTGTTCCACTTCGCCAGGGCGTCGTCGCGCTCGCGTCGGGTTTCGGAGACGTGGGTCAGCAGCGGGACGCCGTAGCGGTTCGCGAGCCGCCGGCAGGCCCGCAGCGTCTCCTCGGAATTGGTGTAGAGCGCGTGCGGCGCCACCGCCGGGACGATCAGCGGATCGTTGCGGAAGCGCTGGATGTAGCGCTCGGCGAACCGCAGCGCGTCGGCGGGCGTTTTCGCGTCCGGCGCCGGAAAGCCGATGATGGTCTCGCCCAGCACACCGCGCAGGCCGGCCTCCCTGGTCGCCTCGGCCACCACGTCCTCGAAGTAATACATGTCGGTGTAGGTGGTGGTCCCGGAGAGCAGCATCTCCAGACACGCCAGCCGCGTGCCCCAGCGCACGAACTCCGGCGACACGTTGCGCGCTTCGGCGGGAAAGATGTATTTCTCGAGCCACTCCTGGAGGCGCAGGTCGTCGGCGATGCCTCGGAACAGCGACATCGCGGCGTGCGCGTGGGTATTGACCAGCCCGGGGGCGATGAGCGACTCGGGGCGGTCCAGGCGCTCGCGGGCCTGGAAGCGCCGGTCGATCTCGGCGCGCGTTCCCACCGCGACGATGCGCTCCCCGCGGATCGCCACCGCGCCGTTCGGGATCACGCGCCGCCCGGCGTCCATGGTGACCACGTAGCGTGCGCTCCAGATCCAATCGGCGGGCTCCGCCCAGGCGGCGGAGACCAGCAGGCAGAGGCTAATCCAAAAACGTAGCATCGAATGGCCTCGGGAAAAGGTCCTTCATGCGGAAGCTTTCGGTTCGGCCCTCGAGGTTGACCAGAAGCACCTCGATGTCCCCGCAGAACTCCCACAGGATCTGGCGGCAGGCGCCGCAGGGAGGCGTAAGCGTGCCGGTATCGGCCGCCACCGCCACACGCGTGAACTTGCGGGCGCCCTCCGAGATCGCTTTGAACACCGCCACGCGCTCGGCGCACACCGTGAGCCCGTAGGTCGCGTTCTCCACGTTGCAGCCGGTGTACACGCGGCCTGCGTCGTCCTGCAACGCCGCGCCTACCTTGAAGTGCGAGAACGGCGCGTGAGCGTGCTCCCGTGCGCTTAGCGCCGCTTCGAGCAGAGGGTCCATATCACACCTCGATGCGGGGCAGCAGAGCTTTCAGGAACCTGATCAGCGTGCCGCGCACCATCTCGCCGGTCTCCAGCACCTCGGTGTGCGTGATCTTCTGCGGCAGGATGCCGGCGGCCATGTTGGTGACGCAGGAAATCGCCAGCGCCCGCGCGCCCAGGTGGTTCGCCGCAATCGTTTCCGGCGCCGTGGACATGCCCACCAGGTCCGCGCCGATGGCCCGCAAGTAGCGGATCTCCGCCGGCGTCTCGTAGCTCGGCCCCAGCAACGCCGCGTATACGCCCTCGCCGAGCGGGATGCCCAGTTCGCCCGCTACCTCTTTCGCCAGCTTGCGGAGTCCGGCGGAATAGGCCTCCGACATGTCCGGGAAACGCGGCCCGAGCGAATCGTCGTTCGGCCCAACCAGCGGGTTCGAGCCTTGCAGATTGATGTGATCCGAGATCAGCACCAGCCCGCCGCGCCCGTAGGACGGGTTGATGCCGCCCGCCGCGTTGGTGAACACGAACACGCGCACGCCGAAGCGGGCCAGTACGCGCACGCCGAACACGACCTGCTGCTGCGAGTAGCCCTCGTAGAGATGCACCCGCCCGGCCATTACCGCGACATCGGTCTCGCCCAATCGCCCGAACACCAGCTTCCCGGCGTGCCCGATGGCGGTCGAACATGGCCAGTGCGGAATCGCGGCGTAGGGAATGTCGACGCTGCCGCTCAGCTCTTCGGCAAACGCGCCCAGCCCGCTGCCCAGCACCACCGCAACGCGAGGCCGGGCCCCAACCTGCTTCTCAAGGTACTGGAGCGCCTCGGCTACCCACTTCACAGCAGCATCCCCGCAATGCAGGCGGACATGAAATTCGCCATGGTTCCGGCCGCCACCGCTTTCAGCCCCATCCGCGCCAAGTCGGACTTGCGGGTCGGCGCCAGCGCCCCGATGCCGCCGATCTGAATAGCGATCGAGCTGAAATTGGCGAATCCACACAGCGCGTAAGTGGCGATGGTGAACGATCGCGGGTCCAGCAGCGTCTTGATCTTCCCCAAATCGATGAACGCCACGAACTCGTTGAGCGCCAGCCGGGTCCCCAGCAGGTTGCCGATTGCCATCGCGTCTTTCCAGCTCACGCCCAGCAGCCAGGCCACCGGCGCGAACACGTAGCCGAAGATGAGCTGCAACGACGGCGGCAGCCATCCCATATGCGGCAGCGAGTGCGCCCAACCCAGAACCCCGTTCACCAAGGCGATCAGCGCGATGAACGCGATCAGCATCCCCGCGATGTTAATGGCAAGGTGCACGCCGTCCCCCGCCCCGCGCGCCGCCGCGTCGATAATGTTGACCCCGGGCTTCTCCACGTGAATCTCGACCTTGCCCGCCGTCTCCGGCTGCTCCACCTCGGGCATGAGGATCTTGGCCAGCATGATGGTGGCCGGCGCCGTCATGATCACCGCCGTCAGCAGGTGCTTGATGTCGACCCCGGCGATTTTGACGTAGGCGGCCATCACCGCGCCCGAGACGTGCGCCATGCCGCAAGTCATCACCGTGAACAGCTCGGATTGGGTGAGCTTGGGCAGGAATGGACGGATGGTCAGCGGCGCTTCGGTCTGTCCCATGAAGATGCTGGCCGCGACGTTGGTGGATTCGGCCCCGCTGCCCCCCATCGTTCTCTGCATCACGATGGCCATCCCCTTGATGACCCACTGCATTACGCCCAGGTAGTAGAGGATGGCGAAGAACGACGCGATGAAGATGACGATGGGCAGCACCTGGAAGGCGAACACCACCCCAACCGCCCCGGTCTTGACGCCCAGCGGCCCGAACACGAATTCGCTGCCCGCCTCGGCGAAGCCCAGCATGGCGTTCACCGCGACCGAGGCCTTCTCGAAGAACCACCCAAACCCGGTCTTGAGCACCAGGAAGGCGAAGCCCAGTTGCAGCCCCAGGCCCCACAGCAGCACTCGAGGCCGGATGGCCCGGCGGTTGCTTGAGAACAGGAAGGCCACTCCCAGGATGGCGAGCAGTCCAAGGATGCCCGTGAAGCGGCCCATGGCGGAAGGCGACTAGCCCACCACTTCCAGAATCAGCTCGCGTTCCTCGGGCGGGTGCGTGGAAATCCGGAACGCGTCCTCCACAAGCTGCGCCGCTTCCTCGAGGTGTTCTTCCTTGGTGTAGTACAGGCGGCACAACACCGCGCCGGCTTCTACCTTCTCGCCGACCTTGACCTCCAGGATCACCCCCACCGCCGGATCGATAGCGGCTTCCTTGGTGTCGCGGCCCGCGCCGATCATCGACGAGGCCAGCCCGATGTCCTCGGCCTTGATCTGGCTGACAAAGCCCGCGCGCGGCGAAGCAATTTCGCGTGCGCCGCTGGCGTTCGGCAGCAAGTCGAAGCGGTCCAGCACGTTTGGATTGCCGCCCTGCGCCTGGATGACTTCCTTGAACTTGCGGTAGCCTGAACCATCCAGCAGCTTGCGTTGCGCCAACTCCCGCGCTTCGTCGATGGTCTCGGTGACTTTGCCCAGGTGGATCATGCGCGCCGCCAATTCCAGCGACAGCCGCGTCAGGTCGTTCGGCCCGGCACTTTGCAAAGTCTGCGAAACTTCCATGACCTCCAGCGCATTGCCGATGGCATAGCCCAGCGGCTGGCTCATATCGGTGATCAGCGCCTGCACCCGCTTGTCCATCCGGCGGCCGATTCCCACCATCATCTGGGCCAGCCGGCGGGCGTCCACCTGGCGCTTCATGAACGCTCCCGAGCCCACCTTCACGTCCAGCACCAGCGCGTCCAGACCCTCGGCGATCTTCTTGGACATGATCGAGGAGGCGATCAGCGGAATCGATTCCACCGTAGCCGTGGCATCGCGCAGGCTGTACAGCTTCCCGTCGGCCGGCGCCACCTGCGCGCTCTGCCCGATGAAGCACAGTCCGAGCTTCGCCAGTTGCGCGCGGAACTCCTCGACGGTCAGGTCCGTGCGGAAGCCGGGAATGGCTTCGAGCTTGTCGAGCGTTCCCCCGGTATGGCCGAGCCCCCGTCCGGAAATCATGGGAATTACCACTCCGGCCGCGGCCGCCAGCGGTGCTGAGATCAGGCTGGTCTTGTCCCCTACCCCGCCCGTCGAGTGCTTATCCACCTTCTGGCCGGGAATCGCGGACAAATCCACAGTTTCGCCGCTCCGCACCATGCAGTCGGTGAGTGTGGAGACCTCGCGGTCCGACATTCCCGAGTAATACACCGCCATCAGGAACGCCGACATCTGGTAATCCGGGATCTCGCCTCGCGTGTAGCCCTCTACGAGCCAGGCGATTTCCTGCGGGCTCAACTCCTCGCCCTCGCGCTTTCGGTGGATCAGGTCAACAGTTCGCATGGAGAGACACTCAGACTACCATCTTACACTGGCGAAAGTAAAGGTTTCCTGGGTGATTCCAACGGGTTACCGCTGCGCCGGGCTCACCTCAGGCAGGGGTACCCGGGCATGGCCGGAGAATACTTCTCCGAACAGGCCCAGCATGCCCTGGTGTACCAGGCCGTTGTCGGCAAGGATATGCGGGCCGCGCAGCGAGGCCGGCTGTCCGAGCATGTCGGTGACCTGGCCGCCCGCCTCGCGCACCAGAAGCACGCCCGCCGCCATGTCCCAAGGATTCAGACCGAACTCCCAGAAGGCGTCCAGCCGCCCGCTGGCCACATAGGCCAGGTCCAGCGCCGCCGATCCGGCCCGCCGCACCCCGTGCGTCAACATCCCCATCTGGTAGTAGAAGTGCACGTTCAAGTTCTGGTGCCGCCGCCGGCTCGGGAAGCCCGTGGCCACCAGCGTCTCCTCGAGCTTGCCCACCTTGGACACCCGGATCCGCCGGTTGTTCAGGAAGGCGCCCACCCCCAGCTCGGCCGCGAACATCTCCTCCCGGGTCGGGTCGTAGATGCAGCCCGCCACCAGTTCTCCGGCGCGTTCCAGCGCCAGCGTGACGTTGAAGACCGGAAAACCGTGGGCGAAATTCGTGGTGCCGTCCAGCGGATCGACGTACCAGCAGTACTCCGAGGAGCCCTGCCGCCCGCCGCCCTCCTCCGCCACGATGGAGTGCGCCGGGAAGTAGGTCAGCAGCCGGTCCACCACCAGACGCTCCGAAGCGCGGTCCGCCTCGGTCACCAGGTCGTACTCGCCCTTCAGCTCGAAACTCACCCGCCGCTCGAAATACTTGCTCAGCAGCGCGCCGGACTCGCGCGCGATTTCCATGGCGGTTTCCAGGTAGGATGGCATTCACCCGATCTTCTCACACTCCTTCGGCTGCGGTTTGCGGGAGGCCGGTGTCTTCCGCGCTGCGCTCGGGTCAGCTTCCTCACAGTCACGGTTCGCTGCCGAGGGTCGCGTCGCAGCACCGAACCGCGACCGCCAGGGAGCGGACCCGCTTGGCGGGTGCAGCACCGGCGGCGGCCTCTATTCTTCGTGCAAGTACTTGATGTCGTGCTTGAAAATGAAGAGGTTTGGCGCGTCGTGCCGGGTCAGGCGGATAAAGGAGTGGTCGTAGTACTCGATAGTCCCGGCAACCTCCGTATTGTCGCGGAGTTTCACCCGGACCGGGACCTCGCTCTCAATCAGGTACTTCAGGTAGCGGACTTCCTCGAAGGTCTGCTCGGGGGCCCGAGAGCGGTTGCCCTGGTCCGGTGGTCTGCCTCCCCCGCCCGGCCTTTTCTTTGGATCGCCCCGCTCGCCGCCGCCCTTGATATTGCCCTTGAGGTTCACTCGCGCTCCTCACCGCGCCGGCTTCCAGCCCTTGGCCCGCTCGGCTTCCCCATAATACCCGCTTCGCGACAGCACCCGCAAATCCGGCCGTCCCACCTTGACCTCCAGCCGGTGGAACCGGTCTTTGCCCGGCGGCACGCCTTTCGGGTAGTAGCCCAACAGGTACTGTGTACGCAGCTCCCGCAGAAGATCCGCGAACGCCTGATCCAGCGCTTCGCCCAGGGTGGGCTCGAACACGCGCCCGCCCGTGCCCTTCGCCAGCGAGGTGAGTGCGTGCTCGCCACCGGTGTTTCGCCCCGGATCGTTCGTAATCGGCACCACCAGGACCGGGTAGATGACGGCATCCGCCATCTGCGCCGCTTCCAGCGCCTGGTGGAAGTCCCGGACGCTAGTGGTGTCGCCGCCGTCGGTCACCACTACCACCACGTGCCGCCCCTCGCGGTCTTCCAGGCTCCTAGCCGCGAACCACAGCGCGTCGTACAGGCTGGTGCCCCCGTCGCACTTCAATCCCTTCAGCGCACGTTCCAGCAGATCCGCCCGGCGCGTGAAGCTGGAAAGCGAGGTGGTGTCGTAGTTGAAGCTGTAAAGCTTCACCGCGTCCTGCGGATTCCCCTCCCGGAACAGCGCGTGCAGAAACCGGTCCACGGACTCGGTTTCGTAGCGCAGGTCGATCCCCGTCGAGGCGCTGGTGTCGATCATCAGGGTGATCGAAAGCGGCTGCTCGGTGTGGTGCTCGAAGACGGCCAGGTTCTGCGGCACGCCGTTGTCGAACACCGCAAACTCGCTTTTCTGCAGATCGCCGACCAACTGGCCCGAATCGTTCTTCACGGTGGCCAGAATATGCACCAACCGCACGTCGACCCGAAATACAGTCTCCTGCGAAAGGAGTGCGCAAGCGCTCGCCGCCAGGATCGCAACCGCCAGCACGCGCCGCCAGTTCATCGTTCCCTCACCGATCTGTCCCACTCCCCTTCCACCCAGGCCTCGCCGTCCGCGAAATACTCCTTCTTCCAAATCGGCACGGTCCGCTTGAGCCGGTTAATGCCTTCCAGCGCCGCCTCGAACGCCGCCTGGCGGTGCGGAGCGGCCACCAGGATCGCCACGCTGGTCTCGCCGATCTGGAGCCGCCCCAGCCGGTGGACCATGGCCAGGCCCCCGATCGCGTGTTCCCGCGCGATGTCGCCACCGATCTCCGCCATCACCTCGACCGCCATGGGCTCGTAGCACTCATAGTCCAGGTACAACGTGGCGCGCCCGTTCGTGTTGTTGCGCACGATGCCTTCGAAGGTCACCAGGGCGCCGTCCTCGCCCCGCGGGAGGCGCGCCGCGAGTTCGCGGGCGTCAATCGGCTCGCGCGTCAGCGCGAACAGGCCCGCCCGATTCTCGATTGCGTGGGTGTAGCGGCTCGCCCCCCCGCTCACCGGCGGCAACAGCGCAATCTCATCCCCGTCGCCGAGTTCCTCCGAACTCGCCGAGAACCGCTGGTTCCGCGCCAGCGCGACGCTGCGCTCCATCTCCCGGAGCCGCGGAAACTCTCGCGCGTAGTGCTCGAAGACGCTTCCCACCCGCGCGCCCGGGCCGAGCTCCAGTTCCTCCTCCGCCCGTCCCACGACATCCCTTAACATCCCGAAAAACAAGACCTTGATATGCACCGTCGCAGCCGCGCTCCTCGCCTTTTCTAGCCTATCAGACGCCTTGCGCGCCCATACCGTTCCGGCAAAGATGGCTTGGTGGGTCGGACTTGGGCCGGCGTGGACGTCGGCCCGCGGACCGGGAGGTCCGCCCCACGAAGACAAAGTGAACAGTGTTGGGGTTAGCCCCGCTTGTCCGGCGCCAGCAGACGCAGCACCGTGCCCAAAAGGCCGCGTGGCGGGGGCGGCTCCATGGGTTCCGGTGGGATGGTCGAATCGTAGGAAGCCAGCAGATCCCATTCGTCCCACTCGATCGCTCGCGCGTATTGGCGGATATAGCTGGTCCTGAATACCCCGCCGGGCAAGCGCTCGTACTGCGACGTCTCGATAGCCTCGAGATAGCGCACCGAGATCTTCGTAACCTCGGAGATCTGCTGGAGCGAGATCCCCTTCGCCTCTCGGACCGAGGCCAGATCCGGAGACTGCGGGCGACGCCGCAGGCCTGGACGCGTCGTTACCATTGGATCTACCACTGGCCCTTATCGGCAGTATCGAAGGAGAGGAATCCATCCTCCCCCACGAATCCTTGCAATCCCAATGGCATCCTACTCAATTTCCCGCCTGGTTGGGCGGTCTATTTGGAGGGGGCGCTGCGCCCTCTTTTGCGGGCGGCTGGATGGTTCCGGCGAGTCCGCCGCCCCGGCCAGCCCCCCGCCAAGGGTATCCTGGAAGATATGGCCGGCCAGTCTAACCCTTTGCTGCACATTGACTTCCCCATTGCGTTCGACCGCATTGAGAGCGCCCACGTCGAGCCTGGCATCCGCGACCTGCTGGCCCAGGCCCGCGCCCGGCTGGACTGCCTGGCTGGCGGCCATCCGGCCCCGACGTTCGAAAACACTCTAGCGCCCCTGGACATTCTGACCGAACCGCTGGATCGCGCCATGGGCGTGGTCAAACACCTGGAAGCCGTGGCGACCTACCCGGCATTGCGCGCCGCTCACAACGCCGTCGAGCCCGAAGTCAGCCAGTTCCATTCCACCATTCCGCTCAATGCGGGCCTCTGGACCGCGCTCCAGCGCTACGCAGCCACCGGGAACGCTCGGCAATTGGAGGGCGCCCGGCGCCGGCTCCTCACCAAGACGCTCGACGATTTTCGACGCCACGGCGCCGATCTGGATCCGGCCGGCAAGGCTCGCCTGGCCGAGATCGACGTCGAGCTGAGCGCGGTCACCACACGCTTCTCGGAAAACGTCCTGGATTCCACCAACGCATTCGAGCTCGTCCTGGACCGCGAAGACAGACTCGCCGGGCTGCCGCCGAGCGCCGTGGCCGCGGCACGCCAGAGCGCCGCGCGAAAGGGCGTCGAGGGATGGCGGTTCACCTTGCAGGCGCCCAGCCTCACCCCGCTGCTGATGTATCTCGACGACCGCTCCATCCGCGAGCTGCTCTACCGCGCTCACTCGACCCGCGCAACCCGTGGCGATTTCGACAACCGCCCGCTGGTCCGCCGCGTCCTCGAGCTGCGCGGCGAAAAGGCCCGCCTGCTCGGCTACCGCGACTTCGCGGATCTGGTCCTGGAGGACCGCATGGCCCACAACGGCGCCCGCGCCCTCGCCTTCCTGGAAGGCCTGCGGCACAGCACCCGGGCCCGCTTCGCCGAAGAGAACCGCGAGCTGCTGGAATTCCGCCGCTCCCTCGAAGGGCCGGATGCGCCGGAACTGGAGCCCTGGGACGTCGCCTACTACGCCGAGAAGCAGCGCGCCGCGCTCTACGATTTCGACCAGGAGGCGTTGCGCCCTTACTTTCCGCTGGAGCGCGTGATCGGGGGCTTGTTCGAGATCGTCCGCCGGCTCTACGGCATCCGCGTCGAGCGGGAGTCGGGCGTGCCGGTTTGGGACCCCGAAACCAGGTATTACGTCATCCTCGACCAGGACGGGACGCGGCTCGGCTCCTTCTACGCCGACTGGTTTCCCCGCGAGAACAAGCGCGATGGCGCCTGGATGGACGCCTTCATCACCGGCCGTCCCTCGCCGGCGGGCCTCCACCCGCACCTGGGCGCCATCTGCGGCAATCTCACGCCCCCCGTGGGAGACCAGCCCGCGCTGCTCACCCACCGCGAGGTCGAGACCATCTTCCACGAGTTCGGACACCTGCTCCACCACTGTTTGAGCGTGGTGGACCTGCACAGCCTCGCCGGAACCAATGTCGCCTGGGACTTTGTGGAGCTGCCTTCCCAGATCATGGAGAACTGGTGCTGGGAGCGCGAAGCCCTGGACCTGTTCGCCCGCCACTTTGAGACCGGCGAGCCCATCCCGGATGACTTGTTCGCCAAGCTGAAGCGGGCGCGAAACTTCCGCAGCGCCAACGCCCAGATGCGCCAGCTCGGTTTCGGCTTCGTCGATCTGCTGCTCCACACCCGCTACGCGCCCGATCGCGACGGAGACGCGATGGACTACTCCCGAGCCATCTACCAGGAGTTCTCCCCCGCCAGGTTGCCCTCCGACCACGCCGCGCTGGCCGCCTTCACCCATCTGTTCGCCGGCCCCGTCGGGTACGGCGCCGGTTACTACTCCTATAAATGGGCGGAGCTCCTGGATGCCGACGCGTTCACCCGCTTCCGCGACCACGGCATTTTCAGCCGCGAAATCGGGCTCGAGTTCCGCCGTAACATCCTGGAAAAGGGTGACAGCCAGGACCCGGCGGAGTTGTACCGCAGCTTCATGGGCCGCGATCCCGACCCCAACGCCCTGCTCGAGCGCCTGGGCCTGAAATAGGAAACTTTTCCCGCACCAGCATGAAACCATGAGCCTTCGCTGAGCGTCTCCCTTTTCAAGCAGTGGATAACTGGGACACTCTCAAGGCATCGATGTCATTTTCTAGTGCATTCCGGCGCCCGATTCTCCAGCTTTCCCTGATTGCATTCCTGGCCGTACTGATCCACGGCTATCACCTCGGCGCGGAGGATGCTGCGATTTACATCCCCGCGGTGAAGCAGGCGGCCGATCCGGCCCTCTACCCCTTTAACTCGGAATTCTTCATGTCGCACGCCCACCTCTCGCTGTTCGCCAGCCTGGTGGGCGGCTCCGCGAGACTGACCCGGCTGCCGGTCGACCTGGTCATCTTCCTCTGGCATTTCGCGAGCGTGCTGCTGCTGCTGGTCGCCTCCTGGCGTCTGTTGTGCGCCTGCTTTGAAAGCAACACAGCGCGATGGGGCGGCGTCGCCCTACTTGCGGGTCTCCTCAGTGTGCCCGTGGCAGGCACCGCGCTGCTCATTATGGATCCGTATCTGACTGCGCGCTCGCTCGCCACTCCGGCGGCCATCTTCGCCATCGCCGCCTATCTCTCCAACCGGCCGAAGCGAGCTCTGGTATGGTTGCTGCTGGCCGCGCTGGTGCATCCGCAAATGAGTATCTACGGGGCCGTCTTCCTCGGCTGCCTGGCGCTGGTTCGCCGTTCCCGGCCGCTCGCCGCGCCTGCCTTGCCGGTGGGGGCCCTGGCCTCCGCGCTGCCCTTCGGGTTCGACTTTCAACCCGCCCAGGGCGCCGCCCGAGAGGCCCTGTTCTCCCGGCCCTACTTCTTCGTGTTCACCTGGACCTGGTACGAGTGGGTCGGCGTCTTCGCTCCGCTGGCCTTGCTGTGGTGGTTCTCCGTCATGCCTGCCAGGCGCACCACGCCGGCCTTCCGCTGCTTGTCCCGCGCTCTGGTCCCGTTCGGATTGCTGGCCACCGCGGCCGGCGTCCTATTGTCCATTCCTGCAAGGATCGAGAACTACACGCGCCTGCAGCCGATGCGGTCCTTCCATCTCGTCTACATCGTCTTCTTCCTTCTGCTGGGCGGCCTCGTCGCGGAGTACGCGCTGCGCACCAGCGTGTGGCGCTGGCTCGGCCTCTTCGTCCCCCTGGCCGCCGGCATGTGGCTGCTCCAGAACAGTACGTTCCCTGCCAGTCCCCATGTCGAGTGGCCCGGCTTCCGGGATGCCAACACCTGGACCTCCGCTTTTCTCTGGATTCGCGAAAACACGCCGAAAGACGCCGCCTTCGCGCTCGACCCGAACTACATGCTGCTTCCCGGGGAAGACGAGCACGGTTTTCGCGCCATTGCCGAGCGCAGCGCGCTCGCCGATAACGTCAAAGACAGCGGACCGGTTTCGCTGTTCCCCCAGCTTGCGGACCGTTGGAAAAGCCAGGTGCGGGCCCAGACCGGTTGGGAGCACTTCCGGCTTGGCGATTTCCAGAATCTGGCGAGGCAATACCCGGTCACATGGATTCTCACCCGCCGCCCCAGCCCCGCCGGCCTGGTCTGCCCGTATCGGAACCGGGAGCTGGCCGTGTGCCGGATCGCCGCCCCGCCTTCTCCCGTCGAGCACCCCGTCGCAGCCGCTGTGCCGCACCTCTTCACCCAAGGAGGGAGACCGTGATCAACGGAAAACGCATTGCCGTGGTAATGCCGGCTTACAACGCCGAATCGACGCTCGAAGCCACCGTCCGCGAACTCCCCGACACCGTGGACGAACGTATCCTGGTTGACGATCAAAGCACCGACGGCACCGTCGCCGTAGCGCGGCGTCTCGGCCTCACGGTCGCGGTTCACGAAAAGAACCTGGGCTATGGCGGCAACCAGAAGACCTGCTACGCCAAGGCGCTGGCGAGCGGAGCCGACGTGGTCGTGATGATCCATCCCGACTATCAGTATTCGCCGCTCTTGGTGACTCCGATGGCGAGCATGGTCGCCTGGGGCGTCTACGATCTCGTGCTGGGCTCTCGCATTCTGGGGGGCCAGGCCATGCGCGGCGGCATGCCGCTTTACAAGTACCTCTCCAATCGCGTTTTGACCGCGTTTCAGAACCTGTTTCTGGGCGCCAAGCTGTCGGAGTACCACACGGGCTTTCGGGCCTACACCAGGGAACTGCTGCTGGCTCTCCCGCTGCAGCGCAACTCCGACGATTTCGTCTTCGACAACCAGGTGATTGCCCAGGCCATCCTGATGAAGGCGCGTATCGGCGAGATCTCCTGCCCGACGCGCTATTTCCCGGAAGCCTCGTCGATCAACTTCCGCCGCAGCCTGGTCTACGGCCTCGGCGTGATCAAGACCACCATCGAGTGCACTCTCGCCAGGTGCGGCCTGCTGCACTCCCCCACCTTCAACCGCCCTACAGCGCCCCTGAGCGCTACACCGGTTCTTGCGGATGGCTCCCGACCGGCGGCGGCGCTACTGCGCCGGTGAGCGCGCGCACCTGCGTCTCCAGTTCCGCCACGCGCCTGGCCAGGTCTTCGATCTCCTGGGCTTCCGGGTCGGGCAGTTTGCCGTGCTCCAGCGTCTCGGAGTCCTCGTCGACCTCCGCCCCGCGCGCCCGCACCACCCGCCCGGGAATGCCGACCACGGTCGAGTGATCCGGCACCGGGTGAATCACCACCGACCCCGCGCCGATCTTCACGTGGTCGCCGATGCGGATGTTGCCCAGGACCTTCGCGCCGGTGCCCACCACCACGTGGTTGCCCAGCGTCGGGTGGCGCTTGCCTTGCTCCTTGCCGGTACCCCCCAGCGTCACTCCCTGGTAGAGCAGCACGTCGTCGCCAACCTCCGCGGTCTCCCCGATCACCACTCCCATGCCGTGGTCGATGAAGAACCGCCGGCCGATCTTCGCGCCCGGATGAATCTCGATGCCCGTCAGCGCGCGCCCGATCTGGGAAATGAACCGCGCCACGAACCGCCAGCGCCAGCCGTAGAGCTTGTGCGCCACCCGGTGCAGCAGGATCGCGTGGAGTCCGGGATAACAGAAAACGATCTCGAGCACACCAGTGGCGGCCGGGTCTTCCCGGAAGATCGTGTCGATCTGCTCCTTGATCGCTCGGAACATAGTGAAGTCATTATAGCGGACAGCCGCCGGCAACCCTTCAGGCGCTTGAAACAATCGGAGGGCGGGCTTGAGCCCGCGGGGGGCTTCAGCCCCGCCGCGCCTGGGTCCGCCGCCGGCCAGCATGGTAGAATAGCTTGTTATGCCGGAGGGTTACCTCCCTGTCTTCATTTTTGCCGTTTTCGCCCTGGCTTTTCCCATCGTTGCTCTGGGGGCCGGCAAGCTGGTGCGTCCCTCCACGCCCCTCTCCACCAAACTCGAAGCCTACGAGTGCGGCATCCGCTCCGCTTCCGATTCCCGCGGGCGCTATACCGTGCGCTTCTACATCATCGCCATCCTGTTCGTCATCTTCGACGTGGAAACCATTTTCCTGTTCCCGTGGGCGGTCCGCTACCGGCAGCTTGGCTGGTTTGGCGTCGCCGAGGTCGCGGTCTTCCTGGCCATCCTGGTGGTGGGATATGTCTGGGCGTTCAAGAAAGGCGCTTTAGAGTGGGTCTGAAATCTGTAAAGCTCTTCCCTGCCGCTCTGCTTCTGTTCGGCTTAAGCGGCAGCCTGGCTGCGGCTCCCAAGCTGCGGCTGGCCACCACCACCTTCGGCCCGTACTCGATCGCGGTGGGCTCCAACGACGTGCCGCAGGCCATCGAGGCTTACAATGCCGGGGACGGAACGCTGGCGCTGACGGCCACCTCCTCGGTCGCCTGGCTGAATCCTTCAATCGGTCCTTCCCAGGTGTGCCGGTCGGTTCCGCAACCCGCCTGCCTGCCTGTCCGGATCGCATTCCAGACCGCCGCGCTCGCCGCCGGCACGTACACCGGCGAAATCACCGTCAACGATCCGAACGCCCTCGACGCGCCGCAGATAATCACCGTGACGGTGAAGATCGGCGGTGGCATTCCCGATAACCTCGATCTGTACGTGGCGCCCAACGGCTCCTCGGCCAGCGCCACCGTTTCCACCTCCAGCTACACGTCCTTCAGCACCGCCACCCTGGACGGGCGGTCGTGGCTCGCGGTCGCCGCCAGTGGCTTCGGCAGTTTCGGCTTCGGCGTCACCTACGTGGTTTCGGGAACGCATTTGAGCGGCATGTCGGAGGGCACTTACTCCGGCTCGCTCGGCTTCTTCGGTTCGGCTTTCGCGCCGGACAACAAGACTGTGCAAGTGCACCTGCACGTCACTTCGCAGCCCATCGCCGGCGTGCCGCAGCAGCTCCAATTCCGCGCCGTGCAGAACTCGGCCTCGCAGACCTCGACGCTCAACGTCAATAACCGCGGTCTGGGCAGCCTGGCGGTATCGAGTGTAACCGCCACGGGCGGCGCCTGGCTCTCCGCCGGCAGTCCCGGCACGGCCATCGCGATCACCGCGAACCCGGCGGGCCTCGCGCCCGGAGTCTACACGGGCTCGGTGGCGGTCGCCAGCAACGCCGTGAACGGTACGGTGACTGTCCCGGTTCAATTGACCGTGGTCGCGCAAGGGGCGCCCTTCACCTACTTCGGTGGAGCCGTGAACATCGCCACCTACCGCGCCACGGATTCCGTCGGCCAGGGCGACATCGTCTCGGTGTGGGGCGAACAGCTTAGCGACCAGCCGCATAGCGCGACGGCCGTCCCGCTTAGCACCCAGCTCGGCCCTACCCGCGTTCTGGTGAACGGCCAGCCGGCCCCGCTCTATTACGCCTCCGCCGGCCAGGTGAACATCCAGGTCCCCTTCGAAACAGCGGCTGGCGAAGCGGTGGTGCGCGTGGAGCGCGACGGTCAACTCGGCAATGCGGTCTCGATGCAGGTGGTCGGCCGGTCGCCGCACATCCTCCCCATCCCCTCCACCGACTACGCCATCATCTGGAATTGGAGTCAGAACAATTCGTTCCCCATGCCCATCACGCCGGGCTATCCCAGCCATCCAGCCCACATTGGCGACGTGTTCGTCATCTGGATCATCGGCTTGGGACAGGGCAACCCTCCGGTGGCGACCGGCGCTGGCGCTCCTGGCGCCGCGCCCTTGGCCCGCATCCCCACGACGCTCAAGGTTCACTTCGGCGACCGATTCTCGAATACCGCCATCGACGCGGCTCCGCTGGACGTCGTGATGACCCCCACGCTCGTGGGCCTGTACCAGGTCAGCGTACTCGTCCCGCAGGGCGCCCAGAAGGGGAACCGGGTGCCGTTCTATCTCGACCTCGGGAATGGCAGCCTCAGCAATCAGGTGCTCATCGCCGTTGAATGACCACCGAGCGCCTCTACTACCGCGACTCGTACCTGGTTGACTTTCGAGCTACGGTGGTCGATACCGCCGAGGAAGGCCGCCGCGTCTACCTCGATCGCACCGCTTTCTATCCGGCCTCCGGAGGCCAGCCTCAGGATGCCGGCTTGATCGCGGGCATCAACGTTACCGGCGTTGTGGATGAGGGCGACCGCATAGCCCACCTCACCGCCGCTCCCGTGCCTCCGGGCGAAGCCGCCTGCCGCGTCGACTGGCCGCGCCGCTTCGACCACATGCAGCAGCACAGCGGCCAGCACCTGCTCTCGGCCGTCTTCGTCGAGATGTTCGGAGCCGCCACGGTGGGCTTTCATCTGGGCGCAGAATCCTCCGCCATCGACGTCGCGTTACCCTCGCTCGATCCGGCGCAGGCCGCCGCCATCGAGCTCCGCGCCAACCAATTGGTCTTCGAGAATCGGCCCCTCGCCATCTCGTTCGAGGAGCGCCCGCTGGATCTGCGCAAACCGTCCGAGCGCGAGGGCCTGTTGCGCATCGTCTCGATCGCGGGCGTCGACCGCAGCGCCTGCGGCGGCACGCACGTTCGCGCCACCGGAGAGATCGGCCCCCTCCTGCTCCGCAAACTGGACAAGGCGCACGGCAGCGTGCGTATCGAGTTCCTCTGCGGCTTGCGCGCCATTCGCCGTGCCCGCGCGGACAACGAAGCGCTCGCGAAGATCGCCCGCTTGCTCTCGGCGCCCCCGGACGAGACGCCCGCGATAGTTGCAGCCCAGATCCAGGCCCTGGACATCTCGGAGAAGGCGCGCCGCCGCCTGGCCACGGAGCTGGCCCGCTTGCGAGGCGGCGAGTTGTACCGGGCCACCGCGCCCAACGCTTCCGGCCTGCGCTCGGTCCTCCAGCGCCTGCCCAAGGGCGCCGCGCTCGACGACGAGTTGCGCGCCACCGCTCAGGGTTTCACCGCCGGGGACAAAGCTGTCTTCCTCGCCGTCGTCGAAGACCCGCCCGCGCTGCTGCTGGCCGCCTCCAAGGACGCCGGCCTCCACGCCGGCAACTTGCTGAAGTCCGCTCTCACCCCCAACGGTGGCCGCGGCGGCGGCAACGCCCAACTTGCTCAGGGCAGTCTCCCGTCCCGCGATGCCCTCGAACAAGCCGTCACACAACTGATGCCTTGATCCCGCCTACTCCCACTCGATGGTGCCGGGGGGCTTGTGGGTCAGGTCGTAGAAAACCGCCGCGATGCCGTCCAGCCCCAGGAGTTCGCGGGCCATCTCCCCGAGCAGACCGGGCTCCATGGGGACGGCGCGGGCAGTCATGCCGTCCCGCGAATCCACCGGGCGCAGGACCACCGAATCGGGGCGCTCCGGCGTGCCGAGCGGGATCAGGATGACCGGGAACTGCCAGACTTGGCGGTCGAATCCGCGCTCGTCGCAGAGGCGGCGAACGATGGCGTCGGCGCGACGCAGACGCGCAACCCGCTCGGGCGAAAGCGAACTCTCGAACATCTGGAGCGAGGACAGCGCGGCGTGGCTTTTCACCAGCGCCACCACCCGGTTGATCCCCGAGATCCGGTTGATGAGGCCGGTGGCCTCCTCGAACAGCGCCGGCTCGGGCGGCCGGTCGAGCGCCAGCACCTCCGCGTAGCTGCGCGAATCGCCCTGCACTCCCACCGAGCGGACCGGAAGCAGCCACCCATCCTCGGTGCGCCGGACCGGCCCGGCGGTTTCCGAGCACAGGCAGCGTATGCCCAGGCCGGGGCCGGGGAAGGGGTGGCGGTGCAGCAGATCGGAGGGCAACCCGAGCTCCTCGCCGATCTCGCGCACCTCGTCTTTGTAGAACGAGCTCAGGGGCTCGACGATGCGGCCCGCCTGAATGAGGTCCCGAATGCCGGCTACGCGGTTATGGTGGGTCTTGATCACCGCGGCCTTCTCGGTGCCGCCGGATTCGATGGTATCGGGGTAGATGGTGCCCTGGCCCAGAATCCAGTCGCCTTCCAGGAAATGGCTGGACTCGATGATCCCCTGCTGCACGCGCACGAATTCCTCGCCGATGATGTGGCGCTTNNCGCGCACGAATTCCTCGCCGATTACCACGCGCTTGCTCTCCGGGTCGCGCGCCCCGGTGAGCGCCGCCAGGAAGCGCGCCTCGGCGAGTTCGATCCGCACGGCGCCCGGCGCAAGCTGGCCGAAGGTGCGGCGCACGAAATCGGTCTCGCCCTCGCGCATGAGTCCGGTATCCACGTAGATGCCGCGGACGCGCTGGGCCCCCAGCGCACGCACGCACAGCAGGAAGGCGACCGAGGAATCCACGCCGCCGCTCACGAAAAAGAACACGTTGCGGGCTCCGGCGACCTCCTGAATGCGGCGGGTGACCATGGGGATGCGGCACTTGGGGTCCCAATCCACCTGGCAGCCGCAGATGCGCAGCACGAAGTTCTCCAGGATCTCCTTGCCATGGCTGGTATGGACCACCTCGGGATGAAACTGGACCCCGTAGAGGCCGCGCGCCACGTCGGCCATGGCGGCCACCGGGCACGTATCGGTCGTGCCGATGACCTCGAATCCGGGCGGAAGACCGATCACCGCGTCGCGGTGGCTCATCCAGACCTGCTGAGGTCCCCCGGGGAGGCCTTCAAACAACGGCGCCGCCGCGCTGCGTTCCAGTATGGCGAAGCCGTACTCGCCCTTCTCCCCGCGCCGGACCGCGCCGCCCATCAGGTGGGCCATCAACTGCAAGCCATAACAGATGCCCAGAACGGGCGTACCCGCATGGAAGATGCCGGGGTCGACCGTGGGGCTTCCGGTCTCATAGACACTTGATGGACCGCCCGAGATGATGATGCCTTTGNNGGACTTCGGCGTAGACGCCGAGCTCGCGCACCTTGCGGGCGATGAGGTGGCAGTATTGCCCGCCTGCGTCAAGGACGGCAATCTGTGGTTCGGGGCTGTATTCGGGCACTGACTACGATCTTAATTCGATTTGCGTACCCGTTGCGCCATGACCTTCTTGACGTT
>PLEM01000505.1:3002-8209 GCA_003137035.1 Bryobacterales bacterium | reverse complement strand
CGTGGCAGTACACTCTGTCCCCACGTGGACAGAGTGTACTGTCGCGGGTTTTCATCTCGCTACAATCTTCTCGACGGCTTTCGCCAGCTTCTCGAACTCCACATGCGCCACCGAGTTGGGCGCGTACTCGCACACCGTCAGCCCGCTGGTCGCCGCTTCCGCCACCACCACTCGCTGGCCAATCGCCGGCAGCACCTTCTTCCCCATCTCTTCCAACGATGAAAACAGCCCGCGCCCCAGGTTCGTGTTCAGCATCACCCGCGATGGAACCAGCCGGATGCGGGGCCTCTTCGAGCGCCTCTCCGCGCGCGCTTTCAACGCCAGGTTCAGCACCCCCTTCACAGCAAACAGATCCAGCGGAGAAGGGCCGCACGGCAGCAGGACCAGGTCGGCAACCAGCGCGGCCTGGTAGGTGGTATCGGACATTCCCGGAGGCGTGTCGATCAGCACGATGTCGGCGGCTTGTTCGGCCGTGCGAGCCTTGGCCCGCAACGTTTCCGCGTTGCCGCCTTTCACCTTCTCGACACAACGCGACAACACTCCCTCGCCTTGCGCCGCCCAATCCGCCAGGCTGTGCTGCGGATCGGCATCCAGCACGATGACGCTGCGTCCCATCGCGGCGAATTCGCCCGCCAGATTCCCCGCGATAGTCGATTTTCCAATCCCGCCTTTTCGCCCCGCAACCGCAATGATCGCCATAGAACGTACTATAGAGGAAATCCACCAAGCCCGTCTGTTATTTCAACTCGGCCAGCGCTCTCCCATCGAATTCGTACACCGCGGCGCCCTCTTGCTGGTGGATTCTTGCACAGTCCACCGGGGGAAGGATGCGCACCCCGGGCATTCCATACAGGCGCAAAGCCTCATCCGTAACCGCGGCAGCGTGCAGACGCGGGGGAAACGACTGTACCACGACCGCGGATCCTGGGCGCAATTCGCGGATTCGTTGCAGCTCCTGGATGAAACACCGGGCCATGACGCTGTCTTCGTGATACCCGGTGGTCAGTTCCCGCGCCGCCACCAGAGACGCGACTACGTATATTCCAACCCATGCCACCGTCGCGACGCGCAGCAGGCGGGACGCATCGCCACGCGCTCGCTGAATCGCGCCCGCGCACAACCCGGCCAAACCGATGGCGGGAACGGCGGGGTAGTAATCGACAATGTGATCCCGAAGGGGCAGCACCGGCGCGATCGCCAGCACGAACCAGGCGAGCCAGAAGACCGCGCTCAAATCTCGCGCCCGCGTCGTCCGCCACACGTGCAGCGCCAGCCCGGCAGAGATCGCCACGCTCAGCCACATCCCGGTTCGCCGCCCGATCAGCCCCAGCGCAAACATCCGCCCCGGCCCCAGCGCATTCTGCCAGTGCTTCAGAAACGTCCGCATCACGCTGCCATCGAAGTACAGCGCGTAGATCCCGGTTCTTGGAGCCGGGTGGATGAGCGCGAACTCGACCGCCAGGAAGACCAGCGACCCGAGAAACAGCGCCAGCACGCTCCTGGGAATCCGCCGCACCCGGCACAGGCACCAGACCGCCGCCAGCGCCGGAAACACCACCGTGATCTCGTTGGCTCCGAAGCCCGCCAGAAACGTCAGCCACACGCCCGCGTAATAGCGTCTCTTGCCGGTTTCCAGGTAGCGCTCGAGTTGCCACAGGCTAAGCAGCAGCAGGAACCCACAGAGAATCTGGTTGTATGGCGAACTCCAGGTCATCGCGGGCGCGAGCGCGCTATTCACCAGCCAAAGCAGCGCAGCCAGGCCCGCCACCAGCACCGACCGCGTCAGCCGGTGAACGATCGCCATCAACACCGCCAGGCTGGCGAACATCGTCACAAAGGCGCACACGCGGAACGCCAGCGGATTCAGGCCGAACACCCAGGACAGCCCCAGAAAATACGTGCGATCGCCCAGGAAACGCACGGTCCCTTGAGACATGGGCGCAAACAGCGCGTTCACGAGCGAGCCGCCCCCGCGGACTTGAGCCTCCAGGCCGAGCCATCCGAAATCGTCGCGCTGGAACCACGCCGTGAGGCCCGGCCAGTAGAGGGCCGTGCAGAAAGCGCAGACCGCGGCCCACCACGCCGGAAATCGAAGTCCTGGTCTCACGCGAGCCTTTCGTTATGGGGCCACGGCCGGCGCAGCGAGCGGTGCAGCCTCCGCTGCCGGGAACAGTACCACAAAGCAACTGCCCTTTCCCGGCTCGCTGGTCACCGTAATCGCGCCCTGGTGCCCACGGGTGATGCCCGCGACCGCCGCCAGCCCCAGCCCGCGTCCCATGAACTTCGTGGTAAAGAACGGATCGAAAACTTTCGCCAGGGTGGCCTCGTCCATGCCGCAGCCGGTGTCCCGCACTTCGAGGAAAACGTAGTTGCCCGGACCCAGCTCCGCGCCTCCCGGATCGTGCCGCCGCTGACCCTCAGCTACTGCTTGAACGCCTGTCCGAACGTGGATCAGCCCCGTGCCTCCGCCGATCGCTTCCCCTGCGTTGAGCACCAGGTTCATCACCACCTGCTGGATTTGGCTGCTATCCGCTTCCACCGGCGGCAGGTTTCCTTCCAGGTCCAGGCGTATGGTGACCGTCTTGGGAAGCGAGGGCCGAACCAGTTCGCTGATCTCGACCACAACGTCGGAGAGGTTCACCATTTCCAGCACGAACCGGCCCTTGCCCGCGTACGCCAGCATCTGCTGGGTCAGGTGCGCCGCGAGTTCCCCGGCCTTTACGATTCGCTCCAGCAACTCGACGACGGGATGGCCGCCTTGCAGCATGTCCAGCGCCAGCCCCGCGTTACCCACCACGCCGACCAGCAGGTTGTTGAAGTCGTGCGCCATGCCGCCGGCCAGCAGTCCGATGCTTTCCAGTTTTTGCGTCTGACGCAGTTTCTCTTCCACGCGCTTCCGTTCGGTGACGTCCAGCGCCAGCGCCATGGCGGCCACCACCTGCCCCGCCGGGTTCTTCAGCGGGACGAACTGCGTCCAGAGCCACCGGCCATGAAGTTCGATTTCGTAACTCGCTCCTTCGCCCACGAGCGCCGCGCGAAACCGCTGTTCGGTGGTCGGGCGGAGTTCCTCGTCGTCGAACGCTTCCCCGAGCGTGCGTCCCTCCAGCCGCTCCCGCCCCATCCCCATCCGCGCCGCCAGCGCGCCTTCCGCCACCACGAAGCGCAGGTTCGAATCCACCACCCACACCGCTCCGTCGGGAATGCCGCGGGCGATCGCCCGATATAGCGCTTCGCTCCGCCGCAGGCTCTCTTCGGCCCGCTTGCGCTCTGTGATGTCGCGAACGATCACCTGCACCGCGGGCTTGCCGTGCCAGCCCATGAGCGCACCCGTGGTTTCGACGGACACTGCCTCCCCGTTCAGCCGCAGGTGCCGGAGTTCGCGCAACGGAGTCGTGCCGCCCTCCAGCATGGACTGAATCCGCGCCTGCGCAAATTCCAACTCGTCCGGGTGAACGATCTCCAGAACGCTCCTGCCCACCAGTTGCTCGATGTTCTGCGCGCCGTACAGCCGCACCGCAGCCGCATTGCAGTAAACGATCCGTCCGTCCTGATGCACCAGCACCGCGTCGGGCGCCAGATCCACCAGGCCCCGGTACCGGGCTTCGCTCTCCCGCAGCGCCTCCTCCGCCCGCTGGCGCGCGGTCATGTCGCGGATGACCCACATGACGATCTGGCGGCCATGGTGCCGGATCAGCCGCGCATGGATTTCCACGGGTATCCGCCGGCCGTCCTTGGCAACAAGAGTCCGCTCGTGCCGCAGCACGCCGTCGCGCAGAATCGCCTCGCCGTAGTGCGAAATAGCCTGACGCTCTTCCGGCGCCACGATGTCCTGCACCTTCAGGCCGCGCATCTCTTGCTCCGTGTAGCCCAGCAGCTCGCAGATGGCCGGATTGGCCCGGATCAACTCGCCGCCGGCCGTTCCGCTGCCGGCTTCGTGGACCACCACGCCGTCGGCGGCCGACTCGAACAGCACGTCGAGCCGCTGCCGCGCATCGCTCAGCACCGCCTCCAGCGGAATCCCCCATTCGCGGGACTCGCGCGCCGACGCGATCGCCGCCACCAGCATGTACGCGCCGCCAAGGTACTGCGTGGCCCGGCCCGTCCAGCTCAGCACGCTGCCGTGGACCGGCTCCAGCATCACGCCAAACAACCCGGCAGCGGTCAGCCCCAGCGCCAGGCTGTACCAGTACGCAAACGCCGACATCGACCGGCGGTTCGCCAAACCCAGCAGCGCCGCCGTGAAGACAAACATGACGATCGCCGAGCCCAGCACGAGCGGCCGCACCGCCGTCCCCCCCTGCCCTTGGACGAAGAAGGTTGGAAACCGGCCTGCCAGCGTCGCGAGCGCAACCAACCCCACCGCGCCCAAGGTGACCGCATACGCCGCCGCCATCCACAGGCCCGACCCGCGCGTGGCGCGCCTCGGCCGCATCGAGAGGCTCACGCCCGCCAGGTGGCACAACGCCGACAGCCATACGCAGGTGTTGTGGATGGTTACCGTGGTGTTGGCGTCGCCCTGGCCCACTGCGGCCCCCACCAGGCCCGAGGCGCCCCAGAGAAGCACCCCGCAACCCAGCATCAGCAGCCCCGGCGCACCCCGAATCAGGAAGCCCCGCCCCACCAGGTACGCGATGAACAAGGACACCAGCGTCGCGAACACTATATTCAGGACGATCATCAGGAAGGGCGACTCGTGGGAGGTCCGCAGATCCGCCACCCACAGCGCCACCATGGCTCCCAGAAGAACCAGGATGGGCGCCGCCGGCCACTTGGGTTGGTTCGGCGGTCGGGGATCCCGTACTGGCTCGCTATCCTTCATCCACACTCCTGCCACCTGGAGTTACAGCCCACAATTCTACCTCACGGCCCTAGCCTCCGCCGCATGCAGAATCCGCCACCCCAAGTGCAGCCTTTGCTCCGCCAGCCCAGTCGTCAAACCCGCATTCCACGACCACCCACGCCAAATCCCGCCTCCGGCGCCGTTTTCCCGCGTTCGGTCCCGCGCGTGCTCTAACATTCGAAAACGACAGCCCCTGAAAGGAAATCGTGAGGACATATTCAGCTATTACGATCACCGGAGCGGTCTTGACGACCCTCCTCTTCGCGTTCCCCGCCTTCGCCCGCGACCACAAAGACCTGAACGGCTCCTGGACGCTGGCGCCCGCTAAGAGCGATTTTGGAGGCCAGCCCGTCGTTCAAACCGGCAC
>PLEM01000505.1:0-2938 GCA_003137035.1 Bryobacterales bacterium | reverse complement strand
ATCCGGCGCGGTTACTCTCGAAAGCTACACCCTGGCCGAGGATGGCAGCATGCTGGTCAGCGTGGTAAGGCCGGAGCGCAAGCCCATCACCCTGGTTTTTCAGCGCAAGTAGATCATGAAAGAGAGGATGTTTATGAGAACACATCAGTTGTTGGCTGCGACCGCCGTCGCGATTCTGGCTTTCACCGGCAGCTTGGCTCTGGCACAAGACCGGGGAAACCAGCAAGGTCACACCCAGTTCGACGACCACGACCAGCAGGTGACACGCGACTGGTACAACCAGAACCAGGCCCATCCGCCGGCAGGACTGAGGAGCCGGGACCGGCTGTCCGCCGACGAGCAATCGCGCTTCCACGAGGGCGCGGTGCTGGACAAGAGTATGCGAAAGAAAGTGCACCCGGCGCCTTCCGATTTGTCGCGCCGCTTGCCTCCCCCTCCCACCGACCACCGCTATGTCGTGATCGGCGGCCATTTCGGCTTGATTGACAATAACTTCCAGGTCAAGGCCGTCATCCGCCTCAACGACAACCATTGAGGCGGAGGGCGGACTTCAGTCCGCGCGGGACTATCAGTCCCGCCCACGGAAGATCGCACGCCGCGAACCTAGCACCATCGAACTGCGCGGGCTCCTGTGGCCCGCCTGGAGACTGACTATGCCTTGCGTCCTGCTGCTTGTGATTCTGGCGTTTCCGCGCGTCGCGCTCGCGTTGATGTGGTTCCTCTCAACCTACCTGCAGACCGCATTCAAAGGTGGCTTGGTGCTGCCCGTACTCGGCTTCATTTTCCTGCCGCTCACCACCATCGTCTACGCATGGGAGCTGAACAGCGGCATGCCGACGACGGGAATCAATCTGCTGTGGCTGTTGATCGCGGTGATCATCGATCTGGGCGGGCTGGGCGGCGGCGCGCATCGCCAACTGCGCCGCTGATTTGGGGTAGCGCCGGCGAAACCGCCTGCGTGCCGATCCTACCCTCGCGTCATCCCACGCAACACTCGCGCAGGCAGGGTCACCACCGCCCAGACAAGCTGGAGCACGCCGCCCACCGCCATCCCCAGGATGCGGAACGGCAGCAGTAGCAGCCACACCACCGGGTAGAGCGCCAGCGCCACCAGCGCCAGCGGCCAGCACAGAATCAGCAGGATCAGCCAGGCGAAGAACGTCAGCACGGATCGGCCTCCCAAAACGTCATACGCGCTGGGGCGTCTGGGAGTTCGGTTCCTCCGCAGCGATGATGCCGTCGTCGTAGCGGGCCACCACCCGCCAGCCCGGCGGGACCACCAGGAAGTCCTCGGCATCCCATCGGGCATCCAAAAGCCGCTCGATCAGCGACAGGTCGCCGCGCACCTTCTCGAACGCCCATCCGCGGCGCGCCGCCTCCTCGCGGGTCTGGCGCTCGAAGCGGTCGTCGGGCTCAACGCCCATCTCTATGAAGGTCAACTGGCTGTAATTGCTCGTCGGGTCGGCGCCGAGCGGCTCGAGGTCCGGCGCGCGCTCGATCCATCCACTGGTCTTGAAGTACACGCCCGGGTGACTGTCGAAGTACTGCAAGTAGCGCTCCTTGCTGCCCAGAAACAGCGTGATGCAATCGTGGGCCCGCGGCAACGCCACCGGCAGACCGCGCGCCTCGAGGCCCGCCGTCCCGTTCCCGCACAGCGCGTAGCCCAGCGCCACCGCGTCGTACCTGGATTCATCCACCGCGTCCACCGCCGCCTGGAGCCGCCGCAGTATCCCCGCCGCGCCCAGATCGTGCAGCCGCTTGGGTAGGAATTCGATATCCACCTGGTTCGCCGACCGCGCCGCCGCCGCGCACATCTCCCGGTACAGGATCTCGCAACCGATCGCCTTCAGCCGCACCGGGGAATCACTTCCGCCGCACTTCCTCGAGCAGTTCGGCCAGAAACTGCCGCAGCCCTGGGCCGGGGTCTTCGTTCTTGGAGACGATGGGCTCGATCCCGCGCGCCCGCAGCACCCGCTCCTGCACCGGGTTCGCGTTCCTCAGAAATACGTACGACTTCGGCCGCAGCGCTGTGAACGAAGAGGAATCCCACAGCCGCTGCAGCTTGAAAACCAGGTAGCGGATGTTGATGTCCGACAGGCTGTAGCCGATGAACAGCACCGGCCGGCCCAGCGCGTCCGCTTTGAGCTTGATGTCCAGCGCGCTCTCGAAATCCAGCCGCTCGAAGAAGCTGGATTCGGTGAGCACCAGCGACGCATCGTCGTCGAAATCGCCGTGGAACTTCACGATCTGCGTGACACCCGCGCGCGCCTCGAGCAGATCCCCGACGTTGGCGATCTTGGTGTACTCGCGGCCGTGGGCCTGGTAGGCCTTCTCCAGCCAGCGGTCGTAGTTCGTGGTGTAGATGATGGGGAAGGCCAGCTCGACGATCAACTGGTGGATCTCCGAGTTGCGGACATCCACCTCCGGCCGGTGCCAGGTTACGTCCATCCAGCTCCGCAGCGGCCCCAGCGTGCCCTTGGTCAGGTGGTAGAACTCGGCCAGCGTGCGGTGATCGCCGAGCGAGCGGAACGACTCCGGATCGTACCCCAACTGCTTGGCGATCTCCGCCACCATCTCTTCGGTGGTGGGCACGCCGACGTTCTTGGAGACGCCCGCGCCCACGAACAGGATGGCCCTCTGGTTCCGGATGGCCTCGGCCAGGTCGGCGTAGCTCACGGCGCGCTCCGGCTCCCAAGCGCCGCGGCGATGGCGCGCACGAACTCCGGCCCGCTCCCGCAGCACCCGCCCAGGAAGCTCGCGCCCGCTTCCACGAGCGCCGGAACGTAGCTGGCGAATTCGGTTGCGGTCATGCGATAGGTGGTGCGCCCGTCCACCAGCTCGGGGAGGCCCGCGGTGGCCGTGATCCAGATGGGAAGGCTGGTGGCGGCATGCATGCGCTGGCACACCGCGACGTAACCGGCGATGCCCACGCCGCAGT
>PLEM01000237.1 GCA_003137035.1 Bryobacterales bacterium | reverse complement strand
GGCCGCGGTATACCCTGTGGCCAGATAGGTCTGTCGGTCCAGGCATGTACCTCCCTTACTTCACCTATTTCATTGTTCCATATCCATTCACAAAGCTGACGCACTCCGTCGCCTGAATTACCCTGGTTGCCCATCTGTGTGGCTACTTTGTATTTCGTGGCCGCCTCGCGTAACTGCCGGGCTTCCCAGGCGGTGCGCACCAGCGGCTTCTGCACGTAAACGTGCTTGCCCCGCTCCATGCACCACATGGCCGCCATGCCATGCATGTGATCCGGCGTGGCCACGATCACCGCGTCGATGTTCTTGCCTTCCTTGTCCAGCATTTGCCGGAAGTCCCTGAACCTCGGCGCATCGGGAAAACGCTTGAAGGTGGCCGCGGCGCGCCGGTCGTCGACGTCGCAGAGCGCCACGATGTTCTCCGTCTGCGAGGCGGCCCAGACGTTTCCACCCCCCTGGCCGCCGGAGCCGATCGCGGCGAAGTTCAGTTTCTCGTTCGGGGACTTGTACCCCGCGGATTTCAGGGATGGACTGCTCCCGAATCCCGTCGCCGGAACGGCGCCCGCCAGCAGGCTGCCGAAGAAGAAATGCCGTCTCGTGAATGCCACTCTCAATCCTCCGGAAACTACAGCAGACAACTCTTGACATCACACGGCCGGAACCCTAGTTGCCCGGCAGCGGATCGCAGCGATTAATGAAGTACGGGTTGCCGTAGGCCGCCTTGAACTGCTCCGCGCGCCGCTCCACGCCACCCGCCCAGGTCATGAACCAGACCCACTTCGGTTGAGACTTGAGAACCTCGGCCGACGGGGGCGCGCCCACCTCGCCCAGTGCGATCGGCTTTCCATCGGCAATCGTCAGGATCTCATAATAGTACCGGTCGCTCAGCTCCCGGTAGTTGTCGTAGCTCACCACATCCACATACTTCTGCCCGGGGAAGAAGTTGTAGAACTCGCCGCCGGGCGCCGGGCCATTCTGGTTCCAGACCCAGAGCAGATTGTTCAGATGATGCACGTTGACCAATCGGTTATAAAGCTCCCGGAAAAGGTGCTGCGTTCCATAGGCGCCGGGGCGGCCTCCCCACCAGAAGAAGGAGCCGTTGTTCTCGTGCATGGGCCGCCACAGGACCGCAATGTGGGCATCCTGCAACTGTTTCAGATACTGCGCCGCGGTGTCGATGTACTTCTCCCATCGCTGATGCAGAGGCGAATCCGAGGTGATCAATTCCAGCCACTGTTCGTCGGTGAGCTTGGCCTGCACGCTGCCGCGCCAGAACGGGCTAGGCCGGCCATTCTCCGCGGCCTTCCCGGGTTCGTCCTCGGTGGGACGGAGCATATGCCAGCAGAGGGAGATAATGGACCCGGCGGACGCCTGCTTCTTGGCCTCCTCGATCATCAGGTCGCGGTGGAGAATGGAATCCTTGTCCTCGCCGTCCAGGAATCCGAAATCCGAGGCCCATATGGCGGGGTGCTTGCCCACCAGCTCAGCCACTTTGTCGCTGTGCTGCGAACGGTGGTTCGGGTAATTGTGCTGACCCGTCAGGATGCCCTTGCCCGAGAGCGAGCAGAGGGTCTTCAGCAGCGCCCGGGCCTCCGGAGTGGCGTTGGGGTTCACCGGTTCGCAGTTGTAAGGCGGCGGCGCAGCCTGACCGAAGAGGGGAGAAGAGGCGCAAAGCGCCAAAGCCAGCGTCGCGCTCGTCCCCCATAACCGTTTCAACACCGGAACTCCATGTGGGTGCATTTCGAATGCCTCTCCTTGCTAGCTTAGACCCGTTTGCGGCGCCTCGTGGCGCACGAGCACTGGGTGCAACCGCTCCCTGGCGGTCGCGGCTCAGTTGGAGCCGCCTCCGAGCCGCGACCGCCAGGGAGCGGTCCCATGCGCAACGCAGTTACGGACGGATCACCAACCGGGATCGCGCCGCCAATCGGAACCCACTATCCCGGTCAGGATGTACGATAATAATGCTCTGTGCCCGGCATGGAAGCCGGCGCGGCGCCTGGCTCTCCACAACGGAGAAGAATGGTCAGCAACGTTATGCACCGAATCCATCCCTATGCTCGGCCGCGATTCATTCTGTCCCTCGCGGCTCTCCCGATCTTCCTCGCGGGCTGCCGCCAGGCTGAGCCCGCCCGCGCGGCGTTCGGGCCGGTGGATGTCCAGGTGGCCGAGGTCACCACACGCGACTTCCCGGTCGTCAAAGAGTGGATCGGCACCCTCGACGGCCGGGTCAACGCCGAAATCCGCGGACAAGTCAGCGGGTACCTGCTCCGTCAGGTTTACCGGGAAGGCTCTTTTGTCCGAAAGGGCGAGTTGCTGTTCGAGATCGACCCCAGGCCCTTCCAGGCCGCTCTGAACGAGGCTCGGGCCAGGGTCGCGCAGGCCGAGAGCGGCGTCCAGCAGGCGCTCGGCAACCTCGCCCAGAACAACGCCCGGCTCGGCAAAACCGAGCTCGACGTCAAGCGCTATGCGCCCCTGGCTGCCACCAAAGCCATCAGCCAGGAGGAAATGGACAACGCCACCCAGAGCCAGCTCGAGGCCAAAGCGGCGGCAGAGTCTTCGCAGGCGGCAATCGAGACAGCCAGGGCCGCCGTGGTCGCGGCCAAGGCGGCGGTCTACGACGCGGAGCTGAAGCTCGGCTTCACCAAGATCGCCTCGCCCATCGACGGCATCGCCGGGCTGGCCAGAATCCAGGTCGGCGATCTCGTCTCGCCTTCCGGAATCGCGCTGACCACAGTCTCCACCGTCGATCCCATCAAAGCCTACTTCAGCGTCAGCGAGCAGGAGTATCTCGCCCAGCAACGCGCCAGCGACCCCAGCGGCTGGGCCAAAAACCTCGAGCTGGTCCTGGCGGACGGAACCGTGTACCCGCACAAAGGCACGTTCTTCATGGCCGATCGCCAGGTGGACGTCGGCACCGGCACGCTGAGAGTCGCCGTGCTGTTCCCCAACCCCGGCAACCTCCTGCGGCCCGGCCAGTACGGCCGTGTGCGGGCTAGCGTGGGCCTGCGCAAAGACGCCGTACTGGTTCCGCAACGCGCCGTCACCGAGCTGCAGGGTTCCTATCAGGTCGCCGTGGTGGGCGGCGACAACAAGGTCGAAATCCGCCCGGTCCACTTGGGCGAGCGCTCCGGCGCTCTATGGGTGGTGGAAGACGGACTCCGGCCCGGAGAACGGGTGATCGTGGAAGGCGTTCAGAAGGTGCGCAACGGCGCCGCTGTCAATCCCAGGCCGGCCGCCGCGCAAGCGGGCGCGAAGTAGGCCGCATGTCCAAATTCTTCATCAACCGGCCCATTGTGGCGATGGTAATCGCCATCCTCACGGTCATCCTGGGCGTGATCACCTTGGTCACGCTGCCTGTGGCGCAGTACCCGGATATCGTCCCGCCCGAAGTCACTATCGGAGCCACGTACCTGGGCGCGGATGCGCAAACCATCGAGCAGTCCGTCGCCGCTCCCATCGAGCAGCAGATGAGCGGTGTCGACAACATGCAGTACATGTTCTCCACCAACTCCAACAACGGTGGAATGAGCATGCGCGTGACCTTCGACGTCGGGACGCAGCCTAACAACAACCTCATCCTGACGCAAATGCGCGAGGCCCTGGCGGCCACCCAACTGCCCGCCGACGTCAACAACTACGGCGTGATCGTGAGGAAGGCCACCAGCTCGCCCCTGTTGCTGCTCTCGGTCTACTCGCCCAAGGGCACCCGCGACCGCAACTTCCTGGCCAACTACGCTTACATCAACCTGGTCGATGAGCTGGCCCGGACGCGCGGCGTCGGCGACGTCCTGGTATTCGGCGGCCGTTACGCCATGCAGATCTGGGTGAAGCCGGACCGGCTGGCCAAGCTCCAGGTCACGGTGCCGGAGATCGTCCGCGCCGTTCGCGAACAGAACACCGTCAATCCCGCCGGGCAGATCGGCGGCGAGCCGGTCCCCGCCGGTCAGGAATTCACCTACACGGTGCGCGCTCAGGGGCGCCTGATTACTCCCGAGGAGTTCGGCCAGATTGTGATCCGGGCGAACCGCGACGGCTCGGTGCTGCGCGTCAACGACGTTGCCCGCGTCGAGCTGGGGGCCGAGAGCTACAACGTCCGGGGCCGCGTCAATGGCGAGCCCGCGACCGTCATGCCGGTTTATCAACTGCCCGGGTCCAATGCTCTCGATGCCGCCCAGAACGTCCGGAACACCATGGCGCGGCTGAAGCGCAGCTTCCCGGACGACGTCGACTACCTGGTTTCGCTCGATACCACCCTGCCCGTCACCGAGGGCATTTCCGAGATTGTCTGGACGCTGATCGAGGCGCTTCTGCTGGTGGCCCTGGTCACCTACCTCTTCCTGCAAGACTGGCGCGCCACTCTGATCCCGCTGCTTGCCGTGCCCGTCTCTCTGGTCGGCACGTTCATCTTTTTCCCGCTGTTCGGCTTCTCCATCAACACGCTTTCGCTGTTTGGGCTGGTGCTCGCCATCGGCCTGGTGGTGGACGACGCCATCGTGGTCGTCGAGGCCGTGCAGCGCCATATCGAGGAAGGGCTCTCTCCGAAGGACGCCTCCATCAAGGCCATGCAGGAGGTCTCCGCCCCCGTCATCGGCATCGCCCTCATCCTCGCCGCCGTATTCGTCCCCACGATTTTCGTACCCGGCATCACCGGACGCCTCTACCAGCAGTTCGCGGTCACCGTGGCCACCTCGGTCCTCATTTCCGCCTTCAACGCGCTCACCCTTAGCCCCGCGCTGGCGGCCATGCTGCTCCGGCCCAAAAAGCAAACCAGGGGACCACTGGCGGCTTTCTTCCGCGCCTTCAACCGAACCTTCGAGCGCGGCAGGAACGCTTACGTCGCTACGTGCCGCTCGCTGATTCGCAAGTCCGCCCTGGCCCTGCTTCTGCTGGCGGGTTGCGCGCTGGTGTCCGGCTGGTTCGGCACGAAGCTCCCCACCGGCTTCCTGCCGGAAGAGGACCTGGGCTACGTGTTGCTCTCGGTCCAACTCCCCAACGCCGCCTCGCTGCAGCGTACCGACGCCGCGCTGAAGAAGATCGAGGACATCATCCGGCCGGTTCCCGCCGTCGAGACTTACGCCAGCATCATCGGCTTCAACTTCCTGAGCGGCGTGCCCAACAGTTACTCCGGCTTCTTCTTCATCAAGCTGAAGCCCTGGGGAGAACGCAAGTCCAAACAGGACCAGGCCTCCGCCGTAGTCGGATACTTGAACCGCAAGCTCAGCGCACTCCCCGAAGGCATTGCCTTCTCCATCACGCCGCCGGCCATCCCCGGCGTCGGCGCCTCCGGCGGGTTCACCTTCATTCTGGAAGACCGCTCCGGCAAAGACATCGCGTTCCTGGATTCGAATCTGCAACAGTTCCTGCAGGCCGCGCGAAAGCGCCCCGAACTCACCAGCCTCACCAGCACTTTCCTGCCCTCCGTCCCGCAGGTGTTTGTCGACGTCGACCGCGACAAAGCGATTTCGCAAGGCGTCGCCATGAGCGACCTCTATCAGACCCTGCAGGCCTTCATGGGCGGCTCCTTCGTCAACTACTTCAACCGCTTCGGCCGCCAATGGCGCGTGTTCATCGAGGCGGAGGGCGAGCAGCGCACGAGCGCCGAAAACGTCGGCCAGTTCTACATCCGCAACAGCCGGGGCGACATGCTTCCGCTCTCCGCGCTGACCACTATCCGGCGTATCGTCGGCCCCGAGTTCACCCAGCGCTACAACCTTTACCGCTGCGCCCAAATCTTCGGCAGCGCCGCGCCGGGCTACAGCTCCGGTCAGGCCATGAAGGCGCTGGAGGAGACTTTCGCGACTTCCATGCCGCGCGAGATGGGCTTCGATTACGCGGGCATGTCCTTCCAGGAGCAGGTGGCCCAGAAGGGTTTGTCGCCCCTGGTCATCTTTGGCATGTCGCTGGTCTTCGTGTTCCTCATCCTCGCCGCGCTGTATGAGAGCTGGACCCTTCCGGTCAGCGTCCTGCTGGGAACCCCCGTCGCGGTGGCCGGCGCAATGGCTACGTTGTACATCCGGCAGATCACCAACGACGTCTACGCCCAGATCGGCCTGGTCATGCTCATCGGTCTGGCGGCCAAGAACGCCATCCTCATCGTCGAGTTCGCCAAGGTGCGCTATGAGGGCGGCATGCCGCTGGTCGATTCCGCGCTCGAGGCGGCCAGGCTGCGCCTGCGCCCCATTCTGATGACCTCCTTCGCCTTCATCCTGGGCTGTGTTCCCCTATGGATGGCGAGCGGTGCCGGAGCCGTCGCGCGGCGGGTCGTGGGCAGTTGCGTGATTGGCGGCATGGCCGCCGCCACCTGCATCGCCATACTGCTCATACCCGTCACTTACTACCTGATGGAGCGGCTCGGCGGCCCGCGACTCAAACCCGTCCCGGAAGGAGGAGGCCACTAAGATGCCAAGAATTCGTTTGGGTGCGGTGCTGGCCTCGGTTCTCCTTCTCAACGGCTGCCTGGTGGGACCCCGCTACCAGCGCCCCGTGGTGACGTCTCCTCCGGTCTTCCGCGGGCAGGAGGGCGAGGCGCAGAAGGCTTCCATCGCCGATCTGCCCTGGTGGGAGATCTTTCAGGACGATGCCCTGCGCAGCCTCATCAAGACCGCCATCGCCAACAACAACGACCTGCGCGTTGCCGCGGCCCGCGTTGAGCAGGCGCGCCAATTCGCCCGGGTGGCGCGTTCGGACTATTTCCCCGGAGTCGGCTACCAGGTTGGCGCCAGCGGCGGCAAGAATGAATACCTGGGCACTCCCGCCAATAGCAGCGGCAAGACCCAGGGCACGCTCGCTTTGGGCCTCGGGGCCGCTTGGGAGGCGGACGTCTGGGGACGCATTCGCCGCTCCAACGAATACGCGTTAGCGCGGTATCTGGGGTCCGAGCAAGGGCGCCGCGGCGTGCTGCTGTCCTTGGTGAGTGGCGTGGCCCAGGCCTACTTCGAGCTGCTCGAACTGGATCTGCGGCTCGCAATCGCCCACCGAAACGTAGACTCGTTCCAGGGGAGTCTGAAGATCTTCGAGGAGCGCCTGAACGCCGGCGTCGCCTCCCGGCTCGAGACCGCCCGGGCGCAAGGCGCGCTCGCCTCTACGGCCGCGGCCATTCCCGAGCTCGAGCGCCAGATCGCCCTCCAGGAGAACCAGATTCGCATCCTGCTCGGAGCCTCGCCGGGCCCCATTCCCCGCACCAGGACTCTGCTCGAACAAACGCTGCCTCCCGAGGTTCCGGCCGGCTTGCCCTCCAGCCTCCTCGAGCGGCGGCCGGACGTGCTCCAAGCCGAATCCGCTGTGCGCGCCGCCAACGCTCAAGTTGGAATCGCCGCCGCGGCCGTGTTTCCGAAGATCGGCTTGACCGCGCTGTTCGGCCGGGCCAGCAGCCCGCTAGCGGATTTCACGGCCGGCCGGTTCTCCATCTGGAGCCTGGCTGCGACCGCCGCCGGCCCGATCTGGGAGGGAGGCGGAATTCGCGCCCAGAAACGCCAGGCGGTCGCCGCCTGGGAGCAGACCCGCATCGAATACGAGCAGACCGTGCTCGGCGCATTTCGCGACGTTTCCAACGCGCTCGTCACCCGCGAGAAACTGGAAGGCGTCCGCGCCCGCCAGATGGAAGCCGTCCAAGCCTACCAGGCCGCCGTGGAAGTCTCCCTCAAGCGCTACACCGCCGGCAAGTCGAGTTACTTTGAAGTCCTCGAAGCCCAGCAACAACTCGTCCCCGCCGAAAACGCCCTGGCCCAAACCGAGCTGAACCGCCGCCTGGTAATCGTCCAGCTCTACCAGGCCCTAGGCGGCGGCTGGAACCTGAGTGATGCCGCCTGGAGCGGGCCGGCCAACCCCACGCCCTGATAATGCGCACACAGCCCAATCGTGAGGAGGAGTATCGGAAGGTCCGCGACGCATACGCGGCGCAACCGGATTCGGAGTCCGAGGCCGACGACTGGGCGAACGCCGAGGAATTCCAGCCTTAATCCAATACGAGGTCTGGTCACAAAACCAGTGACAGTATACTCANNTTCGCTCAGGCGGTTCCGATGGCTTACAGCCCGCCGTCCATGGGAGCCAGCCGGAACACCGGACCGCCGGTGGCCTGAAAATAGAACCGCGTGGGATCGGGGAACTCCACCGCCCGCACGCCGAACGCCTGCAGCCGCGCCTTCCAGCGCGTGGGATCGTCGACCTTGATCTCCAGCCACGTCGCTTTCAGGCAGTCTGCTTCGGAGAGAGCGTCGGCGGCCTCCACGAAGAACAATCCCAGCACCTCGCCCCCGGCGAACCCGTACAGATCCAGGTCGGCCCAAAGACGCCGCCGCGGTCTGGGGGGACCGCCCCACAAATCCGTGCCAGTGGCAACCCAAGCGGAAAGTAAACAGCACTGGGTCTAAGGGCAGCCACCGGCACTTCAAACATCCCGACCGGCCCTCTCGGGTGGCGATGCCGCCCCCGGAGCCTTCAACGCTAAACTGAAGAAGGCAGGCTCGATATGAGTCTAAGACGCTACCCCCTGATCATCGAACGAACGAGCACCGGCTACTCGGCGTTCTCCCCGGATGTACCCGGATGCGCAGCCGTCGGAGACACCGAGGAAGAAACCCGCCGGAATTTCCAGGAGGCGCTAGCCGCGCACTTCGAGGCGATGCGTGAGATTGGCGAACCAATCCCCGAAGCCCGTTCTTCGGTCGACTACGTAGAAGTCGCCGCATAGCCGGTTCATCGGCCTGCAGCCCTACACGTCTTCCAGCGCGGTCCATGCTTTGCTCTTCGCCGCCCGGTCGAAAAGTCCCCAGAATCTCGGACTGGCCGACAGCAGAAGGCTCTCCAGGTCCGTGGACTCGTCCACCGGCAACAAGATCGCGCGGCTCTTTCCATTCTTGGTGATGACCACCGGGCCAGTCTCGCTCAACTGCTCGATGACGCTGCTGAAGTTGTTCTTCACCTCGCGCAGACTTTCGATCTTCATGGCTCGAGATCCTCGCTCCCGATCTGAACTACTTCGACCTGCGGGTCTCCGCCTACGACTCCCGGCCGTCGCGCCTCACCGCGGCCAAGCACCGGGAAGAGGCACATCGCCCAATTCTGTCACGATTGTTGCCGGCGGGGGTTGATCCGCCGGGCATCCGTTGTCCTTATCGCCCGGATACTCGCACTCGTAGAGCCGGCAGAATTCGTCCCGCAACTTCCGATTGTTGATGGCGGTAAGCAGTCGTCTGTCCTCGCGGTCCGGGTATCTCGCCCAAAGCAATGAAGCGCTGCTCTCCCCTATCCCCTTCCGTACCGCAGTGATTTCCTCCGCCGAACAACAGAGAAACCCGCTGTCGGAGAGGTGCGCCCGGTCCTCGCTGGAGAGCATCTCCCAGCACTCATCCTGACCATAGCCGCCAAGCAGAAGCAACTCCCGGCAGGCCGGTACGCGCACGCCCGCGCTGGGGTGGCGGACCAGTCCGCGTTCGAGCTTGACCGTTCGCCAGAAACCGAGGGCGTCGCCGGGGTCGTTGTAGCCGAAATACGGGTAGGTGATCCGCGCGGATCGATCGCTTCGCTCCATCCACCAGTTCATCAGCGCGATTCTTTCCCACAGCGGCCGTGAATCATCGAGCGGCAAACGGGTGTGCGGGCCGCTAGTGATCGGAAAGATGCTCCGCCACCGGTCGCGGACAACGTGATATCGCCCGCTCTCCACTCGCAGAAGGAACAGGGCGCGTTCGCCGGCGCGCGTGGAGTTCCAGTCCCCCGTCGCCCCGTCCGCCCAAGAGATCTCATAGACATCAACCACCCGGCGCCTCTCGGAACCGCGCAGCACCATTTCAATCTGAATCTCCCGTCGCAGGATCTTCCAGTACTTGGCGTTGCCAGGATCCTCTCCCGGGATGTTCAAACGAAAGAAGGGCCAGGAATCGAAGCCCTGCGTCTGGATGACGCCGACAAAGACGTGGCTGGCCCGAGCCAGCATTGCCTCGCTCGACATATGGGGCGAGGCGTTGAAGACCAACCCTGGACCACACCCGCTGAGCAGGAGAAGCGCACAAGCCAGACAAAGCCGCACGTCTATTGGGACACCGCCCGGCAGGCGATGGTTCCCCGAATCGCGAAGATTCCAGCCAGCCATTCCCGCCTCTCCCCCCGCCTTCTTCTCCCGCCCACCCAGCCAGGTGCCTCTTCCGTGTGTCCGGCGTCAACTACTTTTCCCGGTCAACACGGCAGGGAATTCTAATTGTCGCCGAACATCCGTGCCATCTGCGCCCGCCCGGCTCGGGTCTACTCTGGATCCGAGGCCCCTGCGAAGACCCCAACGAGTTCGTTGCCCCGTCGACCTTCCAGCAGCCCCGCCGTCCGCAACGGCGTCTCATCACGCTGGCCGACTTGAACGAAGTGGCCTCCGGCCACGGCTACTTCGCGCGTGATATCCTCTGGTCGAGTGGCGGACGAGTCCACAGCGGAGTTCCTCTGGCCAAGGGCCATAGACACACTCCTGCAACTTCTTCATTGCAAAGGGAAATCGTTTCAAACTCCATAGCGCGACGGATCGGCCACCTCCTTCAAGTCGCCCCTATCGAAAGTGCCGCGGGCCCGAACCTTCTCTGCTCCGCGGACTAACACCCCGCGGCACTCCCGATAGGGCGCTAACGACCTGCGGGGAGTAATTCGGGCGGCTGAGCCAGCCCGGTGTGACTTTTTCCGACTTGGCGTATGGCAATTCTGCTGTTGCCGTCACGATGTCGCACCAACTTCACGCAGGCTGCCACGGTGACGCAATGTGAGCAACCAGAGCCGGCATTCGTCGCGACGGGTTGACAACTCACGACCTCCGCCGGCGACCCCGTGTGCGGTCGCCGTAGAGCGTCGCCGAATGAGACAAGACTTGTTCGATCAGAAACAGTTCTCGAAAGGCTAGATGTGCCTGGGCGTTGGTAACCCGCTCAACTGCGTCGTTCCATTCGGAAGGAAGGGTAAGACCGTTGGCAACACAATTGACTATCAGCACCGTTCCTGGTGAGTAGTTCTTGTTGCTCTTGCTCTTGAGCCGCTCGAGAACCTGGTTAGCTAGGTCCGTCGCGATCTCGCCATGGCCCACGTTAGGCTCCGAGACGATCGCTCCTGTTCTCTTGTCCCGAAAGATCCCTTTTACGCCAAATGATCCGCCTCGCTCGTGGAGCAGCCGACGCGCGAGGTGCTCATTTGGATGAACAGACGTTGTTACTTCAACAAGAAGTTTTCGGGGCGCCATCCGATGCTTGACGAGATCCCCTGACGACCAGAGGATCGCATCGAAGGGCTGTGACCCGCTTAACCACCGCACTTTGATCCGACGGCCTTCGCGGTAGCGAGCCTGCACATACCGGGCGATTGGAATGAGTTCCTCCAATAGGCGCTTCTCCGTCTTGGTCGGGCGCAATCGAAGTCGTGCGATACCATCGGGGCTCTTCTTCACCTGGTCGAATAGGTCGTATACCTTCGCGCAAAAGTCGAGCCCGTCCAGGAGCTGACCGTCGAAGGTCGAAAGCGACAGTTGCCGTTTCATCGACGTTGATGTGCTTCTGCTCGCTGCTAATCGTAGCATTACTAAGGGCGCACATGCTCTTCCATTCTTGACGATCCGCAGCCGCAGGACACTGGCGGCTTCGGCCGGCATCATCAAGCCTGTTTGAGAGGGGCGCTAGCGGGGCGCTTCTGCCGCTGACGCAAAAGGCCAACTGACGTCCGCGGGTCACCCGCGGTTCCGACCTGTCGCAAAGGTGCGGTGGAGCGAGTTCCGGTCTGGATGCCGACTTGGCGGAAGTCCGAACCGCCTACGTCCAGGGCGGCGCGAGGCCCGTCCGAGGCTACGCAATTGCCCCGTGGCCACGGGATTTCTGGAACCGGCCGGGCGACGCTCGCCGATCACCCCCTCCGCATCACGGCAAGTTGCCGGGTGGCGCCCGACTGATGGCCTCCGAGGCATCGGACCAGATTACTCCCGCTCAACGCCCTTTGCTCTTCCGAACCCACACCCCGATCCCGTTCCCCCCTCTCCCCCCACTTATTTCTCCCGCCCTCTGAACCACTTACCTCTTCCTTGCCCCCGGCGCCCGCCCCACCCGGGTTTACCCTGGAGCCGAGGCGATTTGTGCCCTCCCAGCGCCAAATCGAGGCCAACCGCCGCAACGCCCGGCTCTCGACCGGCCCCAAAACCCCCGAGGGCAAAGCCAGATCCGCCCGCAACCGCTCCCTCCACGGCTTCTGCTCCCGCGACCCGCTCCTGCCCGGCGAAGACCCCGCCGAGTTCGCCGCCTCTCTGGCAAAATGGCGATTCGAATTCCAGCCCGCCAACCCCGATGAGGACTACCTCGTCTGCCAGTTGGCCGCCGCCGACTGGCGCCTCCGACGCATCCCATGTCTGGAGGCCGAATTCTTCACCGCCGGCCTCTCCAACCAGCCCGGCGCACTCGACAAGTGGCGCGGCGACTTCTTCGGAGCCCTCACCCGCGCCCATGGCTCCGCCACTCGTGCCTTCTACAACGCCCTCCATGCCCTCAAGTCTCGCGAATAGAAAAGTGAACGTTCGAACCCAATCCCAGAAATGGGACGAAGCTCGGCCCTTCGCCTGCCGGCGACGTCAACTACAGGGCCACGCAAAACGCGCACACGCGAATAAAGAAGTGAACGTTCGAACCCAATCNNAATCCCAGAAATGGGACGAAGCCCCGCCGCGCCCCCTACTTCACCACCGGCAGCCACACCGCGCTGGCCCGGTCGCCCGAGCGAAACACCGTCTGCGCGGCCTTCACATAGTCCGCCGGCTTGGCGAAGAACACGTTCGGAACGTACGTCTGCGGGTTGCGATCGTACAGCGGGAACCAGCTCGACTGGATCTGCACCATGAT
>PLEM01000419.1:18759-18970 GCA_003137035.1 Bryobacterales bacterium | reverse complement strand
GGACGATGCGAGGGGAGTTCAGCCAATTGCGCGCCAACCCCAGCAGTCCGGCACCTCCCTGGCGCGCGCTGCCCCTACGCGCGGCGGGTGTGTCCTCGCTCGTGCCGTCGCGCGGAACCACGGTTCGCATGGCGGGAGCCGTCTCGCTGGTCCGCGCGGGGGCGCTCTGGGGAGTCAGCGTGGTCCGCGTGCGGGGCGCGCTGGTCCGCGC
>PLEM01000419.1:0-18705 GCA_003137035.1 Bryobacterales bacterium | reverse complement strand
CAGCGCAGGATCAGGCGGTCCAGGAAGGGTGGCACCTCGGGCCGGAACTCGCTGGCGGGCGGCGCCGGCTGCCTCAATATGGCGTTGAGCAGGAGCACAAGCTGCTCGGCATTGAAGGGAACGCCGCCGGTAACCATTTCGAACATCACCACGCCCATCGAATAGATGTCGCTGGCTGCGCCCACCTCCTGGCACAGCGCCTGTTCCGGCGACATGTAGAAGGGCGTGCCCACCACGGCGCCGGCGATGGTCTTGTGGCCGACTTGTTTGTCCTGCTCGCCCAGCAGCTTGGCCACGCCGAAATCGAGCAGCTTGGGAGAGCCGTCGGCGGTGATCAGGATGTTGCCTGGCTTGAGGTCCCGGTGGACCACCAGATTGCGGTGGGCGTAGGCAACGGCCTCGCACACTTTGAGAAAAAGGCGGCAGCGCTCCTGGATGGACGGGTTGCGATCGCGGAGCCAGGCGTCGATGGTTTGCTCCTCCACGTATTCCAGCACCAGGTAGGGGCGGCCCTGCGGAGTGCTTCCGCCGTCGATCAGCCGCGCGATGTAGGGGTGGTCGAGATTGGCGAGAATCTGGCGCTCGCGCCGGAACCGGTCGAGCAGCTCGGGCGTGTCCAAGCCGTACCTGACCAGCTTGAGCGCGGCCTGCTTCCGGAACTGCTCGTCGTCGCGGATCGCCAGATAGACGGCGCCCATGCCGCCGCGCCCGATTTCCCGCACCACGCGCCAGGAGCCCAGACGCGCGCCGATGATCGGGTCGGCGCCGAGCAGCGACTGCGCGGCGTCCTTCAGGGCGGCGGCGATGCCCTCGCCACCGGCCTGGTCCGCCACCAGCAGGGATTCGACTTCCTCGCGCAGCATGGAATGGACCCCGCAGGTGGAGTCGAGAAAGCGCTGCTGCTCCTCGGGCGGGAGGTCGGCGGCGGCCAGGAAGAGCTCCTGGACCTGCTCCCAATTATCGGTCGGCATCGGCTTGCATTCCAGAGTAAAGGATTCCATTGTCGCACCTCGGGGAGTGGGGCGGGCTTCAGCGGGGCCGCCGGGCGAGCCCCGCACTTGCTGGCCTAGATGGTGGTGAGATAGCCGTGCACGGTAACGTTTCCGCTGCATCCCGTCGCTGGGACCTCCACCTTCACCTTGGCGCCGGTCAGGTAAACGGGTCCGGAGGTGAACCGGAACTGCTGGGTCCCTCTGCTGGCGACGTAGAAGGATTCGCTGGACTCCACGGTGTAGAGGCTGGTCGCGAATCGCAGATTGACCATAAGCAACCCACTCTGCGTCAGGATGTCGACTTCGGTGACCACCAGCTTGTAGCCGGCAGGCACTACATACGGCGTCGCCGATAAGCCGCTGTCCGGCAGAATCTGGTGCAGGTCCACAATGCCGTCGTTGTAACCAATCGTTGCTCCGAGGGGCGTTGTGAGCGCCACCATCGCAGAGGCATTTGTCGTTACGTCTTGGGTGACCGCAGGGTTGGCCGCGGCGTTCACCACAGTCACCGGCGTCGAACTGCCTCCGCCATAAGCCTGACTCCCTGGGGACCGCATCAGAGAACCGATCGCAAAAAGAACTGCGAGCAATGCCACCGATCCAAACATCGTTCTGTTTCTGTTCATAGTATTTTCCTCCTCTTTCTCACGACTGTTGACAATCTCGCGTGCGTCCGGGCCGCGCTCACGTGCTGCAACATTGTCTTCCACTAGGTAATGCGAAGAACCGAGGTGTTTTTTGCCACACAGAGGAAGTTTTTTTGCGGCCCGGCCGGATGGTCGCGCTGGCCTACTGGGATTGGCCGGTCATGGCGGCGCGATCGAGTTCCCGCTGCAGCCAGGCTTGAGCGACGCGCAACTCGCGCCGTACCACGCCGACCTCGAGATCCAGAGCCTCCGCGGACTCCTCGGCCGTCAAGCCGCCGAAATAGCGCATTTCAACCAGGCGGGCCTTGCGCGGGTCCTGGCTCGCGAGGGTGGTCAGCGCATCGTCGAGCTCCACCATGATGTCGGGCCGTTCCACACAAGCGTCGCGGGCTTCGTCGATCGGGAGCTTCTCGCGGCCGCTGCCGCGCTTGGCGGCGTTCTTGATGCGGGCGTGATCGATCAGGATCTTGCGCATCACCTGGGAGGCAATGCCCAGAAAGTGGGCGCGGTCATGGTAGTCCGGCTGTTCCTGGTCGACCATGCGGGCGTACACTTCATGCACCAGGGCGGTCGGCTGCAAAGTGTGCCCTGGCCGCTCGCGGCGGAGCTGGCCATCCGCGATCCGGCGCAGCTCGTCATAGACCAGCGGCACCAGGCGGTCGAAGGCCGCCTTGTCCCCGCCGGCGAACTCCCTCAGCAGCCGGGTAACCGTTTGCGCGTCCGCCATTGGCGTCAAAAACACGTCCAGTATACAACAAGGCGCCAAACTCCGAAATCGCCCAGGGGGCGGGGCTCAACCCACGCTGGGCTTCGGCTCCGCCGCCTTGCCGCGCGAGGCGCGTAGCGACACCAGCGCGCACAAATACAGCGCCCCGCCGATCAGCAGCGTCAGCCGCAGACCCAGGTAGATGGCCAGCACGATCGCGCCCACCGATCCCAGCACGCTCGCGGCGGCGTTGAGCGACCAGGCCCAACGCACGGACGCTTTGTGCCGCCCCTCGAGCCGGCGCAATCCGGTGGGAAACGGAATGCCCATCAGGAATCCGGCCGGGGCGATCAGCAGCGCGCTGATCGCGAACTTCACCCCCAGCGGCAGCCCCACTCCCGCGGCCAACACCGGCGAGACCGTGAACGCCAGAATCGCCACCAGCGCCGCCACTCCCGTCAGAGCGCCCTGCAGCCGCGCGTCGGAATCCGCCACCAGCCGCGGGCTGAAGTAGCTTCCGAAGCCGCTCGAGATCAGCATCGAGAAGATGATTACCGTCAGCGCGTAGGTCGGGTGCCCCACGAACAGCACGAACTTCTGCACCAGCGCCACCTGGATCAGAATGTAGCCCGCGCCGATGGCGATGAAATACCACAGAAACCGCAGTACGCCGGCCTCTCGCGGCAGGCGGCTGCCCAGCAGCAGCCGCGGCAGCGCCAGGATCACGCCTACCGCCAGCGCGCTCACCGCCAGCAATCCGAACAGCAGCGGCACCGCGCGGTTGATATTGTAGTCGGCGCTCAACCGGGACGCGTGGAGCAGAAACTGCCGGATGTCGCGGGGCTGAACGGTATAGAAGAAGAACGGCCGGTCGTCGCCCACGGAGGAGACGTCGAACTGGTAGTTGCGCTCGAAGGCCGCGCGGTCGGATGTGCGCAGCAATTCGGTGAACGGGTTTTGCAGGCGCTCGTCGGGAAAATAGAGCGGGCGGAAGCTGCCACGGGCCACCACCTCGCGAAAACGCGCGATGTCGGCCGCCGCCAGCGGCTTTCGCGAGATCAGCACGGTATCCAGCGCGCCCCAGTGCGCCAGGTCCGCATCGCTGCCCGCCCGCACCGCCATCACGTGCCGCCAGGCTTCGTGTTCCCCCAGCCGCGCCAGCGCGTCGATGGCCAGCGAGAGCAGGCGCAGCGACTCTCGCGGCGGCTCCACGCCCCAGCGCGTGAACACCAGCACGCCGTCGTCGGTGAGGTGGCTGAGGTAGTCCTCAAACGCGTCGGTGGTGTACAGGTTGTTCTCCGACAGCGCGAAGGCGCCCGCCGCCGTGGACGCCCAGGTATCCACCAGCGTCGCCTGAATCACCTGGTATTTCTCCTTCGTGCGCCGCACGAAGCTCCGGCCGTCCTCGACCACGATGCGGACCTCCGGCCGGCTGTACAGGTTCCGGCTGAGATGCGGGAACCGGTCGCGCATCACCGTGGTGGCGATGATCGGGTTGATCTCGACCCCCGTCACGTCCCTGGCCCCGGAGGCTAGCGCGCGCGCCACGTCCCACCCGCCGCCCGCCCCGATGATCAGCGTCTTCGCCCCGGGATGGAACGCATAAGGCAGGCCCGGCCCCTGATAGAGCAGGTCGCGCAGGTCCTGCTCCGAGAGCTTGCTGAAATCGAATGCCGGAATGCCCGTCGAGGCGTCCGCGTCGATGAACATCATGGCGGAGCCGCGGTCTCCTTTGACCCCCACCCTCGAGAACGAGTTCCACTTCACGAACTGCTCGTTCTTGAGCGTCTTGCCCTTGGCGTACTTCACGTCGATTACGGGCCGCCACCCATTGAAGGCCATGAGCGCCAACAGCGCCACCGCAACCGCCAGCGCTGCGTTGCGCCATTTCCTTGCGCCCGCCAGGCCGTACCAGACCACTCCCGAAGCCACGTAGAGCAGCGCGGCGGCGATCACGGTGTTCGGCCCGCCCAGCAGGTCCAACAGAGGAATCAATACCAGGCACCCCACCCCCGCCCCCAACAGGTCCGCGAAATACACCCGGTCGACGCGCTCGATGGTGTCGGCGATCACCAGCGAGATCACCGCGCCCGCCGCGAAGAACGGCAGCGCGCTCGTGAAGTAGACCAGCGCCAGCGTCCAATAGCCGGGCGTCCCTTCCCGCGTGAGCACGAAGATCAGCGCACCCAGCACCAGGCCGCCGTTGAGCACCGCCAGGGCGCCGAGCTTGGAGTAGAAGTTCTGCCGCCAGCCGGCCACCACGTAGGAGAACACGCCCCCCGCACCCAGCCCGAACAGCGCAATCGAGATCGCCAGAAAGGCGAAGTGGTAGTAGAACACCACCGAGAAGATGCGCGTCAGCGCCAGTTCCAGCAGCAGCGTCGCCAGCGTGGTGAGGCCGACGCCAAGGTAAATTCGGGGCCAGGAGGGCGAAGTTTTCATGGAGAGTTCGGTGCGAGACAATCTACTATGTTAAGCTACCCCTGCCGGACATGTCCGAGGACCTTACGCCCGACTTCATGCGCCGCGAGCGGATCACCGACGCCCTGCTCGAATTCGACCGCCGCATCCGCGAGCGCGTACTGCCCGTGGACCACTCGGAATGCTGGGACATCGTGCTGAACCGCCCTCCCGCCCCCTACGGCGAACACCCCCATCCGCAGGCCGATCCTCTGCCGCTGCGCTATGAGACGCGCGAGGAGGTCAGTCTGTTGCGCGTAATCGATCCGGCTGCCCCAAACCGCGCCTGCCTTGAGTGCGACCTCTTCGGCCAGACTCACTGCGGCGGCGGCCTGGTGTTCCTCTACTACGCGCTGCGCGACGCCGGCGTCGAGACGCCGCTCGACTGGCTGGCGGTGGAAATCGAGCCGGGGCTGCACCTGCTGGATTGGGAGTTGATGCTCGAAAACGGCTGGCGCATCTCGCACAAGCTGCGCGACTTCTTCGAAGCCCGCCTGGAACACGTCAACGGCAGGACTGAGTAGCGCCGGCGGTCTTGCCGCCCGTCTCTTCCAGCCTTCGGCAAAATGCAGCAACTCCAACCAGAGGCTGCAAGCTGTTGATGCTCCGCGTGGGACATGCTTTAGCTTGTCCTCTTCGGCGCCACCAGGCGATTTTGTCACGTCCCTCGCGGTCCCGCGCGCGACGGATCGCTGCCGGAGTTCGTGCTAGCATAGTGAATTCATTCGACATTCAAGGTCCGCACCCACCTGCAAGAAAGAGGGAATTTGATCCGAGCCGTCAAAGGAACACGCGACTTGCTCCCGCCTTCGACCGAAGTGTGGAACTCGGTCGAGGAGGCCGCGCGGCGGGTGTTCCGCGCTTACAACTACCGCGAGATCCGCACGCCCATCCTCGAGGAAACTCAGTTGTTCGCGCGCGGCGTCGGGGAAGAAACCGACATCGTCACCAAGGAGATGTACACCTTCGAGGACCGCGACGGCTCCTCGCTCACCTTGCGCCCCGAAGCCACTGCGTCGGTCATTCGCGCGTACATCGAGCACCGGCTGGACCAGCGCCCGGGCGTCCAGAAGCTCTACTACCTGGGCCCCATGTTCCGCCGCGAGCGCCCGCAGAAAGGCCGCTACCGCCAGTTCTTCCAGATCGGGGCGGAGGCCATCGGCTCGGAGTCGCCGTTCGTGGACGCGGAAGTCATCGAGATGGTGATGGAGTTCTTCCGCGCCATCGGGCTCGAGGGTTTCCAACTGCTGCTGAATTCGGTGGGCTGCCCAAAGTGCCGGCCGGTGTACATCGCCCGTCTGCGCGAGGAACTCGCCAAGGCCGCGCCGTCGATGTGCGCGGACTGCCGGCGGCGCGTCGAGACCAATCCCCTGCGCGTGCTGGACTGCAAGGTCCCCGAGGATCAGCCGATCGTTGAAGCGTTGCCGTCGATCCTGGATCACCTCGACCCGGAATGCCGCGCGCACTTCGACGCGGTGCGGCAATCCCTGACCGACCGCGGGATCGCATTCGAGTTGCGCCCGCGGCTGGTGCGCGGCCTGGACTACTACATGCGGACCACCTTCGAGGTGGTGCACGGCGCCCTCGGCGCGCAGAACTCGGTGCTGGGCGGCGGCCGCTACGACGGACTGGCCGAGAGCCTGGGCTCGAAGGTTCCTGCGCCAGGGATCGGCTTCTCGATCGGCGAGGATCGCCTGGTGATGAGCCTCGAAGAAACCCGCGGCGAGGAATTCAAGCCGCAGCTCTGCCTCTTCATCGCGCCACTGGGCGAGCGCGCGTTGCGGGAATCGGCTCTGCTGGCCCGCGACTTGCGCCGCCTCGGCATCTCCGTCGAAATCGCGGCGGATGCGCGGCTGAAACGCGCCCTGGAGCTGGCCAACAAGCTGGCTGCGCGCTACGCGCTCATTCTGGGCGAGGACGAGATCGCTTCCGGCAAGTACACACTAAAAAACATGGCAACTGGCGAACAGGTAAGCATCGCACGCGAAGAACTTCCAGCGAGGTTGGGCCGTGGCTGACACCAATGGCGTGCCCCTCGATTTTCTGGGCGAGCTGCGCCGCACGCACATGTGCGGCCAGTTGCGCGCCTCCGACGCCGGCTCGCGCGTCCTGCTGATGGGGTGGGTACACCGGCGGCGCGACCTGGGCGGCGTCATTTTCCTGCACCTGCGCGATCGCGACGGCGTCGCCCAGTTGGTGTTCCACGCGGATCAGGGCGCGGACGTGCACCAGAAGGCGGGCTTGGTCCGCCCCGAGTACGTCATTGCGGCCGAGGGCCTCGTGGCCCTGCGCACCCCCGAGACCGTGAACCCCTCCATCGCCACCGGTGAGGTCGAGGTGGTGGTCGAGAAGCTCTGGATATTCAACGAATCCCGCACCCCTCCGTTCCCCATGGAGGAGACGGTGGATGTCGCCGAGGAGGTGCGCCTCAAGTATCGCTACGTGGACCTGCGCCGGCCGCACATGCAGCGCAACATCCTGCTGCGCTCGAAGATTTCCTTCGCCGTGCGCGAGTACCTGTACTCGCAGGGCTTCCTGGAAATCGAGACGCCCTTCATGACGCGCTCGACCCCGGAAGGCGCGCGCGACTACCTGGTGCCCAGCCGCGTCCAGCCCGGCTCCTTCTACGCGCTGCCGCAGTCTCCGCAGATTTTCAAGCAACTGCTCATGATCGGCGGGTTCGACAAGTATTTCCAGATCGTGCGCTGCTTCCGCGACGAGGATTTTCGCGCCGACCGCCAGGCCGAGTTCACGCAAATCGATCTCGAGATGTCCTTCCCTCAGCAGGAACGCATTCTCGAGGTGATCGAGCCGCTGGTCCAGGCGATCTGCCGCGTTGCCGGGCACCCGGTTGCGCTTCCGTTCCCGCGCCTGACCTGGGAGCAGGCCATGCGCAGCTACGGCATCGACAAGCCCGACCTGCGCCTGCCGCCGTTCCACACGGTCGAGGACCTGTTCCCCGGAGCCGGCCTCACCGGCGAGGGTCTCCCCCTGGTGGCCATCGTGGTTCCGAAAGCCGGTGGCGCCAGCCGCAAGGAGCGCGACGAGTTGAAAGCGCTGGGCGCCGAGCGCGGCCTGCGCGTCTACGACGACGCAAAGCGGCTGGACCGCGACTTCCCCGCCCCCATGGCCGAGGTGCGCGCACGCACCGGCGCGGGCCCCGACGATCTGCTGATCCTGGCCGGATGGCCCGGCGCGCCACAGGGACGCCGTCCCGTCGAGGCCGTGTTGCAGGCCTGCGGCCAGCTTAGGCTGCAAGCCTGTCAGAAATACGCCGACCGCCACAAGCTTTTCGACCCCCAGGATTTTCGCTTTCTCTGGGTGGTCGATTTCCCCATGTTCGAGTGGAGCGAAGAGGAGAGCCGCTGGGGCGCCGCGCATCACCCGTTCACTTCGGTCCACGACGAGGATCTCGACAAGCTGGTCACCGACCCGGCACACTGCCGCGCCAAGTCCTACGACCTGGTGCTGAACGGCGTCGAGCTCGGCTCCGGCTCCATCCGTATTCACCGCCGCGATGTGCAGGCCAAGGTCTTCCAGGCGCTCGGATTCGCGGAGGAGGAGGCGCGGGCGCGTTTCGGCTACCTGCTCGAGGCCCTCGAATTCGGCGCGCCCCCGCACGGCGGCGTCGCCCTGGGGCTGGACCGCCTGGTGATGATCCTGGCGGGCGAGACTTCCATCCGCGACGTGATCCCCTTCCCCAAGACCGCGCGCGGCACTGACCTGATGTGCGACGCCCCCTCGGCGATCCCCGACCGCCAGCTTCGGGAACTCGGCATCCAGCTTCGCAAGCCGCAATGACGCTCCGGCAACAACTCGAGCTCCGCCGCCGCCAGTGGGTGGCGTTCAATCGCTGGGAGGCGGCGCACCCCGCTTCCGCAAGAGATCCCGGGGAGATCCTCGCCGACTTGGGCGCCATCTGGAGCTGGCTTCCTCCGGAGGTCCGCATGGAAGATCCGGACCCCAAAAAGCTGGGCATCCGGAAGATGCGCGCCGCGTTGGCGCACCTACGGCCATGACCCAGCTCGAATCGGCACTCCTCTAGGTCGCCTCAATCCTCGACGAGCTTCGCGTTCCCTACATGCTGATCGGCGGCCTCGCGGTCTCGCTCTGGGGAGAACCGCGGTCCACGCTCGACATCGACGTGTCGCTGTGGGTGGAACCCGCGGAACTCGACTCCACAGTTGCCACTTTGTCCGCTCGCCTGCGCCCCCTGTCCCAGGATGCCCGGGCGTTTGTCAGGGAGACGCGCGTGCTGCCCGTTGTAAGCTCGCAAGGGGTTCGCGTGGACCTGGTCTTCGCGGCGCTCCCGCCGGAACTGGAGGCCATTCGCCGCGCTCGGCCCGTGCAGGTGGGCGGCAGAACTGTGAACGTAGCCTCGCTCGAGGATCTCATCCTCATGAAGCTGGTTTCCGAGCGCGAGAAGGACGCCGAAGACGCCCGGCGCCTGCTGGTGCGATTCAAGCGAAAGATCGACTGCAACTACCTGGAACCCCGGTTGAGCGAACTCGCCGAAGCCCTCGGCAGGCCGGAGATCCTGGAACTGTTCCGCCGTGAACTGTAGCGCCCCGGTCGGCTTTGACTCATGCGGCGCGCCATGCTCTTCGCCGGCCGCCAGCTTCGGGAACTCGGCATCCAGCTTCGCAAGCCGCAGTGAAGATTGGGGATGGGAGTGAAACCGGCGCGGGGGGTAGTGCGTCTCTCTGAATCGGATACTGGTGTGCTGTATTATGGATGATTCTAGGAGGGTACAGTGTTTAGACGTTGCGCTCAATGGCTCGCAGTAATCTCCATCGCGAGCAGCCTCGCATTGGCACAGCCCGTACTGAACTCGGGAAGCCCGGCGGTGAATTCCGCCAGTTACCGCGGTTCGGGATCTTCAGGTTCGGGAGTCGCTCAGGGATCCATGTTCGCGGTTTACGGAACCGGCCTGGGCCCGAGCCCGTATGTGATAGCCACTCAATTCCCGCTCCAGACGACGCTGGGGGGCGCCTCCGTTACGGTCACCGTCGGAGGCGTGTCGAAGGCTGCACTCATGCTCTTTGCCTACCCGTACCAGGTAAACGCGGTCCTGCCGTCCACTACTCCCATCGGCAACGGAACCGTCACGGTCACCTATAACGGTCGAACCAGCGCACCGGCGCCGATTCAGGTTGTGGGCAGCGCCTTCGGGATTTACACCTTCAATTCCTCGGGATGGGGACAAGCCATTGCATTGAATCTGAGCGGTCAACAGAACTCCATCATCCAAACGCTTCATCCGGGCGACTGGGGCTCGCTCTGGGGCACCGGACTGGGAGCGATCGCCTCCAGTGACGCCGTAGCTCCGCCCGTCGGCGATGTGCCTGGCGACATCCGGGTGTACGTCGGCAACGCCGCGGCGACCGTCAATTACCACGGCCGAGCCGGCTGCTGTTCAGGCCTCGATCAGATCAACTTCCAGATTCCGGCCGGAGTGCAGGGATGCCACGTGCCCATCGCCGTCCAGGCCGGCGGCACGCTGAGTAATGTCGCCACGATCGCGGTGTCCACCAGTGGGCAGACCTGTACCGATTCCATCATGGGACAGGCGCTGGTCGACAAGCTCGCATCGGGGCAAAACGTCACCTTCGGCTACGTCCGCCTCGAAAACAACAACTCGCCATTCGATCCTACACAGGCGTACCGGTCCAATTCGGATTACGCTTTCGCCACGTTCAGCGGGTACACTCCCCAGACCGCCGGCCTGGCGGAGTATGGCGTCTCGTCGGGTTACTGCGTCGCGGTCGACTGTTCGCATGGATGTCAGGTTATGAGCTACAACGGGAGCCTTGCCGATTCCAGCCCGGCGCAGATCCCTGTGGGCTCCGCGCTCACCGTGCAAGGCCAGGGCACGCTGTCGATTCCCCAGGTCTCCCCCGGATACGGATTCTACGCCGTCTTGCTCAACGCCACGGTACAGAGGTTTCTTTGGAGCGGTCTGTCGAACACCGTGTCCGCCACCGGCGGGGCGACGATAGGCGCGTTCTCCGCAACCGAGATGACCAGCACTCCCTCCGCCGAGTTTACGAACGTCGGCCGCAGCCAGAACTTGTCCCGGTCGAGCGACCTTACCGTCCAGTGGAGTGGCGGCGATCCCGCAATGCAGAACGGACAGGTGACCATCGGCGGCTATTCCATCAGTAGTCCTAATTACGAAAACGTCGCGATTTTCGAGTGCACCGCGCCCGTCTCCGCAAAGCAATTCACCATTCCCGGGTGGATACTCGGTACGCTGCCGCCCAGCGGCACGGGGCAAAATGGCTTCGTGACCTATCCCCTGGGATGGATGTGGATCGGACAATACAACACGCCGGTGACGTTTCAGGCCACAGGTCTCGACCGTGGGATTCTGACGGACGTGTTCTTCAACGGCATCGGCGTCTATTTTCAATAGGCGATCGCCGGAGGGCGGACCTTCAGTCCGCGCGGGGCTTCAGCCCCGCCCCGTTCCGGGACTCGCCAACAACCACCGGCGCTATTTTGCGGCCTTCGCGAGTAACGCAACAATACGTTCCATTCGCTCTCGCGTTTTCTGATTCTGCGCCACGCGCTCAGCAGCCGAACTATCGAGCCCGCGGAGTATCGTGTGCATGAGCTGCAGTTTGGCGAGTTCGGCGGCGGTAAGCGCAACTCCAGACGCTCCCCACCGCGCAGGAGGCCGGCCGGCCACCCGGGGGTTGGCGCCCGCGGCCAGCAGAGCGCTTACGGTAGCTTCATCCTGGCTCCTGACGGCGAAGTGGAGCGCGGTCCAGCCGCCCTGCACTTCCGGTTCATTCACCGAGACTCCCGCGTCGATGCAAGCCTTCACCTGCACTGCGTCCCCCGCTTCCGCCGCCTTGATCATGGCCGCTTGACGTTGTTGCGGACTCATGCGCTTGAGTGTGCCGAGCCGGTCCGCGTTGCACCCGGCCAGAAAACACAACCCAACGACTGTCAACCACGCCCCCGTCAGCCTTAAGGTCATCATGATCTCCTCTGCCGGCACCTACCCCTGTGTGGCCTCGTGAACCATTCAGACTATCACCAAGGCAGGCGTTCGGTGCAAGCGTTAGGGGGGGCCGTAAGTGCGTTGCGCCCAGGACCGCTCCCTCACTGTCCGGCACGCTGTCGGGGACCACAACCATCCATTTCGCCGGGCTTCTACCGCATTGCGGTATACGCTGGAGTGGGGGACGATGCCCCCGAAATCGCGGTCCTGCAACTGCCGAACTTCAAGGCCGAGGCCACGAAGCTGATCGGAGCGAGCGGCATCGAGGCGCTGGCGGCCTACTTGATCGACCATCCGGGCGCCGGTGGAGCGCGGAAGTTACGATGGGCGGCGAAGGGCAAGGGGAAGCGTGGCGGCGCTCGAATCATCTACCTGTATGCCGTAATCTCCGCACGGATTTACCTGCTTCGCTGCTATGCGAAAAACGTCGGGACCGATCTGACCGCGGACGAAAAGAAGGCGTTGCGGCAAATCGCGGGTCATCTGAAAGGGGTGCAATAATATGCCAAAGAAAGCAGCTACGAAGAAGAAGACCTTTGGCACGGATCTGATCGAGGGAATGAAGCTGGTTCTGGCGCACCAGCGCGGCAAAATCGAACTCGAGCAGGTCTGGCCGAAGCCGGTCGATGTGAAGGCCGTTCGAAAGCGGGTGAACATGTCACAGGCCGAATTCTCGCGAGCCTTTGGCATCGGCAAGCGCGCGTTGCAGGAGTGGGAGCAGGGCGGGCGTCAGCCCGACTCGGCCGCACGCGCTTACCTGACCGTCATAGCGAAAGAGCCAGCCGCAGTGCGCCGGGCGCTCGCCGGCCACGTTCGACTGGCGTGAAATCCTCGGATCGCTCCAGCGGCCGCGTTTGGCGTCTTGTCGTGCTGAAGGGCGCCAACCCGGATTGCGGGAGTAAACCTACTGCCCTGGAACGTACACGTCGAGGATGACTCTCGTTCTCGGGTTATAGATCACAGCCCGGCCCGAGATGTAGCCGCGCGCCAGTCCGGGGGCGAGAGGCGACATGCGTCCGTGGATTTCGGCCGGGTAGGGCGCCATTTTCTTCTCCAGCCCCGGAGGAAGGCGGCCATTCCTCTGCAACTGCTTTTCCAGTCCTGGCGGGAGGCCGCCGTCGCGTTTGGCGAGTCCGGGTGGCAGTCCGCCCTGTCGCCCCGAGGCGTGGTAGTCGTTTAGGACTCGCTGGTCTTCTGGGGCGAAGACCTCGACGCCTTTGTTCTTGTCCTGACCTTTGCCTTTCCCATTACCCGGCTTCCCCGCGGCCAGGGGAATCATAAGCAGGCTCAAAGCGACCGTCGCGATCAGTCTCCGCAGCATCTTTACCGTTCTCCTCGCTGGGTAGTCAAGCAAGTCGGATGCCAGGTCGGAAGTCCAGGAAAGCAAAGGCGCAGGACTCGGGCGGCATGCAATTCCTGCAGGCGCCGCGCCGCCCCGGTCCGGGACCTGCACGTCCATCCCGGATCGAGAGCCCACTCTGCGCCGCTTCGCGGAACGAGCAGTACACGCCACCTCCTCACAACGCCGAAGATGGATTTGCCGGACGCTTACGGATGCCCGGGGCTGCCTGATTGAAGATTGTGGGGGTCATGGTGGGCGCGCGGGGACTCGAACCCCAGACCTCCTGCGTGTGAAGCAGGCGCTCTAACCAACTGAGCTACGCGCCCCAAGGGCGGAATCTTGATTGTAGACCAGCGCGGCGGAGCCGGGCAACGCGCGCTACTCCAAAAACTCCACCCGGTATTCTTCGATCACCGGGTTGGCCAGCACGTCGCGGGCGATCTGCTGCATGTCCCGCTCGGCGCTCTCGCGCGTCGTGCCCGGCGCCAGCACGATCTCGAAGAACTTCCCCTGGCGAACCTCCGCCACACTTGCATAGCCCAACCCGGCTAGGGCGGCACGGATGGTCTGTCCTTGCGGATCGAGCACCGTGGTCTTGAAAGAGACGTACACTCGCACTCTCATGGAACGACCATTCTATCTCGCGGCGCGTGGTTCGCGCTTGACCGTAATTCGTCCGTAGTGGCTCAGGGTCACAACGAACAGCCCGGCCAACAACGAGTCCGTCGTCTGCAGCCACGCACCGGCCGGGTGCAACCGCTCCCTAGCGGTCGCGGCTCAGTTGGAGCCGCATCCGATCCGCGACCGCCAGGGAGCGGTCCTGGGCGCAACGCAGTTACGGGCGGATTACGCGCTTGAGGTGCGCAGGCTCCTCGCTCGATGTGCTACAACGGGAGTTCCGGGGAGGATGCCATCGTCAGGATTTGTGTGCTGGCCAGCGGGAGTTCGGGCAACAGTACCCTCATCTCCACCGGGCGCACCCGGCTGCTGGTGGATGCGGGACTGAGCCGGCGCGAGACCCTCGCCCGTCTGGCCTCCATCGGCGAGCAGCCCGGCCAGATCGGCGCCATCCTCATCTCGCACGAGCACAGCGACCACGTCGCGGGCCTGCCGGTGCTCGCCAAGCATCTAAAGGTTCCCGTCTACCTGACCCATCTCACCGCGCCAAGCGTGAGTTGGAACGGCTACGATCCCAAACTGGAGACTTTTCAGGCCGGCAGCCGCATCGTGATCGGCGACATCGAGATCGATACCTTCACCATCCCCCACGACGCCGTCGATCCGATCGGCTTCTCGTTCCGCGCCGAAGGCGTGAAGGTCGGCCTGGTCACCGACCTGGGTTACATCCCCGACTCGATCAAGTTTCACCTGCGCGGCTGCGACCTGTTGGTGCTGGAATCCAACCACGACCTGGAAATGCTGAAGGTCGGCCCCTACCCGTGGCCGGTCAAGCAGCGCATCATGGGCCGCAACGGCCATCTTTCCAACGACGTGGTGTGCGAGTTCCTCCGCACCGAGCTCGACCCAGCCACCACCACGCTGGTGCTGGGTCACTTGAGCGAGCACAACAATCATCCCGAGATCGTGCGGCTGGGCGCTCTGCAGGCGCTGGCCGGCCGCAGCCTGTTCACCAAGCTGGTAATCGCCGAACACCGCGAGCCCACGGAGGTCTTCGAGTACTGATTATGATCCCGAGATACACACGGCCGGAGATGGGCCGCATCTGGAGCGACGAGAACAAGTACCGCGCCTGGCTCGAGGTGGAGCTGGCCGCCTCCGAGGCGCTGGCCGAGTTGGGAGAAGTCCCCGCCGAGGCCGCGCGCGAATTGCGGGAGCACGCCAGCTTCGATGTCGCGCGCATTCTGGAGATCGAGCGGGAAGTCAAGCACGACGTGATCGCGTTCACCACGGCCGTGGCCGAGCGGCTCGCCCAGGCGGGCCATGCCGACGCCTCGCGCTGGCTGCACTACGGTCTGACCTCGAACGACGTCGTGGATACCGCCCAGGCGCTGCAGGTCGCGCAGGCCTCGCGCATCCTCCTGGCCGGTCTGAAGGAATTGCGCGCGGTTCTGAAGGAGCGGGCGCGGGAGTTCCAGCATACGGTGCAAGTCGGGCGCACCCACGGCGTGCATGCCGAACCGATCACCTTCGGCCTCAAACTGGCCCTGTGGTACGACGAGGCGGGCCGCAACGTGGCGCGTCTTTCGGCCGCCGCCGCCGACATGGCCGTGGGCAAACTCAATGGCGCGGTTGGCACCTTCGCGCACATCGGCCCGGAGGCCGAGGAGCGCGCCTGCGCCAAGCTGGGCCTCGCCGCCGCCCCCATCACTTCCCAAGTCATCTCCCGCGACCGCCACGCCGCTTACGTTTCCGCGCTGGCGCTCGTTACCGCCTTGCTCGAGAAGATTGCGCTCGAAATCCGGCACCTGCAGCGCACCGAGGTGCGCGAGGCCGAGGAGCCGTTTTCGGCCGGCCAGAAGGGCAGCTCCACCATGCCCCACAAGCGCAATCCCATCACCTGCGAGCAGATCTGCGGCCTGGCCCGCGTGGTGCGCGCCAACACCCAGGCGGCCTTCGAGAACATCGCCCTGTGGCACGAGCGCGACATCTCCCAATCGTCGGTCGAGCGCGTGATCCTGCCCGATTCCACCATCCTTACCGACTACCTGCTGGCCCGCACTACCAGCCTGGTGCGCCGCATGCGCGTCTACCCCGAACGCATGCGCCGCAATCTGGATCTCACCCGCGGCCTGATCTTCTCCGGCCAGCTCATGCTCGACCTGGCGGCCGCCGGCATGCTCCGCGAGCAGGCCTACCGCGTCGTTCAGGGTCACGCCATGCGGGCCTGGGAGGAGGAGTCGGATTTTCGCGCCGCCATCGAGGCCGATCCCGAGATCCGCGCCGCGCTGACTCCGGAGCAGATCGCCGGCAGCTTCTCGCTCGATCGCCAACTGCGGAATGTCGACCGCATCTTCGAGCGCCTCGGCATCGTCTGAATCCTATGATCGTGAATCCCGATATCGAGCGCTACATGTATGGGCTGCTGCCGCCGCGCGACCCCGTGCTGGCGGAGATGGAGCAAGCGGCTGAGCGGCGCGGCATTCCCATCGTTGGCCCGGCGGTCGCCAGCCTTCTGGCGCAGTTGGTGCGCATCTCCGGAGCCCGGCGCATTTTCGAACTGGGGTCCGCGATCGGTTACTCCACCATCTGGCTGGCCCGGGCCGCCGGACCGGATTCCGAGGTCCACTACTCGGATTTCAGCCCCGGCAACGCCGAAGAGGCGCGCGGGTACTTCGAGCGGGTGGGTGTTGCATCCCGCATCAGGATTCATGTCGGAGACGCCCTCGCCGCCTTGGCCAGCGTGCCCGGAGAGTTCGATCTGATCTTCAACGACGTCGACAAAAAGGGGTATCCCGCCGTTCTGGACGCCGTCGCCGGGCGCTTGAAACCCGGCGGACTCCTGCTTGCCGACAACGTGCTCCGGCGCGGGGAGGTCCTCGCCCCCCACGACAAGGCCGCGCACGCGGTCGTGGAGTTCAACGCTAAGCTCTTCAATTCAAGCGACTTCTTCAGCAGCATCGTACCGTTGCGGGACGGCCTGTCGATCAGCGTGCGGCTGTAGGCGAATTCCGATAGTAATAGTTCTACAGCAATAGTAAATTCCACCAACGAAATACCGTGCTTTTTTTCGGGGCCTAGGTTAGACTAGGATTTGAGAAAAGGAAACCAGCCCCGGATGGCGAAGCCCCCCCAAATTTCACGGAGTCGAGGCCTGGATTTGGCGCGTGTATTGCTGGTCGATGACGAACTGACTTCCCGCCTGACCTTGCAGACGGTCCTGGAGGCGGGGGGGTATCGGGTGGATGCCGCGGCCTCGGCGGCCGAGGCAGTAGAGAAGCTGGACGATCAGGAGTACGAACTGGTACTAAGCGACCTGCGCATGGAGTCCCCCGAGGCCGGCCTGAAGGTCCTGGCGCACGCCCGGATGATGGACTACAAACCGGCCACCGCGCTGATTACCACGTACCACAACTCCAGAACGCGCGGCAGTTCCCGCACTGCTGCCGACACCATGCTGATCGAACCCGAGGACCTGCCCGGATTGTTGAGCCGGGTGGCGGATCTGGTCAGCGAGCGGGCCACGCGCCGCGTGGAGCGAGAGTTGCGGCACGCCGCCAGTTGCCAGTAGTACCGCTCTCAGAACGTCCGGTAGTTCGTGAACTGCACGTCGATCCCGAAGTCCTGCTGCCGTAGGAGTTGAATCACCTCCTGCAACAAGTCCCGGCTCTTCCCGCTCACCCGCACCAGATCGCCCTGGATGGACACCTGCACCTTGATCTTGCTCTCCTTGATGCGCTTGACGATCTCGCGCGCCTTCTCGATGGGAATGCCCTGCTGGATCGAGATTTCCTGGCGCACCGTCGAGCCCGCCGAAGGAATCGCTTCGCCGAAGGAGAGGCCCTTGAGCGGCACGCCGCGTTTCACCAGCTTCAGCTCCAGGATTTCGGTGACGGCGCGCAGCTTGAACTCGTCCTGGCTGACCAGCACGATCTTCTTGTCCTTCTGATCGAGAGTGATCTCGGATTTCGAGGTCTTCAGGTCGTAGCGCGTCAGCACCTCCTTCATGGTTTGGTGAATGGCGTTACTCACCTCGTTGAGGTCGATTTTGGAAGCGATATCGAAGCTGTTGTCAGGCATGGGACAAGCCCAGGATAACACCGCGTAGCGCTTCCGTAAGCCGCCGCCCCCGCGAGAGGCTGCGAACTGTCGATGCTTCGCGTGTTCGGCGATACAAAGCGATTTCTTCACGCTCCCTCGCGGTCCGAGGCGCAGCCCACTCTGCCCATGGTGTACAATTCTTGGGACTCCCCCGAACCAGGAGAAGTCGAATTCACCACAGCGAAAGGGAATCGCATGACTCTGCCGCACTCGTACGGAATGGTGTTGATGCTCACGATCCTGACCATGATCTGCTGGGGATCCTGGGCCAACGTGCTCAAGCTCGCCAAAAACTGGCGCTTTGAACTGCTCTACTACGACTACTCGATTGGCGTGGCGCTGGGCGCCGCCCTGGCTGGCCTGACCTTCGGCACGTGGGGGGCGGACGGATTCACCTTCCTGGACGATCTGATGAACGCGGGGCACATGAATATTCTGTGCGGCTTCCTCGGCGGCGTCGTTTTCAACCTCTCGAACATCCTGGTGGTGGGGGCCATTGCGGTGGCGGGCATGGGGGTCGGGTTCCCCATCGGCGTCGGACTGGCTCTGGTGGTGGGGTCCATCTGGAGCTACATCGTCAACCCCCAGGGCGCGCGGGAATACAGCTTCCCCTGGGCACTGGTCGGGGAGCCGACAAATCTGGGGGTCTGCCTGGGACATTACGGTTATCTGGAAGTCTGGCTGCGGACGCACGGTAAACGCGCACACTCGTCAATGCCGGAACTGGGGCAGAATGCCATTGAATCCATGTTGAAACTACTGTTACGGATCACCGAGTATGCCACCTCCAGCCAGCATGGGCTGGTCTATAATATCCGCGAGCTTTCCGG
>PLEM01000052.1:810-3539 GCA_003137035.1 Bryobacterales bacterium | reverse complement strand
GCCAGAGGATGAAGGGGAGGCGAGCGCACATCTTGTTCACCACGGAGACACGGAGGGCACGGAGAACACCTTCGGAGATTTTAAAACTTAAGAGGCTATTCACCCCGGAGAAACGGAGGGCACGGAGGTGTCCGAAATTGGGACTGGGTTCGTTTGGTATGCGGTGCGGAGCAGGAGGAGGTTGTGGAGTCCGCGTTGATAACAAAGGTGGAGACGGGTCTCGTAGCGATGCAGGAGGGCGAGTTGGGGCGAGGCGGCCAGGTCGCTGAAAGCTTGGGTGATGCGGGCGAGTTCGTCGGGGGAGTCGAGCTTGTCGACGCTGTCATCGAAAAGCCGGGCCTCGATGGCCCAGGCGCGGCGCATGCGCCAATAGGCGGCGGCCATTTCCTCGATCATGCCGAATTCGACTCCATCGCCGGGAGCGAGGCGCTCGATGTGTTGGGCCAGGAGGTCTTCAAAGCTCTGCCGGGATTCGTTGCGGAGAACGATGCAATCGGCGAGCAAGCCGTGGCGGATGGCGTTGGTGGAGGAGCGGCTCCGGCCTTCGGTGGTGGCGGGTCCCAGAGAGTTCGCGCCGTTGGCGCGGGAAGAGAGAATTTTTCGAAGTGAGGACATACAGTCTCCACACTCAGTATACGACGGGGGGAGCGGAGAGACAGCAGGAAGAGCCATGTTATCAATCAGATAGAGCCTGTGAACGGACAAACCTCCGAGCGCGGACAGGCGGGGGAGGCGGAGAGAGCGTGGTAGGTTCAGGTGAGGATGTGGAAAACGCAGAGGCAGGGGAAGAGGACCGGGCGCAAGGGCGAGGCAAGGGCGGCGGATGCGGCCGAATGGGTGAGGCAGAAGCTGGGATTCGCACCGGATGAGAAGCAGGCGCAGGTGCTGACGAGCCAGGGCGCACGGGGGCTGCTGAACTGCACGCGGCAGTGGGGCAAGTCGACGGTGACGGCGGCGAAGGCGGTCCAGGAGGCGCAGAGCCGGCCGGGAAGCCTGACGCTGGTGGTGAGTCCAGCGGCGCGGCAAAGCGGAGAGTTTGTACGGAAGGCGGCGAGCTTCGTGCGGAAGCTGGGAATCCGGCCGAGGGGGGACGGAGACAACGAGATGTCGCTGGCATTTCCCAACGGATCGCGGATTGTGGGACTGCCGGGAATGGAAGGAACGATCCGCGGGTTCTCGGCGGTATCCCTGCTGCTGGTGGACGAGGCGGCGCGAGTGAGCGACGAGGTCTACGTGGCGATCCGGCCGATGCTGGCGGTGAGTTCGGGGGCGATGTGGCTGATGAGCACGCCGTGGGGTAAGCGGGGGTTCTTCTGGGAGGCGTGGGATAAGGGCGGGCCGGAGTGGGAACGCATCCGGGCGACGGCGTACGAATGCCCGCGGATCGGGAGGGAGTTCCTGGAGCGGGAGAGGAACAGCATGGGGGACCGATGGTTCCGGCAGGAGTACCTTTGCGAGTTCGTGGACGAGGTGAGCGGGGTGTTCGACAGGGAGAGTGTGCAGCGGGCGATAACGGATGAGGTTAAACCGTTGAGAATAGGGTAAGAAGAGCCTCATCGCGGAGAGAGGAATGGGATGGCATTTCGTAGGGCTGGACCTGGGACAGAGCCGGGATTTCACGGCAGTGGTGGTGTTGGAGCGCGCGGAGCTGACCGGGGCGTGGGATGCGGTGATGATGGCGTGGAAGAAGACGGTGAGGCTGCGGCTGCGATACCTGGAGCGGATGGCGTTGGGGACGTCATACCCGGAGATGGTGGAGCGAGTGGTGACGGTGACGCGGTCGCCGGAACTGGCGGGCAGGTGCCACCTGATCGTGGACGGAACGGGGGTGGGGAGGCCGGTGATCGACCTGCTGCGGAAATCGGGGCTGGCGTGCCAACTGCTGCCGGTGATCATCACGGGCGGAGACATGGAGAACAGCGAGCAGGGGTGGTACCGGGTACCGAAGAAGGACCTGATCAGCGGGCTACAGGTGTTGCTGCAGCGCGGGGGACTGCAGATCGCGGCAGGGCTGGAACTGGGTCCGACGCTGGAGCAGGAGCTGGGGGACATGGAGGTGCGGACGACGGCGACGGGCCGGGAACAGTATGGGGCGTGGCGTACCGGGCAGCATGACGACCTGGTGCTGGCGCTGGCGTTGGCTTGCTGGGGAGCGAGGAAGATGTATCCGAATCCTCCGGCGGGGGAGGAAGGGTATTGGAGACACCCGGTGTTGAGATGGTGAGGGGCAAGGCCAGAAAAACCTTTCACCACGGAGACACGGAGGGCACGGAGAACACCTTCGGAGATTTTAAAACATAAGCTTGCGTTTGCTTTTCTCTGTGTTTTCTGTGTCTCTGTGGTGAAGTCTTAAGAGGCTGTTCACCACGGAGACACGGAGGACACGGAGGAGAGGTACCAGTCGATGGTGCGGCGGAGGCCTTCGTCGAAGGGCATTTGGGCTTGGAAGCCGAATTCGCGGTGGGCGCGGGTCACGTCCAGGCAGCGGCGGGGCTGGCCGTTGGGCTGGGAGGCGTCCCAGACGATGCGGCCCCGGTAACCGGTGAGCGCCGCGATGCGGGTGGTCAGGTCGCGGATGGAAATCTCCCGGCCGCTGCCCAGGTTGACCGGGTCGGGTTTGTCGTAGCGCTCGGCGGCGGCAATGATGCCGGCGGCGGCGTCCTCGACGTAGAGGAACTCGCGGGTGGGTGAGCCGTCGCCCCAACACACGATCTCGTTGGAGCCCTGGG
>PLEM01000052.1:0-792 GCA_003137035.1 Bryobacterales bacterium | reverse complement strand
GCCGTTCCAGAGGTCGTCCTCGGTGAATGGAACCGGGGTGAACTTGGGGTAGGCGCAGATGGTGCCGAGCACGATGGTTTTCTCGACCGCGTAGCGGCGGCAGGCCTCGATGAGTTGGATGCCCATGATGGCGTTGTCGTAGAAGAAGCGGCCGGGGTTGGCTCGGTTGGCTCCGATGCCTCCGACTAGCGCGGCCAGGTGAAAGACGACTTCGGGGCGCTGCGAGGAGAAGAGGCGGTCGACGTCGATGGAGCGGGTTAGATCGAAGTCGTGGATGAGGGGGACGAAGACAGAGCTGCAACCCTTGGCTCGCAACAGCTCGACTAGATGGCTCCCTAGAAAGCCCGCTCCCCCGGTTACAACGATGCGCTTACTGGTTAGATTCATTATTCACCACGGAGGCACGGAGGTCGGATTCGACCATGAGGCGGACGAGGTCGGGGAAGGTGACGGAGGGCTCCCAGCCCAGGGTGCGGCGGGCTTTGGAGGCGTCGGCGACGAGGTTATCGACCTCGGCGGGGCGGAAGTATTGGGGATCGACTTCGACGTACTTCTGCCAGTCGAGGCCGGCCGCGGAGAAGGCTAGCTGAACGAATTCCTGGACCGAGTGAGATTCGCCTGTGCCGATGACGTAGTCGCCGGGCTGGTCCTGCTGGAGCATGAGCCACATGGCGCGAACGTAGTCGGGAGCGTAGCCCCAGTCGCGGCGGGCGTCCAGGTTGCCGAGGTAGAGCTTGCTCTGGAGACCCTGCCTGATGCGGGCGACGGCGCGGGTGATCTTGCGGGTGACGA
>PLEM01000239.1 GCA_003137035.1 Bryobacterales bacterium | reverse complement strand
CATCTCGTATTGGACAATACTGCGGGGGTTTTCATTTGGCCGGTCTGCTATAATGCATGTTTAGCCCCATCAGGAAAGGATTTCTCAGTCCATGAAAGCCGGGATTCACCCCGCGTATAACGAGCTGAACATCACCTGTGCGTGCGGCAGCACCTTCCGCACCCGTTCCACGCATAAGGGCGACATCCGCGTGGAAATTTGCTCCAAGTGCCACCCCTTCTTCACTGGCCGCCAGAAGTTGATCGACACTGCCGGCCGCATCGACCGCTTCCAGAAGAAGTATCAGAAGACGCTGGAAATGAAGAGGTTGGCGGAGTTGCACAAAACCAAAGCGTAGTCCCGGCGCGGGCCCGAGCTCAGTGGCCCGAGTCTCGCCGGCCTTCCTGCTGGCGCCGCTTTTCCCGCTCCTCACGCAGCTTGTCGTAGGCGGCGCGCTGGGTGTCGTTCAGGATGGCGCAAACGCTCTGATAATGCTGCTCGTGAATGGCGTGCGCTTCCGGCCGGTTCTTCTCGCGCAGCGCGTGGATCTGCTTGCCCGTGGCCTCCATGATGAGCTTGAGCTTCTGGACCTGGTCGTCGCTGAGCTTCAGGTGCGTGCGCATATCTTCCAGGTACCGGGCCTGGATCTGCTGCTGGCTGGGCGGCGCGACCGCCGACCGCTTCGAATACAGAGAGAAACCGAAGCTGCCCACCAGGACGCCACTCAGGAACACCAGGCACAGGTACAGGGCGATCGAAAGCGTCGGGCGCTTCATCAGTTCCTCTCGTATGCGGCCGGGATCACGTCCTCGTCGGCGGGGCTGTCGTGGGACTGGTCCGCGGTCACGACATCTTGATAGGAGACCGTGGGTTCCGGGCGGGCCAGGAACAGGCCCATGAGCAGGCACACCGCCGCGGCGGTGGCTATGATGCCCCGGGAAAACCGCTTCAGACGGAAGGCGAAGGAGCGGCGCGCTTCGATCTTCTCCCACAGTCCAGGTGTGAACATGGCGCCCGGCTCCGGGTCGGGGCACGCCGAGCGGTAGGCGGCGAACAGCTCGGACAGCCGCGCTTCGGGATCTTCCATCCGCGCTTTGCTCTCGTCCATCATACTTCCCCCTAGCCTTCCATACCTCCGGCGACGGCGGTCTTGCCCTCCATCGCCTCGTAGACCTTGATCACCCGCTGCCGGGCCCGGAACAACCGGACCTTCAATGCATTCTCGTTCACGCCGTACACCTTTTCAAGCTCTTTCAGCGAAAGCCCCTCGATCTCCTTCAAGGTAAGCAAGATCCGGTCTTCCTCGGAAACCGCGCGGAGCAGCGTATCGACCAGCTCGCGGACGCGTTTCCGCCGTTGCACCTCGTTTTCCTGCTTGGTGCCCGCGGCGGCATCGGCCATCACGACCTGCTGCTCGGACAGGTCCGACATCCGGGACTCGCCGCGCCGTTTCTGGCGGCGCAGGTAATCGTAAGCCGCGTTGACGGTCAGGCGATACATCCACGCCTCGAACACTTCCGGAGTGCGGAGCTGGTCCAGCGAGAAGTATAGGCGGAGGAACACTTCCTGACCGACGTCCTCGACGTCCTCCGGCCTCCCGATCAGCCGCGCAATCGTGCCCAGGATGCGTTTCCGATACGCCTGCACCACTTGGTTGAAGGCGGAATCGTCGCCCTCCCGGGCCCGCTTGATCAGCTCGAAATCTACCAGCATGCCGTCCAGTAGCCGGCATCCCTAGGGACCTCGCTATCCCTCAGACAGAAGGGCGAACCGGCAAACTGTTAGGTTACAAAGCATTGCAGAAGAAAGCAAAGGCGCTGGCCGGCGCGAGCGCAACCGCTCCCTCGCGGTCGCGGCTCGGTCTGGGGCCGTAACCGAGCCGCGACTGCCAAGGAGCGGTTTCTTCTGGCCAACCCATGGACGGGTGTATGATTGAACCGTTTGAGGACTCCAGGTCTCCTCCTGCTCGCAGCACCGTTGTTCGCGCAGGGCCAATGCCCCACTGTCAGCGTGGTTCCGGCATCGGACTATTCGTTCATCACGGCTTCCCCCGGCCCCTCGCCCGGCAGTTACCGCTGGATGGTGAACGGAGTGTCCGCGGGGTCGGGGCCAGCGCCGCAGCTTCTCCTGCTCCACGCCGACGACTCGCCATTGTCGACCACGGGTGTCTCACCGGCCGAGGCCACTTCCCTCCAGTACCAGCCGGGCCGTTGGGGTTCCGCGTTCTCCTTCACGCCGGTTGCGCGGCTCACCTATCCTCGCGAGGGCAATCTGGACCTCGGGGAAGGCACGGTCGAGATGTTCGTGGCCTTGCGTGCGCCGGGGCGCGACCCCATGTACACCGCTAAGGACAACGTGCTGTTCCAGTACCGGGCGCCCAACGGCGACTGGATCGCCATCGTTCAAACCGCCGGAGCGAGCGGCATCGTCTACGCAGGGGGAACAGTGAACGGAAGCTGGCAGAGCGCCTACGGAGCGTCCTCCGACATGCGGGATTGGCAGCCGGGCGAGTGGCACCATCTGGCGTTCACATGGTCCGCCTCCGCCAGCCGCATGATGATGTACGTCGACGGCCGGTTGACCGCGGACACCAATGAAGGCCGCTACGTTGCTCCCCAGGCCACCGGCGCGGTCTTCGCCATCGGAGGCGGCATTGACGGCTACCTCATCGATGAAGTCCGCATCTCCGGTTTGCCCTTGACCGGGGACCAGATCCGGGCCGACGCCGTTCGGCAATCCCCGTTCGCCGACAACGAGATCTACCTGTCGCTGGCCGGGCGCTCGCCTGGCGATCGCATCGTCCTGGAATGGACCACGGCCCAGGGGACGGTTTGCCCGAGCGCCGCCTACGTCTACCCCACTATCCCGATCACCTCCGCCGATCCGCCCAGCACGATCCTGCCGCCCGGCGCGACCTCGCTCTCCCTCACCATCCAGACTCCCGTTGCCGACTCCTGCCGCTTCTCGCTCGATCCCGCCTCCACCTTCGCTCGGATGGCTCCCTTCACATCGGGCGACGGCTCCCCCACGCACCAGACGCTAGTCGAAGGCCTGAACCCCGACCCCACCGTGGTGAACAGCGTCTTCGTGCGCTGCGCCAGCCAGCCGGATTACGCGCTCGAGCTGAAGTACCGCGCGCGGGGGAGCGGCAACCCCCATTTCCCACGAAAAGGAAATCTCTGGGGCTCGGGATTGGTCTCCCAGCAAGGTCTCGAACACGCCGCGAAAATCGACCTGTTCCTCGGCGCGACGTTCACGCCCGATCAGATCCGAAAGCTCCGGGCGTTGAACCCGAACATCCTGATCCTGACCAGCATAAACACAGTCGAGAACTGGGGTCTTCCCGAGGACTACTACCTCCACACCGTAGAAGGGAAGCGCATCGAAGTCTGGCCTGGCAGCTACCGCTTGAATCTCACCAAGCCGTACGTCGCCGAGTATCAGGCGAAGCTCGCCTATCAACTGATCCTGGATAGCGGGCTGCTCCTCGACGGCTGCTTCTTCGACAACTTCTTCACATCGCAGTCGTGGCAGAACCACGACATCTACGGGAACCCCGCGCAACTGGACGCCGACGAAGACGGCAAGCCCGACGATCCGGCGGTGCTCGATGCGAAGTGGAGGGAGGGCGTGTTCCACGAGCTTCGAACCTGGCGCAAGTACATGCCCTACGCGCTCAACTCGGGTCACCTGCCCAGGCCCCCCGATGCCGACACCCTGGAAGTTTTCAACGGCGACAGCGTGGGGTTCCTGCTGCCCGAGGTCAAGGACGGCACGGTGTCCTTCTACCAGCTCTTCGACCTCTACAACAACTGGTTCCTGAAGGGCCGCTCTCCGGTCACCATGATGCTCGAATCGGCGCCTCCCTTGCAGATCGGTTACGGGTACGGCTACGATCCCCTGAAAATCATCCCCGCTTCCACTCTCGAGTTCGCCCGCACTTACTTCCCTTATGTGCGCTTCGGGCTCGCGGTCACGCTGATGAACGACGGGTACTTCGCGCATGAGTTCGGCGACACCTTTCATGGCAACGACTGGTGGTACGACGAACTCGATTTCGATTTGGGTTATCCGCTGGGACCCGCGGTGCAGATACCGATCGGCACGGTTTCCACTCTCAGCCGGATGGACAACGGCGGCTTCGAAGCGCCGCTCGGAACCACCTGGGATCTTTGGGTGAACACGGCCGTCGGTGCGCAAGCAACGTTCGTCCGAGACACATCGACCTCCGTGGAGGGGCAAGCATCCGTGCGCGTCGATGTCGGCAATGCCGGCCAGAAAGTCGATTGGCACATCGATTTGCACCAGTACAGCCGCAGCCTCACGAAGGGCACATCGTACACTCTGAGTTTCCAGGCCAAAGCTGGCGCGCCGCGAACCATGGGCGTCAGCATCAGCAAGCAGTCTCCCGATTGGCGGAGTTACGGGCTGGGGGCCACCCTCGACGTGGGGACTGAGTGGAAACCCTATTCCCTGACGTTCGAGGCGACAGAAACCGTTGGCGACGCCCGCGTTCAGTTCTTTTTCGGCGGTGCGACCGGCACAACCTGGCTCGATGACGTGCGCCTCACCGAGGCCCCGGCGTCGGTGTACCGCCGCGACTTCGACAACGGGGCGGTGCTTTTGAACGCCACGCGAAAGCCCCAGACCATCGCGGTCGGGCCCGGCTATGCGCGCCTCACTGGATCGCAAGCGGCGCGCCACGAATACATCCTCGACGATGCGGATGCGTCCGTCTTCAGCGGCGCCGGATGGACCGCGGCGACGTACGACAGCGGGACCTGGAAAGCCACGGGGCCGTACTACCACAATTGGGGCGAGGGTTGCCGGCAATGCGACGGCCCGGCCTGCCCTGGCGCCACCTGGGATCTGCAGCTTCGGGAAGACGACACCTACACCATTGCCGCGTGGTGGCCCGCGGCGCCCGCCGCATCCGCCTGGAGCCGCGGTGTGGTCTTCGACCTGGTCGCCGGCGGCGAAGTCGTGGCGAGCGCCACGGTGGATCAGACCAGAGATGGCGATCAGTGGCACACACTCTTCACGGCGCCTCTCACCATGGCATCCAAGCCGGTGGTTCGCATCCGCAACGGAGCTTCCGGACTGGCCATCGCCGATGCGCTCTGGATACGCTCGGCGGCCCGTTATAACGATGGCTCGGCGGCCGCAACTGTCATGCTCGAACCGATGGACGGCATCGTGCTTCAGCGCGCCGCAAACAATCCCCGGATTTCCTCCGGCGGAGTGGTGGATGCCGCCGCCTTCACTTCACCTATCTCCAGAGGTTCCTGGGCGGCCATCTTCGGCTCCAATCTGGCGAATGGGTCGCGATCCTGGACGATCGCCGATTTCCAGGGAAACGCGATGCCCGTTTCACTCGACGGAACGGGGGTGAAGGTGAACGGCCTGGACGCGCCTGTTTCCTATATCAGCCCGAATCAGGTGAATTTCCAGGTCCCGGCCACGGCGGATTCTGGCCCCGCCATCGTTCAAGTACAGGCGCCCTCCGGTCCGAGCAACCCGCAGGTTGTGGAGATCGTGGACGCCGCGCCGGCTTTCTTCACGCTCACGGTTTCCGGCCGGCAGTACGCCGTGGCGCAGACTGTCGGCGGCGCGCTGGTCCTGTGGGGATCGGGCTTCGGACCCACCACGCCGGCCGTGCAGAGCGGCCTCCTGCTCAGTCAACCCGCGCCGCTTGCCGGCCTGTCCAGCCTGCAGGTGACCATTGGGGGAAAGCCCGCCGAGATCCTTTACGCGGGCATGACCATGGCGGGCGTTTACCAGATCAACGTGGTTGCGCCGGCGGGTCTGGCGGCCGGCGATCAGCCACTCGTCGCCACGCTCGGAGCTTCGACGAGCCAGCCCGGCGTCCTCATTCGGATTCAGTAACGCCGGCGCGAAGAGACGTGGGGCAGGCCCTCGGCCTGCGGCGGCCTCTCAGGCCGCTTCCAAACCAATCTGGATGTCATCGGCCGGCCTCTGTTCATCACCTTCCGCTTGCACGACAGTCTTCCGGCACAGCGCCCCTTTCCGGCCTCGGATCCGACCTCCGGCGAAGCCTTCGTCACGATGGA
>PLEM01000511.1 GCA_003137035.1 Bryobacterales bacterium | reverse complement strand
CGAGCGGACCTCCCGAAGCTGGTCGTGCCGCACGGAATTCCAGTTGTCGTAGAGATTGCCGTGCTCGAACAGTACCGGGCCGGCGACGAACGCCTGGTTGTCGTAGATGAAGTCGACCTGCCCGTGTCCCAATCGCTCGAGCAACAACCGGCGCGGGCCGGGCAGCGACAATTCGATATCGTGGTTGCCCAGCAGAATGGTCATGCGCACCCCAGCCGCGACCGCCTCATGCAGGCCGTCCCACACCGCCGCGGTACGGCTCATCACCTGGCGGAGCTTTTCGGCCGCAGCATCGTCGGCGCCCGTGAAAGGAGCGAACTCCTTTTCGGCGAGGAAATCGACGAAGTCGCCGTCGATGATCAGGTGAATCTCGCGATCCGCGGAGACTTGTTTGCAAATCCAACCGAGGAACGCGGCCAGCCGCCTCTGGCCGACTGCCGTGAGGATGCGGAAACCGGGCGCGTCGTTGGGTCCCGGCTCACCGCCCAAGTGCAAGTCCGATATCACGAAGATGCTGGATATCATGGCGCTCACGCTCCCTATGTGTTCACGTCGAAGCCGATGGCCCGCCGGTGCTTCTCCCAGGTGTTGTCCAGGAGCAGGAAGTAGCCGAACAACTGGTACTTGAACTCGTCCGTTGGGGTCGAGGAATGGAACGGCACGGAGAAGTCGGTCGAGTAGATCAACTGCCCCAGGATCAAGCCCTCGGCGATCTCCACAATCTCATCCAGGCAGAAGCCGATGGGCACGGGGCCGCCGATCATCGGATAGCGGTAGTGGAACTGAAAGACCTGCTTCTTCGCGCCCGCGCCGCTGTTCATTGGCAGAATGGATTCGCGGCCGCATGTGCCCAGGAACATGTAGCCCTGCCGGACGAACGGCGAGGGGCCGGCGTCCGCCAGAGCTTGAATCGAGGGAACCGGCGCGCGGTGGTTCATGTCCAGCAGGCGCATGGCGGCGTCCGCGATCAGAATGCGCGAATCCTCGAGGTTATAGCCGAACACCCACCGGCTCGCCGCTTCCTGTTCCCAGAATTCCCGGTCCGCTGGGGACATGCCGCGATCCCATGAGCCGCCCTTCAAGTGCGCGGCGTAGGGGCCGTCCTGCTTCCAGTAGCCGTCGCGGTTCTTCTTGACTAAGTCGTAATGAGGCCAACTCGCCAAGTGAGATTCCAACTCGTGCACCCGCTCGGGATAGCGCTCCGCCAGGTCCGGGCTCTCGTCCAGCAACATGCTGAGTTTCCGCCCGCTGATTTTCTCGAACGACTTGCCCGCCCAGGGAAAGATGAGTCTCCCAATCGTCGCCCAGACCGAGTTGAGGAGGTTGGGCCCGCGCGGATCGCGGCGCAGCCAATCGGCCAGCGCAGGGGGGTACAGGGTGCCTTCGTCGAACCTGCGCTCCAGCGCGGGGCGCCAGGTGTCCGCCATGCCGAAGTGAAGGTTGAGAGTCGCGCCGTGATAGTAGTCGAAGCCGCGGCACGGTTCTTCTTGGCCGTACCATTCGATGCGCTCCGGAGCGTCGAAGCTGGTGTTGAAGCCGCGGCCCCGACCCCGGTACAGGCCGTTGGCGATGGTGGGTGCAATGCCGCGCCGGAACAGCCGGTTCAGCTTCTCGAAGTGGCGCACATGGTCGTCGAACCGGGTGGCTTTCGAGATCTCGCCCTGGATGCGCTGGAGCATTTGCAGCGCGGTTTCCCCGTCTCGCAACTCCTCGCGGATGTCGCCGTCGCTCGCGCCCTTGGGCGAATCCTCCAGAGTCAGAGTGGTGAACTTCGCACGTAACTCGGGATCCCGCGCCCAATCTCCAGGCGCGCTGGAGCCGGCCGCCGGTACGCTCGTGGCGCGGTCGTAGCCCAGCTCCGTGTAGCCGGTTTCGCCGGGACGGGGCCGCAGGAACGGAAAGGCTTCGTCGGAGTATGCGTCCCGGGCGCGCGCCGGATCGATCATCAGGAAGAAGCCGTTGTTCTGATAGCCGTATTTGCCGGGCGCGAACGGGTCGGCGGCCTCGTACTGCTCGCCCATGTGCCACTCGTGCTCGCCAAATAAGGAGAAATGCACCGTGCCGAGGCCGTAATGCTCGGTGGCCATCACGAGTTGGCCCAGGTAGACGCCGTCGTCGATCTGCACGAGCTCGTCGATCAGCCGCGTCATGGGGTAAGCGGCATCGAACGCCGCCCAGCGGTAGTTCAGGTGATACACTTCCTTCCCGTTCATTTCGGGGACCACCGAACTTGCGGGCAGAGCCAGAAAGAGTCCGCCCGTCTTCCGGTACGGGATGGCCTTCTCTTTTTCCAGGTTCGCGGCCAGCAACTGGCCCTCGAAGCCGGGCGCACTCGCGTCCCAGGGCCGGTCGCGGAGGCTCCAGAGTTTGGTCAGCGCCGGCACGCCCAGGCCCTGAAGCGGATTCGGATTCGCGGGATCGCGGAAGAAATTGCGCCCGATCCTGGTTGTGGCCGGATTGTAGCGTTCGAGCATGGCGGCGCAACCGGCGCACTTGCTCGCGAACACCTCCCGCGTCACCGGCTCGAACGTCTTCCCCATCCACAGGCCGGTTGTGCCGAAGGTCATGTTCCAGCAGGTGGCCATCCATTCGAGGTTGGCGATCGCGGACCGCTCCTTGCCGAACAGCCCGGCGGTTCTGCGGAAGTAATCGCTGTCGCGGATTCCGAGCGAGACGCCGATCATGGGGCCGTCGAGAGGGACGCTCCGGCCGCACAGAAACAGGCTGCGCATCTTCTCGAATACGGCGTCCCATTGCTCGCGCTTCCGGTTGTCGCCGACAATGCGCTGCCAGGCGCCAAGCATGGCGAACGTGCCGTTGCTGGCGTCGGTTTAGAGAATCGCGTCCAGCGTCTGCGATAGCTTCCGCTCCTCCTCCGCCGACGCGCAGCGGGAGTTGCGGACATCCAAATAGTTGTTCATCGCTATTTCCGTAATCAGCCCGAGCAGATCCCGTACTTGGGGAGGATATCGCGCCCGATGGTGAAGCGATGCAACTGCACCGCGTCCTGGAACAGCCGCCAATTGCTCTGCAGAAAACTGTCGGTATAGTGATACACGTTTGGCCAGCCGGGGATCTTGAAGGAGTCGACGCCGCCCCCGGCGGCAGCGGCGGCGGAAGCCGCGGGCTCCTGCAACGCTACGTTCTCCCAAGCCGTCTCGGAGTAGGCGATCTCGGCCCTGCCGAAGGTGAACGCGCCGGTCCGGACGGCCTCGATCCAGTGCCGATGACGTTCCGCGCCATCCTCCTGCGTGAGGTTCGTGAGCATGGCGCGGATGGTCTGCCGGTCCTCGACCGCAAGACCGGGAACCGCAGCGTCCGGATTTTGACACCGGAAACGCTGCATGGCCTGGCACATCGACTCCGCGGCGTCGCAGAACAGGTCGGTGTTATTGCGGCTGACCGGCATACCCCGGCCGTTTCTGTACTTCCAGGAAAGGAACGGCATGTCGGGGAGCGAGAGCGCGCGGCCGTGCCCGATGGGCGGCGCGGTCTTGGAGGCCAAACGCTCGAAGATGGAGTCCAGAACGCGCGTGCCGGCGGTCTCCTCCAGATCGTTGATCTCGTTGATCTCGTGCAGTACCCCCGCGAATCCCTGGTGCGCCCAGGTGTCCGCGTACACGTGCATGGTGACGCCCAGGCGGTGCAGCCCATACGGCTTGTTGCAGTCCAGGATGCATGCCCGCACCATCTCGTTGGCGATGGGGCTGTCCGGCGTGCAGACCAGCTTCTGGATGAAGGTGCCCTCGGGACTCTGCCCCGCGGGTTTGCCGCCGTTGCCCGGCAGAAAATGGTATGGCAGCCAGACCAGGATGTTTTCCTGGTTGTTCAGGTTCTCGGCATCGAAGGACTTGTGCGAGGAAGAGATTCGCGTGGCGATGGCGTCGTTGTCGAAGCGCACCACGCCGCTCGAAACCGCATCGTCGACATACTGCGCGGCGTACGAGACGATGTCCGCTTCTTCATGCGCGAACCCGGCGGTCCGCGCCGCGACGTAAGTAACCGCGTGATGAAAATCGATCTGCATAGCCGTTTCCTTTCATTGGATGTATTGCAGGAACTCCTGGTGGAGCGCAAGACAGGTTGCGCTTTCCGGCATCGTTTCCACCACCTCCGGAGATACGGGGATTCCCAGCGTCCTCCGTTTTCGAGCGCCGTCGGGATTGTAGGGGAGCAGCTCGCAGACCGCGTACCCCAGGCCCTTGAGAAGGGCCGCGATGCCGGTCAGATTGTCGCGGCGCATGGTGATGCCCGGGATCAATGGGATTCTGGGCAGGATCCGGTCCTTGGCGATCGCCGTCAGCGCCCTGAAGTTACTCAGGATGGCCGCGTTTCCAGCGCCAGTGTATTTTTCGTGCTCCCGCGGATCGATCAGCTTGATATCGAAGTGGATCAGGTCCAGAGACGGAAGCAGCAACCGCTTGAATGCCGAGAGATCGAAGAGGCCGCAGGTCTGGATGGCGGTGTGGATGCCACATTGTTTCAGCGCCTCCAGAATGCCGCTCAGATAATGCATGTGGAGCGTGGGCTCGCCGCCGGAGAAGGTCACGCCGCCACCCGAGGATTCGTAAAACACGCGGTCGCGAAGCAGCAGTTCGACCAGCTCTTCGACCGGATACACGGCTCCAATCACGCGCAGCGCAGCCGCCGGGCAGGCTTCGACACAGAGGCCGCAGACCGTGCAGGCCGCGCGGTCCACGCGCTCCTCGCGATCCAGAGCGATGCAGTCCTCCGGGCACACCACCGCGCAGGCGCCGCACCCGATGCAGCTTGGGGCTTGAAACCCGATCTCGGCCGCCGGCCGGATCGACTCCGGGTTGTGGCACCACACGCAGGCCAGCGGGCAGCCTTTGAAGAAGACGGTAGTCCGGATTCCCGGGCCGTCGTCCAGGGCGAAGCGGCGAATATCGAAGACCACCGCCGGAGGAGCCGTCATGCGCATCGGGTGGCCATCAACTGCAAGTGCCGCGCGAGAAACGCGAAACGGTACAGGTAGTTGAGATTGCCGTCGACATTGACGTCCTGCTTGAGCATGGCTCCGATCAGGTCCGGAGTGCGCGACAGCAGCAGCTCCATCAATGCCTTGGGATTGCGAAACGTGACCGTGACATTCGGCTCCGGGCGATCGATCGCCTGGTGGGAAACCGACATGTGACTGCCCCCGAACACCGCGGTTGCGCCCACCTTCTTGTCGGGAGTCTTGAAGACGTAACGGCCTTCGAAGCCGTGGATGCTCGCCCGGCACTTCGCATCGACCAGCATGGCCACCGCCATGGCATCGAGCAGCACCGTGAGGAACGGCTCCGCAACATCGGATTCCAGACAGGCCTGTAGTTTCTTCAGCAATGGGTCGAGCACAAGATTCGGCATGGATTAGGCTCCCCCCTCAAACGGCAGCCGGGACCGCTCGCCTTCCGGGAACGGCGCTGCCTTCCCGGCGCCCAGATCGTACGCGGTCCGGGTGATGATCTCGTCCTTCATGGCGTCATTGAGGTCCCGGAAGTAGGCCGAGTAACCCGAAACGCGGACCAGCAGATCGGGATACCGCTCCGGGTGCGCCTTGGCGTCGATCAGCGTTTCGTAGGACATGATGTTGAACTGGATCTGGAGACCGCCGGCGCGCATGTACGCCTCGATTGCGCCGGTGAACCTCTGCAAATCCTCCGGGCCTTCGATGGCCGGGTACTTCAGATTGAAAGCCTCGCCGCCCGGAATCAGGCGCGCGTCGTGGCTGCCCACCGACAGCAGGCACGCTGCCAGGTCGGAGGCGGCCTGCGAAACCGGCGTAATCCCGCTGGCGAACACTCGGCCCGCTCTGCGGCCGTTGGGCAGCGCGCCGGCGAGCTTTCCCTGGCCGGCGTGATTGGTCATGGTCCAGAACGCGGGCCGGTACTTGCCGCCGCGGTAGTTCACGTAGCCCTGGTAAATGTCGTAGAGCAGTTGCAGCAGATTGTGCGCGTTCTTCGCGGAAACCGGATCGCCGCTGCCGTACTTCGGCGTCCTGGAAACCAAATAGGCGTGCAGCTCCTTGGCGTTCTGGAAATCGTTCGCGAGCGCGGCCAGGATCTCTCCGAGCGTGTACCGCCTATCGATGAACACGGCCTGCTCGATGGCGTTGATCGAATCCAGGGTGTCGGCGAACCCGACGTGCGTCGCGCCCGAGGAATTGTACACCGCGCCGCCGTCGATCAGGTCCTTGCCGCTCTCCATCGGCCCCTCGAACAGCCCCGAAAGCAGCGGCGTCGGCAATTCCTCCTGGTGCGTCCATCCCAGGCACTCGTTCAATTCGACCGCCTGCCCGATCAGCCACTTCAGTTGCGTTGCGAACGCGTTCCAGAACTGGTCGAAGCTGGTGAAAGAGGCCGCATCGCCGGTAACGGGACCGATCTGCTCGTCGCCCGTCGCGGGGCGCTTGCCGTTGTAGAGCGCCAGCTCCAGGGCCGCCACCAGGTTCAGGATGATCGAGCTCGAGGCATCGTAGCTGCGCCCGGAGGCGGCCAGCTCCACGCAGCCGATGACCGAGTAGTCGCGGGCGTGACGGGTTGCGATGCCCTGGTTCTCGAGTGTGGCGATCGCCGCCGCGTCGTTGAAAAACGCCGGCACCGCCTTGGTGATTGCGACCACCTCGGCCGCGCGGTCGCGGTACCCGGTGGGGTTGACTCCGGAGAAGTAGCGCGCGTTCACGCTCGGATCGCGGGTCTTAAGCAGCTCGGTGGCGCGCAGCATCAGGTAGGTGAGGTCGTTAACCGCATCCTCTCCGTTCTCATCCACTCCCCCGAGCGTCACCGCCGGGACGGTTCCCGCGCCGCCGAACAGTTCTTCGGCGGTTTCCGGCACCAGGTTGGTGTTGTCGTTCAGCTTCAGCCAGAAGCACCCGATCAGCTCGAGCGCTTCGGCGATGGTGAGGGCGCCCGATTCCCGGTCGCGCGCGTAGTACGGGTACAGGATCTGATCCACGCGGCCGGGGCTGATGGCCATGTTGATGTTCTCGGCGTGCACCCCGACTTGCAGGATCCAGAGCGCGTTGACGGCCTCGCGAAACGTCCGCGGCGGGTTCGCCGGAACGTGCGCGCAGACCTCCGCCATCTGGGCGAAGTTGGCGCGCCGGCCGGGATCGGTTTCCCGCCGGGCCAACTCGGCCGCGCCGCGGCTCAGGCTGTCCGCGTACGCCAGAATGCCCTGGAGCGCAATTTGCACCGCTTCGTAGAACTGCGCCGTGGAGCCGGTGGCGCGCTGCCCGCGTTCCGCCGCTTCGGCGATGATCCCGTTCAGCCCCTTCTCGAGCGCGAGCTGGTAGCGCGGCACCGTGTGGGAAATCGTGCCCACCTTGCTGGCGATGTAAAAGACCAGGCGCTCGAACAGGCGCAGCGCATACGAGTTCCCGCATTTCTTGCGGGCCCGCTCGAGCACGCTGCGCTCCATCCAGTAGGGAAAGATGTCGCGGTTCAGCGCGTCGGCGTCCTCGGCTGAGATGGCTTGCGGGTTCTTCGCCCGGGTGCTCATGGTTTCCAGCTCCGGCCAAATGGCCATGCCGGTCAGCTCGGGGTAGACGGGAGCGCCGAAGGGCTTGGAAGTAGTCGTGCCCGCCAGCAGGCTGTCGTCGAAGAAAAGCGGCGCCTTGTTCAGGAGGAAATACTTCACCGCCTTGGCCCGGCGCAGCTCCATTGGCTCGTCCGGAGTCGATAAATCCCGCAGATATCCGGTGACGAACTGAGCTCGCTCGATGCAGACCTCGGCCTTGGCTTGCAGGCTTTGTTCCCGCAGTCCCCGCAGTGGGCCGAGGTTGTCGAGGGAATAGTCCCGCAAGCGAATATCGGGCAGCGTGGTGGCCGGCATGTGTGCCCTCCTCCCCGGGAAATGTCAGGATTCACCCCGGGATAATGCAAGTCTAATCGCAATACTGAAGTCTTGCAAGACCTGGCCGCCAAAGCTATGGATGGGATATAATCGCACGAGTCGGAACAGCGCCAATCGAGGGACGAACTGAGCCTATGCCCGGCCAGACGCGTGTAGTAGAGGATACCTCGGTGCCAACCCTGCCCCTGCCTCCGGCTCCCATCTTCCGGCTAAAACAGACCCTGGCCGGCGTCGGAAAGGGCGCGCTGTGCCTGGCTTTCAGCCCCGGCGGGCGGTGGTTGGTCTCCGGGGATGCCGACGGCTCCATTGCGCTCAGGGATGCGGTGACCGGGGACCAGCGCCGGACATTGAAAGAGGTTGACGGCACGGCGACCCCGCTCTGTTTCAGCCCCGATGGTCGCCTGCTGGCAGCCTCCGGCCTCACCGGCAGGATCGTTATCTGGAACTTCGCAACCGGCGCCGTCGAGCGAGATCTTCTCGGGCATCTGAAGGCGGTTCTCTCGCTCTCGTTCCATCCCCAGGACGGAGTGCTGGCATCGGGCGGATATGACGGCATCATCCGCGTATGGGACATCGTCGCCGGCCGCTCTATCCTCGACTGGGACAGCGGGCAGGAAGTTCTGCATTCGGTGGTCTTCAGCCCCGACGGGCGCCTGCTAGCCTCCGCCGGAAGAGGCGGAACCCTGCGCTGCTGGGATGCGCGGACTGGCGCACCGTTGTGGACCGTCGCCGCCCACAAGGACACAGTGCATTGCCTGCGATTCACGCCCGATGGCGAGGCCCTGTTCTCCTGTAGCCGGGACGCCCGAATCAAGTGCTGGGACACCGCCACCTGGACGCTCAAGCAGGTTCTGCGGGAGCACCCCCACTCCGTGTTGTGCCTGGGGGTAAGCTCTGACGGCTCCCTGTTGGCCTCGGGAAGCTCCGACGGGGAGGTCAAGCTGTGGGAATTGCCCGCCGCCTGCCCGGCGCAGACTCTCCAGAGTGGACGCTTGGCGGTCGACTGTCTCGAGTTCAGCCCGGACGGAACCGCGCTGGCCTCGGCTTCCGCGGACAACAACCTGAGGATTTGGGAGCGTGTGAGGCCGCGATACAGTCCGCGGTTCCTCCAGGGGCTTCCCTGATCGCAGGCGGGAGGGAGCATTCATGGCGGAGGAGAACGAGAAGCACGGGCCGGACAGGCCTTGCGTGCACATCACCTACGAGGTCCAGATCGGAGACGCCGTAGAGGCCAGGGAACTTCCCTTTGTCGTCGGGGTGCTGGCCGATCTGCTGGGACAACCGGACGCACCTCCGCCCAGACTCGCCGACCGGAGGTTCTTTCAGATCGACCGGGATAACTTCGACAACGTCCTCCGCGCCTTTGTGCCCCGGCTGGCCTTCGAAGTCGAGAACACGCTGGCCCCCTGTGAAGCGCCGATGCGCGTCAAGGCCGCTGCTGCGCGAACTGCTTGAGAGGCGCACCCGCCTTGCGCACTTGCGCGCCTGGATGAGCGACGCGCTGGAGGACGTTCTTCAGGAAATCGTGCACAGCCCGGAGTCTCTCGACCGGGTGGCGGCCGAGATCCAGGGCGCGTCCCCTGCCGGAGGCCTGCTGGAAGAGATCGTCACCCGGGGCCGCCTGGGGAGGAATCTCGCGGAACGCGAACGTGGAGAGCACCTGGCTCGGGAGTTCTTCGGTGATTTTCGGGCCGGCAATATGGCGCTGTCGAAGGACATCGAGTCCATGCTTTCGGCGCGCATCGATTGCATGGATCGAGCCATCTCCCTCCAGTTGTCCAGGATCATGCTCCATCGCGAGTTTCAGAGGCTGGAGGCGGCCTGGCGCGGGCTGGAGTACCTGGTCAGCCGGACCCCGGTCTCGGCGCTGGTCAAGATTCGCGTGCTCTCCGCCACCAAACAGGAGCTACTCCGAGACCAGCAGCGAGCCCCGGAGTTCGACCAGAGCGCGCTCTTCAAGAAGCTCTACGACGAGGAATACTCGATTGTCGGCGGCGAGCCGTACTCAGTCCTGGTGGGCGACTACTACTTCGGCCCCGGCCCCGAGGATGTCGAGCTGCTCGAGAGCATCTCCCTGGTCGCCGCCTCGGCGCACGTCTCCTTCCTTGCCGGCGCCAGCCCCGCGATGTTCAACTTCGACGATTTCACGGAGCTGAACCGGCCGCGCGATCTCGCCAGGATCTTCGAGACCGCGTTCCATGCCAAGTGGAAGGCGTTCCGGAACTCCGAGGATTCAAAACACGTCGCGCTAGTCCTACCGCGCGTTCTGCTGCGACTTCCCTACGGCGAAGCCGCCGCCCAGGTGGAGGCGTTCCAATATGAGGAGTTCGCCGGCGGAAGGACCCACGCCGGCTACCTGTGGGGCAACTCCGCCTATGCCCTGGCCGCGCGGCTGGCGAACGCGTTTCAGCTCCACGGCTGGTGCGCGGCGATTCGAGGCGAGGAGGCCGGCGGCCTGGTCGAGGGCCTCCCCACACACTGCCTGCCGAGCGACGACGGCGAAGCCGAAATCCAATGTCCCACCGAAGTCCCATTCTGCGCACGCCGCACCGAGGAACTGATTCAGGCGGGTTTCGTTCCCCTGTTGCATCGCAAGCGCACTGCGATGGCGGTGTTCCTGGACGCTCCCTCCTGTCACAAGCCCAAGCTGTATCACTCGGAAGCGGCCACCGCCACTGCCGCATCTTCGGCCCGTCTGGAGTATGTGATGGCCGTGTCGCGATTCGCGCACTACCTGAAGGCCATCCTGCGCGACAAGACTGGCAGGTTCGCTTCGGCGGCCGAATGCCAGCAGCACCTCAACGACTGGATCATGGGCTATGTGTACCCGGATGCAGCCGACGCGGAGACAAAGGCGCTGTTTCCTCTCGCCCAAGCAAGTGTGGAAGTCACCGACGTGCCGGGGCGCCCGGGCGTCTATCGCGCGGTCTTGTTCCTTAGCCCCCAGTTCCAACTGCAAGTTCTGCCGGCGCCCCTGCGAGTATTCGCGACGCTACAGGGATTGGGAAGCTAGAGTTCAAGCCACTCCCCTGCGGGACTGTGAAGAACTCGCCGGGCAAGCTGAAGCATGCCCCACGTAGGACATGCTTTAGCTTGTCCTCTTCGGCGCTACATGGCGGTTTTTTTCACAGTCCCGCCAGAGCGGCATTGGTTTCGGAGGGCTTTTCGAGCATCGGATAGTGACCCGTGCCGGTCACCACTTCGTATTCGAAGCGCGGCAGGTACTTCGTGAAGAACTCCACGTACTTCTCGGGATGCCAGAAGTCGCTGAAGACCGCAAACGCCGGCACATTCAGGACCTCGTGCTCGAAGGTGGAGCGGTCGGCAAAGCTTTCCTGGCAACTCGCCAGTACGTGCTGGGGCGTCGCCAGGATGGACTTCCGCACCTCCTCGCGCACGGCCGCCGGCGTGGCGGGCACGAAGAGCTGGTCGATGAACTGGCTCACCTTCTCCTTGTAGTCCGGAGCGCGAAACTCCGTTGATCGACGTTGCTGGCGGGTCCGAATGCGCCCTCCACCCAGATCAGCGCGATGGTTTTCGCCGGGTGCGCCCGCGCAAAATCGTAGGCAACCATGGCGCCCATGCTGTAGCCCGCGACGGCCGCCTTCTCGACGCCCGCGTCCTCGAGCACCGCGTTCACCGCGCGGGTAAACAACGCGATGGTGTACGAGATATCGGGCTTGTCGCTGCGTCCGTGACCCGGCAAGTCCACCAGCAGCAAACGCCCGTAGCGCGCGACGGTCGGGACCTGGTTGCGCCAGAGCGTCGTGTCGCAGCCCCAGCCGGAGAGGAACACGACGGCCCGCTTGCCCGAGCCGATACTCTGGTAGTGGATGCGGTTGCCGTCCAGGCCGCGCTACTTCTCCGCAAAGAAGAACGTCCGGCCCACGGCGCTGTCGCCGCGCATCCCGAGTTCGCAGGCGTCGCGCACCCAGAGTTCGTAAAAGCCCGCGCGATCCAGAGCCGCGCGCACCTCGTCCTGCGAGTAACACTTCTCGAGCACCGTTACGTCGCTGCGTTCCCAGGCGCCCTCCCGCCGGAACAGGGTGATGTCGGCGCGGCCGGTTCTCTCGATGGGATCGTAGCTTCCCCGCGTGACCACCACGGAGTCGTTCTGGACATCGGCGGTGGCGCCGTGCCACAGCGTCTCGAACGACTCCAGCATGTTCAGGTCGAAGACGAACAGCCCGCTGTCTGCCAGCGCGGCATGTACGTTGCGGAAGACCGATTCCAACTCCTCGATCGCCAGAACGTGGTTTAGGCTGTCGAAGGTGCTGAGAACGGCGTCGAACCGGGCCTCGAAGCGGAGCGCGCGCGCGT
>PLEM01000391.1 GCA_003137035.1 Bryobacterales bacterium | reverse complement strand
CTGCTGGCCAAGGCCGGGGCGGGGTTCGATATCGTGTCGGGCGGCGAACTGTTCCGCGTGATCAAAGCGGGCGGCGATCCGGGGAGGGTGGTGTTCTCCGGAGTTGGGAAGACGGCCGACGAGGTCGAGTACGCGCTCGAGCAGGGCATCCACGGCTTCAACTGCGAATCGGAGGCCGAGCTGGCGCTGGTCGACGCACTGGCGGCGCGGCGAAGAATGAAGGTGCGGGCGGCGGTCCGGGTGAACCCGGACGTGGACGCGCTCACCCACCCGTACGTCTCGACCGGACTGCGGGACAACAAGTTCGGGGTGGACATCGCGGAAGTCGAAGAGCTCTACGAGCGGGCGCGGAAGCTCGACCACGTCGAGCTCGAGGGCGTGAGCTGCCACATCGGCTCGCAGTTGCTGGACACGGACCCGATGATCGAAGCGGTCGACAAGATGTTAGCGCTGGTGGAACGCCTCCGGGCGCGCGGCATGACCATCCGCATGCTCGATCTGGGGGGCGGGCTGGGCGTGCCCTACCGGCCGGGCGAGCAAGCGCCGGGGATTCGCGGGTTCATGGCCCAGGTTCGGAAGAAGGTGGAGGGCGCGGACCTGTTCTTGATGGTGGAGCCGGGGCGATCCATCGTTGGCGAGGCGGGCGCGCTCGTTACTCGCGTGCTTTACCGCAAGTGCAGCCCGACCAAGGAATTCGTCGTCGTGGACGCGGCCATGAACGACTTGATCCGGCCGTCGCTGTACCGGTCGCATCACGAAATCATCCCGCTGCGGCAGGTTGAGCGTGGCACGATTCTGGCCGATGTGGTAGGTCCGGTGTGTGAGAGCGGAGACTTCCTGGCGCGGGACCGCGAACTGGCCAACGTGCTGCCCGGGGACCTGCTGGCGGTGGCGACGACCGGGGCGTACGCCTTCGTGGCGTCCTCGAACTACAACTCGCGGGTACGGCCGCCCGAGGTGCTGGTGGATGGAGGCGCCTGGCGGGTGATTCGCGCGCGCGAGTCCTACGAGGACTTGGTCCGCGGGGAGACGGTGTAAGCTGGAATCAGGATCGCGCGGCTTCCACCACGGCCAGGCGGCGGGCCCGGGCGGCGCGCAGGCGGTCGCGGTGTTCCTGAATCAGCGTGGAGAAGCCGGCCCAGTAGTATCCGCTCACGAACAGCAGCAGGAAAGGAAGCGAGAAGAAGTTGTAGATCTCGATGGCGAAGGCCGCCATCGCCAGGAAGTAAGTGCCGATGGCGATCTCGATGAAGGGCAGCCAGCCGCTCTTGCGGCGGTACTTCACCGATTCCAGACCGGGGCGCCGCTTGTCGATGGCGTACTTGGGCGTTCTCACGAAGCCGCTCCGAATCCCGAGCAGCGCCTCGAACACCGCGCGGGTGTTGATAACGGTGAGGCCGACGCCTACGGCCATCAAGGCGGGCAGCAGGAAAAAGGTTCGCTTCCAGGTGCGCGGAAACAGCTCGCGCTCGGCGAGCACGTAAAACGCCGAAATCGACCAGAAGGAGGCGATAATCAGCGGCAGGTCCAGGAACACCATCTGGAACCAGCCCATGTAGAAGCGGCAGATCATCACCGGGAGCATGAGCGCCGAGACCACCATCATCATGGGGTAGCTGATGTTGGGGGTGAGGTGCATGACGGCCTCGACCTTGGTCCGCAAGGGAATCTTGGCGCGGAGAATGGCCGGCAGGAGCTTCCTGGCGACCTGGGTGAGGCCCTTGGCCCAGCGGAACTGCTGCACCTGGAAGCCATGCATCTCCACGGGTAGTTCCGAGGGGCAGTCCAGCGCGGGCAGGTAGACGAACTTCCAGCCCTTGAGCTGGGCGCGGTAGCTGAGGTCGGAATCCTCGGTGAGGGTATCGTGCTGCCAGCCGCCGGCGTCCTCGATCATGCGGCGCCGCAGCATGCCGGCCGTGCCGTTGAAGTTGAAGAACAGGCCCCGTCCGTAACGGGCGCAGTGTTCGAGCACAAAGTGGCCGTCGAGCAGGATGGCCTGGATTTCGGTGAGCACGTTGGAGTCGCGATTCAGGTAGCTCCAGCGGGTCTGGACCGTGCCCACCTGGGGATCCGCGAAGAAGTGCACGGTGCGCATCAGGAAGTCGTGCGGGGGAACGAAATCCGCGTCGAAGACGGCGATCAGTTCGCCGGTGGCCGTTTCCAATCCCTCCTGCAGCGCGCCGGCTTTGAAACCCTCCCGGTGCGTCCGGTGATGGTACTCGATGGGAAGACCAGTGGCTTGATAGCTGGCGACCAGCCTCTCGGCGAAAGCGTGGGTCTCGTCGGTGGAATCGTCCAGGACCTGGATCTGCAGCAGGTCTCGCGGGTAATCCATCTTGGCGATTTCCTCGATGAGCCGCTCGACCACGTAGCGCTCGTTGTAGAGCGGAAGCTGGACGGTGATGCGGGGCAACTGCTCGAAGCGCGTCGGCGGCTCCGTGGGCAGTTTCTTACGATACTTGAAATAGGTGCGGATGATCTCGTAGCGGTGTACGCCATAAATCGACAGGATGAACAGCAGGCCGAAGTAGGGAACCAGCATCGCCCAGTCGAACCAGTCCAGCGTATGGATTCCGGCGAAGGGGTTGTCGAAAAGGGCGCGCCGGATCTGCTGGAGCACCCCAACCGTCAATATGAGTGCGGGTGAAGAGACGGGTAACATGCGTCCGGGCCAACTACCATTCTATCTATAGGGCCGGGCCACCATTGTACCGTGTTTCGGGGGTAGCGCAAATGGGGGGGCGCTAACCGCTCCCTGGCGGTCGCGGCTCAGTTGGAGCCGCATCCGAGCCGCGACCGCGAGGGAGCGGTCCTGCTGGGCGCAAAGCACTTACGAACGGACTACGGTAGGAGCGCGCGGGCACGCTCGAACACCGCCAGGAGCATCCGGTCGGTCAACCTTCCCGTGGAGGTGTTTTGCTGGCTGGGGTGGTAGGAGCCGATGAGCCATAGCCGGCCGGGGACGATGACGTGCAAACTATTGTGGGCAAAGACGAAAGCTGACTTGCGGGCGATCCGGCCGCGGGCCCGCAGAATCCCCAGGTACTGATCGAACGCCAGGCGGCCCAGGGCCACCACCACGCGGACGCCACTGAGCAGGTCGAGTTCCCGCTCCAGGTACTCGCGGCAGTTGAGGATCTCCTCCAGCGCGGGCCGGTTGCCGGGCGGGGCGCAATGGACGACGGCGGTGATGTAGGCGTCCCGGAGCGTCAAGCCGTCGTCGCGCGAGCAACTGGTGGGCTGGGAGGCGAAGCCGGTGGCGTACAGGGCGCGGAAGAGGAACTCGGCGGAGCGGTCCCCGGTGAACATGCGGCCGGTGCGGTTGGCGCCATGGGCGGCCGGCGCCAGCCCCAGCACCAGCACGCGGGCTTGCGGGTCGCCGAAGGAAGGCACGGGCTTTCCCCAGTACCGCCAATCGCGGAATGCCCGCTTCTTGGCGAGGGCGATGCCGGCGCAGTAGGCGGTCAGGCGCGGACATCGCGTGCAAGCGACGATCTGGCGCTGGAGGCTCTCGCAGGCGGGGATGTCGATCAGCATCACTACCATTGTCGCCGGGACGCGACAGGGGAGGGCTCCGACCGCTCACTTGAGCAGCGCGCGGCGCAGGTTCTCGAGCGATTGCGGCATTTTGTCGGTGAGCGGCCAGCCGGCCAGCAGTTGCCTGGTGGAGTCGTCGAGCGGGGCTTCGAAGAGCTTGTGGAGCAGCGCGACCAGGCGCGGCTCGCGCCAGCCGCGGCGGGCCTCGGCGTCGAGGACGTTGAGCGCTTCGGTAAAGGAGAACGCCGACTTGTAAGGGCGCACGGAAGTCAGGGCGTCGAACACGTCGGCCACTTGCAGGATGCGCGCCAGTAATGGGATGGCTTCGCCGCGCAGTCCGTCGGGATACCCCGTGCCGTCCCAGCGCTCGTGATGGCTGCGGATGATGGGCAGCACCGCGGACAAGGTGCGGATGGGGCGGCAGATCTCTACGCCCCGAAGCGTGTGGGTGCGCATGACCTCCCACTCCTCCTCGGAGAGCGAGCCGTTCTTAAAGAGGATGGAATCGGGGATGGCGACCTTGCCGATGTCGTGGAGGAATCCGCCGCGATGCAATGCCAGCAGTTGGGAGCGCGGCAGGCCGAGCGCCGACCCCAGCGTCATGCTGGTGACCGCCAGCCGCTCGCAGTGGCCGCTGGTGCACTTGTCGCGCTGCTCGATGGCCTGGGCGAGGGCGAACAGGATGGACTCCGCCTCCTCCAGCGAATCGACGGCGGCCTTGTGGCGCAGCATGGAGCGAATGCGCGCCCGTACGATGGCCGGATTCAGCGGCGTGACCAGGAACTCGTCCGCGCCCGAGGCCATGCCGGCGATCTCGTTTTCGGCCCCCCCGACACTGGTGAGGATCAGGATCGGGACGAGGTGGGTCTTGCGCCGGGACTTGATCTGGCGGCAGAAGTCCAGCCCGCCGACTTCGGGCAGCATCAACTCGAGAATGATGAGGTCCACCTGCTCCTCATCGAGCAGTTCGAAGGCTTCGGCGGCTCGCGTGGTCTCCAGGATTCGGTAACCTTCGGATCGGAGCGTGGCCCGCACCAGGTGGTGGTTGATCTCCTTTCGCTCCAGAACCAGGATGGTGGCCGGCCGGTCCGTTTCCTCAACCGCGCCTCCGGGGTAGATCTCCCAGGGCTGGGACGGCGGAGGTGGGGGAAGCCTCCCGTCGCGGCTTTCGAGGATGCGGTTTGTCGCCAGGTCCGACCTCACGCGATTGGATCGTTGGGGCGGACTGCCCCGTCATTTTGCTTTATCGACGAAAACGGGAGAAAATTTAGGCTGCAACGCACAACGAGGGAGAATGCGATGAAAAACGCCGCCGTGATTCTGGTCCTGGCCAGCGCGCCGATGTGGGCGCAGCCGCTCACCCAAACGGAGCGCGATTTCGCGATGAGCGACCTGCACGCCACGCGTAAGGCGCTGCTGGATGCCATCGCCGGGCTCTCGCCGGCTCAATGGAGCTACAAGCCTGGGCCGGACCGCTGGTCGATTGCCGAGATCGCCGAACACCTGGTGTTGGCCGAGGACTTCATGTGGCAGCGGGCCGGGGAGATGCTGAAGTCGCCGGAGGCGGCGCCGCGGAAAGTGGACCGGGGCCAGGATGCGGAGTGGCTACGCAAGATGGCCGATCGGAGCAAGAAGGCGCAAGCCGCCGCCCCGACCCAGCCCGCGGGGCGCTGGGCAACCCCGGCGGCGCTGGCCGAGGAGTTCAGGAGGCGGCGGGACCGCACCATCGAATACGTCCGGACCACGCAAGACGCGTTGCGGGTCCACGTGAGCGGCGCCGGGGCGGACGCTTTCGACGTCTACCAGATGCTGCTCATGATCTCGGCGCACACCACCCGGCACGTGGCCCAGATCAATGAAGTGAAGGCCGCGTCGGGCTACCCGAAGTGAGGTGGGTGGGCGGCCGCATGGAGGGCGGACTTCGAGTCCGCGCGGGGCTTCAGACCCGCGGCGCGGCGGGGCTCAAGCCCCGCGCGGGTTGAAACCCGCCCTCCCAAGTGAAGTTGACGAAAGCCCGACCGCGCCGCTACAGTAAAGAGGTACCCGTCGCCTTCGCAAGCCGTCCCCATCGTCTAGCCCGGCCTAGGACATCGCCCTTTCACGGCGGTAACGGGGGTTCGAATCCCCCTGGGGACGCCACTCATTCCTAAGCACTTGCGGACGCAGCCTCAATCAACGCCTTGGGAGCGGTAACGCTAGGGTAACGCAAATCCCCGAAAACGGTGTCCAGCCGGTTGACTGCCTCCGCCAGGAATGTCGGCGAGAGATGCTGATAACGGCCGCCATGCGGAGGTCTTTATGGCCGAGCAACTGAGCAACCGTGTGGATGCCGGAAAGAACGTCTCTGCGATGAATCGAGGTGCGCCCCGGTCGGATCGGCAGGGCTGGCCGGGTGTACAATCGAAGGCGGTCAGGAGAGCCATATGGAATTCGGGCCATCGCTGACCTGGCGCTTGGGTGGATCAGGCCGCCTAGCAGCGAGTTTCTGCACCAAGGGAGTCTCAGGCGATGGGTCCGATCAGGGCAGTTCTTACAAGATCCAAAGGCTATCTTCGGCTGTGGCGCTTGCAGCGCAGGTTGTTCGCTGCGGCGGTTGTCTGCTTTCTGCTCCTGTTTTGCGGCGACACCGTGCGGCGCAGCCTATACGAACAGCGGCAGGATTTTTGGCTGCACAGTGAGCCACGAATTGGTTTCACATTCGACATCGTTTTCGATTCGTTTGATCCAGATGCTCTGACGCTACGAGTACACGCGACGCCCAGTCTCGAAGTCCTTGGTATCGCGGCCAGCGATCTCGCCACGAAGCTCGAAGGGCTTCCGACTCACTACTTCTTTCCTGGGGAAGAGCAAGACTTCCGCTTCGGTCCAATCTCATTGATAGACTGGTCGGAGTACTATTCACTCGCCGGGTTGGCTCTCATTCAAGCGAACGATCCGGTCCACAGCGGAGAGCTTCTTCCCAAACATCACACGTCTTATTCCCCCGGCTCCGAGTCAACAGTCCTACCGCCCGCCGTGGAATCGCAGTTCAAGGTGCTGGGTGATTCGGCGCTGTATCCGTTCGACCGATATCTCGCTGTGGGAGCAGCAACGGGGGAGTTGGCGGTGGTATTTAAAAGCCAGCGTTCTCGAATCCTCAATCAGGGAGGGCGCAATATCGACGTTCGGACACCTGGGTACATAGCACATGAAGCTACAGCTCAGGAGATGAACAGCTGGCCAACCTTCCTCAGGGGGCAGCGAATGCAGTGGCCTAACAAACAGGATACATATGTGCGCGACAAATGGATCAAGAACCGTTTTGCGGTGATCCTGGAAAGGCCAACTTACCTCAAACGGCTTAGTCTGCTGTTGCTAATGATTTGCCTAGTCGCTGCCGTCGCGACATCTTTAACCGTGGAGCGCTCGAATTGGCCCACGAAGGTTGGTGCCTTCTTCCTCGCGATTTGGGCCATACGGTCGGTCCTCGCTACCGGAGCGCCCCGCTATCCTTCTTTGATTGATTTCGCCGCTCTTGCGATTTTCGTTCTCACGGCAGTAATAGTGACGGTTCGATTCATTTGGAGTAGTCCTCCTCAGACCGATCGAAGATCTCCTGTGCAGCCTGCTAGACCACGGTCTGAGGAGTCCGACGATCAGGACCGTGGTGAAACTAGCCGCCATCCTACGGATTCAGCCATCTGAAATCGTGCGTGGCACGGAAGTCCGGCTTGCCTTCTTGCGTCCACCCGATGGCGCGATTTCCCTTCTCTTTTTTCTGGCGGCAGAGACAGAGAGTATACGCCCGACTGGCGGGTGGTCAGTCCCTGCGTTAGATTGACCAGCCCCCCCATCTTGTGACCCCTGACCGGGCGCCGCGAGAGAGGGCCGGAGCGCGGCTCCCCAGTAGCCTCGTCAGCTTGGGGTCCTGCGCGACACTCTGTTACGGCCCCGTACTGAACGGGTCGTTTCGGGCGCGTTCCTCGGCCTCGCGCAAGCGCTGGGCCTTTCGCAGATGGAATATGAGAGACCATTGGCTACAGTGAACGAGCCTGTGACGCTCTATCTCAGCCGCGATCAGTGGTCCCATCGCCGCGAGTCCGCCTACCACCGCTGCAACAGCCTGGATGTCAAGTGGCGCAGACGCTGCGTGCGCGACCGAAAAGGGCACGAGAGCCTTCGCCAGGCTCTCCCAGGACTTGGATATTGTCTTCAACGCCTCAAGGCGATTTGAGTACATCGCATTCTGCAGGTCTCTCAGTGCCGGATCGACTTGCGTCGCGACGATGTCGTCGAGGTCCAACGCGAGCGTGTCAGAAGGCTCAGTCGGGTCAACGGACGCTGACAAGGTGCGTATAGCCGCTCGGAATGCCTCAAGCTCTGCGTGGCGTTGTCGCNNCCAGCACCTCCTCGAACGGCAGGTCGTCTACGGCGGGAAGGTGCCGGGCGAGAACGACTTGGGCCAGACGAGCCTGCACCGTGTGCCGAGTAGAGAGCACGTCACCTGGCAGGCACTCTGAAAAAGCCAACCGGACTGCGCGTAGACTATCTGAGAACACCGGTGACCAGGATACAGGCACGATGCCCCGGTGCTCGGCGACTACCATGAGCATGGTTAAGTAGGCAAGCGGTCTTGCCCACTCCGGGACAGCGTCAACGAGCGCG
>PLEM01000253.1 GCA_003137035.1 Bryobacterales bacterium | reverse complement strand
GTTCGGCATCTGGAGCCTGCCGGACCGCTCGACCCCGCTCAAACGCGCGGTCGAAGAGCGGCTGGACAAGGTCCTGGCCCTCTACGAAAAGGAGGTCGAACAGCGGCACTGGTACGGCTTCTGGAACTACGGCGACATCATGCACGCCTACGATAATCAGCGCCACGTCTGGCGCTACGATATCGGCGGCTTCGCCTGGGACAACACCGAGCTAGCCAGCGACATGTGGCTGTGGTACAGCTTCCTGCGCACCGGGCGCGCGGACGTCTTCCGCATGGCCGAGGCGATGTGCCGCCACTCCAGCGAAGTGGACACGTATCACTCGGGACGTTTCGCCGGGCTGGGCTCGCGCCACAACGTGCGCCATTGGGGCTGCGGCGCCAAGGAGGCGCGCATCAGCCAGGCCTTCTCCCGCCGCTTCCATTACTACCTCACCACCGACGAGCGTACCGGCGACATGATGCGCGAAGTCGTGGACGTGGACTACAAGATCATGGAAACCGACCCGATGCGCCTGGCCGCGCCGCGGACCGGGCCGATCCCGTATCCGGGCCGCATCCGAGGCGGGCCGGACTGGCTGGCCTGCGCCGGCAACTGGATGACCGAGTGGGAGCGCACCGGCAATACCAAGTACCGCGACAAGATCCTCGCCGGCATGGACTCGATTTCCAAGATGCCCTACGGTTTCATGTCGGGGCCGCGGAACACGTTCGGGTACGATCCCAAAACCGGAACGCTCTTCACGCTGGAGAACGACCCGTTCGGCGTCTACAACCTGCAAATCATCCAGGGCGGCGCGGAGGTGGTCTTCGAATTGAACGGCCTGATCGACCATCCCGGCTGGCACAAGGCCTGGCTGCAATACTGCCGGCTCACCGATGCACCGAAGGAAGTGGTGGCCAAGGATATGGCAACGGGCGAGGAAGGCGCCGACGGCTCGTACGCCGGCCGCGGACGCCCGGCAGCCTACGCGTTCATGCAGACCCGGAACCCGGCATTTTTGAAGCGGGCCTTGGGCGAGCAGTTGGGAGGTGGAAGGCCAATGCCCGGCGGCGCGCTGCGCAGGGTCGAACCGCCGGAGGTGCTGAACCCGATCGACGAGTCGCCAGGCGTAGGGACCAACGGCGTCGCGCAGAACTCCCTGACCCTCATCCAGGTGCTGGAGATGTGCAAGGACCGGCTGCCCGATAGCCTTTGAGGCCACTGGGGTAAATCGCCTCATGAAGCTCGCTTGCCTCGTCGCGCTGGCCGCTGCACCGGCGTTCGCGGACAGCCCGGCTGAATTGGAGAAGCTGCTCGCGACCGCCGCCGAACCGGGCGTCGTGATGTACGAGATCGCGCGCCAGTATGCGATCGCGGGCGACCGGAAGCAGGCGCTTGCCTGGATGGAGAAAGCCGCCGCGCTCAACCCGGAGTACGATCCCCGGTCCGACCGCGGTTTCGAGACCATGGCCGCTCTGCCGGAGTTCCAGCCGCTCGTCGATCGCGCCCGCAAGGCCAGCCTTCCGGTGCGCCGCAGCGAGATCGCCTTCACGGTCGCCGAGGACGATCTCATCCCGGAAGGACTGGCCTTCGACCCGCGGTCGGGCAAGCTCTACCTGAGCAGCGTCAACAAGCACAAGATCGTCGAAGTAGTGCCCGGCGGCAAGTTCCGCGACTTTGTCTCCGAAGGGCGGGAAGGGCTCGGCTACGTTTTTGGCATGAAGGTGGACCCGCGGACCAACACGCTCTGGGCGAACAGCCTCAGCGACCAGGAAGGCTCCGGCGTCTTCCACTTCGATCTGGCCACCGGCCGCCTGATCCGGAAATATGTGCTGCCCGAGGACCTGGATTTCAACGATCTGGTCGTGAACTCGAAAGGAGACGTTTTCATCACGGCCACGCGGGCGCAGGCTCTGTACTGGATCTCGGCGAAGAGCGGCAAACTGGAGCAATGGCGCCCCGGCCTCAGGCTGCGCGGCGCAAACGGCATCGCGCTCTCGGAGGATGAGAACCGGCTGTTCGTGGCGACGTTTCCCGACGGCGTCACGACGATCGATCTGGAATCGGGAACCGTGCGGCCGCTGGCACGCCCCGCAAACGTCAGCTTGGCCGCGATTGACGGCCTGTATTTCCACAACAACAGCCTGATCGCAATTCAGAACGGTTGCGTTGCGGACCGTGTGGCGCGCTTCTACCTGAATTCGGCGCTGGACCGCGTCGAGAAGGCCGAGGTGCTCGAGCGGGGCAACCCGTTGTTCGATGTTCCGACCACCGGAGTCCTCGTCGGCGGCGCCTTCTATTACATTGCCAACAGCCAGCTCCACAACTACGGCGCGAAGGGGATCGTCGATCGCGCAAAGCTGCACCCTGTGTCGATTCTGAAGCTGAAGCTGTAGGTGAGTCGAGTCCTGTGGCGTCGAAGCGCTGAAGTATATACTGTACTTTCGTGGAGCGTTCGGGACTTGCGGGACGCGCGGGCGGCGCTCCGCGAGACGCTGGATTTCGTCAAGCCCTGGTTGAGGGCGTAGGAGGAGAAACTCGATGTCGGCACATAGCGTTTCGCGCCGCCGCTTTTTCGGCGCATCCACACTGGGCGCGATTGCGGGAGTTTCGGCGGTAGCCGATCCAGCGCGCGCCGCCGCGCAGGCCGTCGGAGTCAAGCCCGCGGACCTGCCCGATCTCACCATCAAGGAAGTCAAGGTCTACAACCTGGAACGCACGGGCGCGGGTCCCACCAACCGCGGGTACAGCCAGCTCGCCGGCATCGTGACCGAGAGTGGCATCGAAGGCAATTACACTGTCGCCGGCCGCTACTTCCATCCCAACTGGAGCAACCTGGGATGGCTGGACTACGCCAAGCCCGTGCTGGCCGGCAAGAGCGCTCTCGACCTGCCCGCGCTCACCTCCCAGTGGGAGCCGAGCAAGCGGCGCCTGGGGCAGAGTTCCTACGCTTCGGCCATCGACAACTGCCTGTGGGACATCCTCGGCAAAGCGGTGGGTCTCCCGGTTTATCGGATCCTCGGAGCATACAAGAACCGGGTGCTGGCTTATGCCAGCACTCAGCACCACAAGACCGTGGAGGCCTTCGTCACCGAGGTCCAGAAGTGCAAGGCCGAGGGTTTCAAGGCTTACAAGATTCACCCGCCCAGCACGCCGGGCGGCGGCGCCGACTACAAGCTGGATATGGAGGTCGCCAAGGCGGTCCGCAAAGCGGCGGGGGACGATTACACCCTGCTCATGGACCCCGTCGGCGTCTACACGCGCGAGGAAGCCATCAAAGTCGGCCGCTTGATGGACGAGTTGCACTTCGTGGCCTACGAAGACCCGATTCCGACCAGCGACATCGAGGGTCTCGTCGAGCTCTGCCGGGCGCTGGATGTGCCCATACACATCGGAGAGTTCATCTTCTCCCCCTACAACTATGCCGAATACATCCGCAGGGGAGCGCTGGATGTCGTGCGCTTCATCGTGGACAACATCGGCGGGATTACCGGCGGGATGAAGGTGGCCCGCCTGGCGGAGTGTTTCGGTCTGGAGTGCGCGCCGCACAACTGGGGCGAGGTGCTGGATCACGCGGTGCACTTCCACTGCGAACTGGCCATGCCCAACAACGTGTGGTTCGAAATGACGGTACCCCAGGGCGCCGGCGACCGTCCCTATTTCAAGGACCGCATCCGCATCGCCCCGGACGGATACGTCTACGCTCCCACCAAACCGGGGCTCGGCTACGAGATCGACCGCGACATCCTGGACAAGATGACCAAGAGCGTCTCCCGATAAAAGAACCGGCCGTATGGAGGGCGGGCTTCAGCCCGCGCGGGGCTTCAGTCCCGCGACGCGGCGGGGCTGAAGAGGTACTTGCAGAATTCGTAGAAGGTCCGCTTGCTGACGCGGGCGGCTCGGCAACCCGTCGAGAATCAGCGCTCCGTTTCAGAGCCGCGACCGCAAGGGAGCGGTTTCCAGGAATTCTGCAAGCACCCCTCTCAAGCCCCACCCGGGGCGATGGCCCGCCCCACGTTACAATTGAGGTGACGAATGCCTCGGCTCTTCTTCGCCGTCTTGTTCTCGGCCCTCACGCTGTGGGCCGTGAATTTCAAACTCTACCTGACCGACGGCGGCTTCCACCTCGTGCGGGAGTACCAGGTCGACGGCGATCGCGTCCGGTTCTATAGCGTTGAGCGTAGCGGGTGGGAGGAGATCCCGCTTAAGCTGGTGGACCTCAAGCGCACCGAGGCCGAGCGGCAGGCTCGTGACGCGGACCTTCGTAAAGAAGCCGCCGAGATCGCGGCGGAAGACAAGTTCGAGCGGGAGCAGCGCGACGAGCGCGACCGCGTGCCGCAGGAACCCGGCGCCTACCTGTTGGACGGCAAGGAGATCAAGACCGTCAAGGTGGCCGAGTCCAAATCCGTAACCAACAAAGGCCGCTCGATCCTGAAGGTTCTCTCCCCCCTACCGGTGGTTTCCGGAAAGGTCACCGTCGAACTCGACGGCGAGCATTCGGCCACGCTCGTGCCAGGCAACCGGCCGGAATTCTACTTCCGCCTGTCGACCGAGGAGCATTTCGGGATTGTCCGTCTGAAGGCAACCCGGAAGGGCGCGCGCGTAGTTCAGACTTGGACCATCATTCCGGTGAGCAAAGAAATGATTGAGGAGCAGGACGAGGTAGAGATCTTCCGCAAGCAAGTCGACGACGGGCTGTACAAGATCTGGCCGACCGCCCCGCTCGAGCCCGGCGAATACGCGGTGGTCGAGTTCACCCCGGGCAAGGGCAACATACAGACCTGGGACTTCGCCTGGAAACCAAAGTAAGGCGCGCTCCAGGACTCCGAGGTCTGAAACGCGCCCGGTCTATAATGAAAGGCAACCCGGCTGCCGGCCCGTAACCCATGAAGACCTTCTACATCGAGACCTTTGGCTGCCAGATGAATGTGCACGACTCCGAGAAGGTGGCGGGCACATTACTGGCTCAAGGGTACACTCAAGTCGAGGAGCCCGAGCAGGCCGACCTGGTGCTCTACAACACTTGCAGCATCCGCGATAAGGCCGAGCAGAAGGTGTTCAGCCGGCTGCAGCAGTTCAAACGCGAGGCGGGCAAAGGCAAAGTGTTCGCCGTGCTGGGCTGCGTCGCGCAACAGGAAGGCGCGAGAATCTTCGATAAGGCCCCGCACGTGAGCCTGGTCTGCGGGTCGGCGAGTTACACGCGGCTGCCCGCGATGCTGGTGCAACTCGAAGCGGGCGAACGGCGCGTTACCGGCCTGGACCTGGATACCGGCGAGACCTTCGAGACTCCCTTCACCCGCCGCGACAATCCGCACCGAGCCTACGTAACCATCATGGAAGGCTGCGACAAATCGTGCGCATACTGCGTGGTGCCGTTCACTCGCGGGCGCGAGCGAGGCCGGACCAGCCAGAGCGTGATGGACGAGGCGCGGCGCCTGGCTGAAACCGGCTACACCGAAATCCAGTTGCTGGGACAGAATGTCAACAGCTACCGCGATCCGTCCCCGGCCGGCTGGGACTTCGCCGCGCTGCTGGCTCGCGTGGGGGAGATTCCGGGCCTGCGCCGCGTGCGTTTCACCACTTCGCATCCGCGCGATTTCGTCCGCCAGATCGTGGAATCGATCGATGCCAACCCCGTTCTGGCCAACCAGATTCACCTGCCGGTGCAGTCCGGGTCGAGCCGCGTGCTCGAGCGCATGCAGCGCCAGTACAGCCGCGACGAGTACCTCGAGCGGATCGGGTGGATCAAGGCCGCGCGGCGCGACATCGCGATTTCCACCGACCTCATCGTCGGTTTCCCGGGCGAGACCGAGGCGGACTTCGAGGAGACGCTCTCGCTGCTCGACCGCGTCCAGTACGATTCGATTTTCAGCTTCAAGTATTCGCCGCGCCCGAACACCGCGGCGCTGGGCCTGGACGGCCAGGTGGCGGAAGAGGAGAAGGGCAGGCGGCTGACCATCGTGCAGGAGCAGCAACGGGCCATCCAGATCCGGCGCCATTCGGAACTGGTGGGCAGGGTCGAGGAGGTGCTCGTCGAGGGCTACAACCAGGCTACCGGCCAATGGATCGGGCGCACCACCCAGAACCGGATTCTGAACTTCACTCACGCCAGCGGCAACGGCCACTCGCTCCTGGGAGAATACCTCCCGGTCCGTGTGACGCGCGCCGGCCCCAATTCCCTGGCGGGGGAAAGCGTATAGTGAAAAACNNTCGTGGCGCCGAAGAGGACAAGCTGAAGCATGTCCCACGCGGAGCACTAACAGCTTGCCCGGCGATTTTTTCACAGTCCCGTGCGGGAGCGGTCCCAGCGGCGGATGGGCGCTCTCGGGAAAGCGTATAGTGGAACTGAGGGAGACGCTATGGAAGTCGAGATGAAGATCCGCGGCTTGATGATGGATCCGGTCACCAACATGCCCATCGTCATCCTGAAGGATGTGAACGGCAACGCCATCCTGCCGATCTGGGTGGGGCCCTACGAAGCCAACGCCATCGCCCTGGAAATCGAACGAGTCTCGACGCCGCGGCCCATGACCCACGACCTGATCAAGAGCCTGTTGCTGGGCCTCAACACGGGCATGAAGAAGGTAGTCGTGAGCGAGCTCAAGGACGACACCTTCTACGCCGTGATCTGGCTGGAACGCGGTGGCGAAATCATCAGCGTGGATTCGCGGCCGAGCGACGCCCTGGCCCTGGCGCTCCGGCTGGACTGCCCCATCTACGTCGAGGAGTCGGTGCTGAAGTCCTCGAAAATGGCCTCCTCGGTCTCCGAGAAGGTCAACAACGAGGAACTGCGCCGCTGGCTGGAAGGCCTCAACGACGAGGATCTGGGCCGCTACAAGATGTAGATGCTTCAGCGTCAGTTCGAACGCCTGGCCGCTGCCGGGTTTCAACTCCTCCCCCTTCCCGGAATCTCCACCCACTACGTGTTCGAGCGCGCCGGATTCGCCGCGTTGGTGCCGAGGACGCGGGAGGGCTTTGGTAGCGTCGGCAGCGCCGGACTCCTGACCGAGGGCGGGTTCGCCGTACTGGTCTGGCGCGAAGGCCAGCCGTTCTTCGTGCGCAAGGGAGTCGAGTTGCCCGCTAACGCCGCCCAGGTGGAAGCGCTGCACGCTTTCGCCTCGGATCTCGACCAAGCCCTGCGGGCCGGCTGAGCGCCTCGCCCAGCCCCCGCCTCCGCCCGCCAGGATAGAATAGAACCTCATGTCCGCGCGCCGCCGTACCGCCTTTCGGAATTGGGTCGAGTACCTGGCCGTGGCTTCCGTCGTGGCTACGCTCCGCTTTACTCCGCGCTGGATGGCGGAGAGTCTGGGCCGCGGCTACGCCTGCTTGCTCGACCGGCTGGCGCCACGGCTGCGGCGCACCGCGCTGCGCAACCTCGAACTGGCATTCCCCGAGATGGATGCGGAGGAGCGGAGCCGCATCGCCGATGGGGTCTTCCGCTCGGTAGCGCGTTTGCTGGTCGGCGCCTCCCGCCTGCCTTCCATCACTCGCAGCAACGTTCGGGAGTGGATCGACTACGACGGCTTCGAGCACTTTAAGGAGGCCCAGCGACGCGGGCGCGGGGTCTTGGTCGCCAGTGGGCACCTGGGTAACTGGGAGCTCAGCGGGGTCGGCCATGCGCTGCTTTGCGGAGAAACCATGAGCGCGGTAGTCCGGCCGCTCGACAATCCGTTGATCGACCGCCTGGTCCAGGATCGCCGGGAACTGGCCGGCAACCGCATGATCGGCAAGAAGGAGTTCGCACGATCCATGCTGGAGGCCCTCAAAGGCAATGGCACGGTGGGGATCTTCGTGGATCAGAACTCCCGCCTCGAACAGGGCGTTTTCGTCGATTTCTTCGGGGTGCCGGCCTGCTGCGGCACCACCTTCGCCAAGCTGGCCAGGCACACGGGCGCCACCGTGATCCCCGGCTTTGCCGTCTGGATCGAAGCCGAACGGCGCTACCGGCTGAAGTTCTACCCGCCGCTGGATCTGACCGGCGACGTGGCCGAAGATACCCAGCGCGTTCAGTCGGCCGTAGAGCGGGCCGTGCGGGAGTATCCGGATCAATGGCTGTGGATTCACCGCCGCTGGAAGACTCGTCCGCCAGGAGCGCCGGCGCTGTACAACTGAATTCGGAGCCGGCGGCCTGGAACACCCCCGCTCGCTCATGGGTAGTACCGTGAGAGAATAAGACCCGGCATGAGAATTCGTCCAAAGATTATTCAGGGCGGCATGGGCG
>PLEM01000046.1 GCA_003137035.1 Bryobacterales bacterium | reverse complement strand
ACGCCGGCTGGGCTAAGTGCGAGCCCTTGAGCGACGGCAAGGAAAGCATCGACCGCAGGGCCATCGACCTGCAACCCGCGCAAGAGCAGTTGATCAAAGATGTCTTCAAGGCCAATCCGCGGACCATCGTAGTGCTCAAGGCCAGCTTTCCGTTCGCCATCAACTGGGCTCAGGAGAATGTGCCCGCCATCGTTCACATGGCCCACAACAGCCAGGAGGAAGGGAACGCTCTGGCCGACGTTTTGTTCGGCGACTACAACCCCGCCGGCCGCTTGGTCCAGACCTGGGTGAAGTCGATAGACGATTTGCCGCCCATGATGGACTACAACATCCGCAACAACCGTACTTACATGTATTTCAAAGGTCAGCCTCTCTATCCGTTCGGTTATGGGCTGAGTTACACCACATTCGCTTACTCGAACCTCCGCACTAGCGCTTCGCGTCTGGCCAAGGACGGCCAGGTCACCGTCAGCGTGAAGGTCCGCAACACGGGTAAGCGCGACGGCCAGGAGGTGGTCCAGTTGTACGTGAAGCACATTGGCTCCAAGGTCGAGCGGCCGATCGAGGAACTCAAGGGTTTCCAGCGCGTTGCTCTGAAGGCGGGCGAGACGAAAACCGTCCAGATCCCGGTCAAGGCGAAGGACCTTGCCTATTGGGATGCGCAGAAGAAGCAGTGGGTGGTCGAGAACGAGAAAGTGAACCTGATGGTGGGTGCCTCCTCGGCCGACGTGAAGTTGCAGCGGACTATCAGCGTGGGATCGGAGAAATCGAAATGACACGGATTATCAAGTGTGCATTGTTGTCGGCCGTCGCCGCATGCCTGGCGTTCGGGCAAGGCAAGCCCATGGCGCAACTGGTGAAGAAGGACGGCAAGTTCACCTTCCTGGTGGACGGAAAGCCGTTCATCATCCTGGGCGGCCAGGTGAACAACGCCAGCGGCTTCCCGGACCGCATGGAGCGCGCCTGGCCCAAGCTCAAGGCCATGAATGCGAACACGGTCGAGTATCCGGTCTATTGGAACGAAATCGAACGCGAGGAGGGCAAGTTCGATTTCCGGGAATTCGACCAGATCCTTCTCCGGGCGCGCGCCGAGGGCTTCCGGGTGGTCATGCTCTGGTTCGGCACGTGGAAGAACGGGGCCATGGATTGGGCGCCGAACTGGGTCAAGTCCGACCTCGTGCGCTTCCCCCGCGTGCTGGACTCGGGCGGCAAACCCATTCGCGTGCTTTCGCCGCACTCCAGGGCCACCCTGGAGGCGGACAAGAAGGCCTATGTGGCCATGATGACCCACCTCCGCCAAATTGACGAGGCCGACCGCACCGTCATCATGATGCAGGTGGAGAACGAGGCCGGCCTGCTGGGCAGCGTGCGCGACTACGCCCCGGAATCCACCAAGCTGTTCAACGGGCCGGTGCCCGCGTCGCTCGTAACGGCCTTGAAGAATAGGCCGGGAACCTGGATAGAGGTGTTCGGCAGCCGGCTGGCCGAGGAGTCCTTCACGACTTACTATCTATCCTCCTACATCAACGAGATCGCCAAGGCCGGCAAGCAAGTTTATCCGCTGGTCACTTACGTCAACGCCTGGGAAGGTGGTGAAGACACCGGCGACCAGTTCGACCTCTTCGATCGTCCGGGCGAGAGTTACCCCAGCGGCGGACCGGTATCCCACATGCTCAACCTTTGGAAGGCCGCGGCGCCCGACATCGACATCCTCTCCGCGGACACCTCCGTGCAGCCCGTCATCAACTTCCGGATGATCAACGCGCGCTACACGCGTCCCGACAACCCCTACTGGAGCCCCGAGGCGGGCAGGACCATGACCGGCGCACGCGCGTTCTTCTACGCGCTGGCGGAGTACGCGGCCATCGGCTTCGGAGCCTATGGGGTGGACTCCGGCGCCGGCCCGGAACTCGAGGGCCGCTTTGTAGACCTGGGCGCGGACTACCGCCTGGTCAAGGCCGCCATGCCCGCCATCCTCGACCTGCAGGCAGCGGGAAAGCTCAAGGGCGCGATCTCGGAAGATGTGATCCGGGGAAAGAACCTGATCTTCGATCGCTACCACCTCCTGATTCGCTTCGTGTCCGCGACTCCGGCCCAGCCCTCCGCGCGCGTGTTGGTGGGTGAGTTGGGGCCGGACGAGTTTCTGATCATGGNNAGGGAGTCTACGAGAACGGGGTATGGAAGATGACCAACCTCGGCCGGACCTACCAGGGGTCCTACGCTCCCCCCAGCGTCTCCCTCCCGGCCCAGGGCGCCATCTTCCGAGTGAAACTGATGCGCTACTGAACGCAACCGTCGCTGAGCGCGCCACGGTCGATCAACGCGCCGGCGCCTGCTCCGGCTGAGCGTAATATCCGGATCGCGTCCGCGCGGTTAGCCCGGGCTGGTCGATCTTGATCTCGAGCGCATGGTACTCGTTGGGACCATCGCCGGCAAGGCCGTCGAAGGTGAGGACGTAAAACGCATTCGCCTCAGCGGCGCACATTTCGATCTCACGCTCC
>PLEM01000236.1 GCA_003137035.1 Bryobacterales bacterium | reverse complement strand
GGCGCCTTCAGCGCCTTGATGTACTTCGCTCCGCCCACGTTGCCGCACGGGAAGATCTTCACGATGTCGGCCCCGGCCTCCCAGGCGGTCAGCACCTCGGTGGGCGTGAGCGCGCCCGGCATCACCACCTTCGAGTACCGCTTCACCATCTCGATGGTGGCCGGTTTGAAGTTCGGCGAGACGAAGAACTCCGCCCCCGCCAACATGCAGGCGCGCGCCGTCTCCGGGTCGAGCACCGTGCCGGCGCCCAGCACCAACTTGTCCCCGAAGGCGTCCGCCGCCTTCTCCAGCGCCCGGATGGCGCCTGGAACCGTCATGGTGATTTCCGCCGCGCGAATGCCGCCGTTGTAAATGGCCTCGACCGCCTTGAGAGCGCTCTCGGCACTGGCTGCGCGGATCACCGGCACGATCCCGATATCGGTAATGAATGAGAGGATTTGTCCCTTGGTCATGAATCTACGATTTTACAACACTCCTACGCCGGCGAGTCCCAACTGAGCTGGGCCGCCAGGGACTGTAAGAGTCGCTGGGCAAGCTGAAGCATGCCCCACGTGGGACATGCTTTAGCTTGTCCTCCTCGGCGCCACAAGACGATTCTTTCACAGTCCCGTCAGGGAGCGGTTGCACCCCGCCGGTGCGCAGCGGCCAGTCCCATTCCCGGAACGCGGCGTCCCGGAATCGGACGGCGACGCGAAGCCTGTTTTCTCGCAGCCTATTGAATTACAGGCAGATGCGGGCCGATCATCCTGGCACGCGGAGTGCTTTCCCCAGGTCGGGTAGGACAGATGCTCAACGACTTCCGCTACGCCCTTCGGACGCTCCGGCAGAACCCCGGCTTTGCAGTGGTCGCGATCTTCTCGCTGGCGCTGGGGATCGGCGCGAACTCGGCCATCTTCAGCTTCGCCGACGCCCTGCTGCTCCGACCGCTGCCCGTACCCCAGCCCTCGCGAGTGGTCTCCATCGTCTCGCGCTGGCGCGGCGCGCGTCGTTGGTGGACCCGATGAGGGTGCTGCGGCAAGATTGACGGGAGAGGCCCATGCTGGTGTCCGTGAGGGTAAAGCCGAATTCGAAGAAACCGCGCATCGAGCGGGCCGAGGATGGAGCGCTCACCGCCTACCTGAAGTCGCCGCCCATCGAGGGCAAGGCGAACCAGGAGCTGATCGAGCGTTTGGCGGAGAGCTTCGGTGTGCCGAAATCGCGGGTGCGGATCAAGTCCGGGCTGGCGTCCAAGACCAAACTGGTCGAAGTCGATCAATGATCGCGAGCCGCCCAGTGCAGGGCGATGCCGCCGAACAGGTACTTGCGCACGCCGACCCGGTCGTACCCGGCGCGGCTCAGAGACGAGCGGAACTCCTCAGCGGTAACGAAGCGGCGCAGCGAATCCGGGATGTAGGTGTAGGTCCGCGGGCGGCCGTGCAGTAGCAGACCCCAGATCGCGCCTTGCACGTAGAGGTAGCCCAGGTAGATTTTGCGCAGCACCGGATTCGCGGGCAGGAAGAAATCCAGGCTCATCAGGACGCCGCCCGGCCGCAGTACGCGGCGGATCTCTGCGACCGCATCCTCCCGGCGCGGGAAGTTCCGCAGCCCGTAGCCCACGAACACTGCGTCGAAGACGCCGTCGCGGAACGGCAGGCGCATGGCGTCCGCGCAGGTCACGTGTTCGACGCCACTCGCTCGCGCCAGGCGCACCATGCGGTGGGTCAGGTCGGCCGCGACAATCTCGGCTTGCGGCCGCCCGCGCGCCACCAGCTTGGAGAAATCCCCGGTGCCGCAGGCCAGGTCCAGGACCACGGGTTTGGCGGGCAGGTTGGCGCGCTCCACCGCCTGGCGCTTCCACCGGCGGTCCATCCCATACGAGAAGACACGGGTGATGAAGTCGTAGCGCGGCGCGATCTGGCCGAACATCTCGCGCATCAGGTGCGGGTCCTGCTGTTCCGGGGGAAGGGTCATAGGGTCATCCGGCGGGTACTCAAACATAGTATACTTGCCGATTCAGTTAAGAAGATGCCGCCCCTCATTGAATTCCCCCTCGCGCTTCTGGTCGTGATTGCCGGAATCTGCGACATCCGCACCCGCCGCATCCCGAACTGGCTGGTGCTTCCGGCCATTCCGCTGGCGTTCGCCCTCAACGCCATTCTGTTTGCGCAACCCGAGTATCACGCCTCCGCATGGGCCGGCCTGTTGCATTCCGCGAAGGGCTTTGGCCTGGCGGCGCTCATTTATATGCCGCTGTACGTGCTGCGCGGGATGGGCGCCGGAGACGTGAAACTGTCGATGGCGCTCGGCGCGCTGGTGGGCCCGATGACCTGGTGGGCAATCCTGGTGCTGAGCACGGTGGTTGGGCTGGTCCTCGCGCTGGTGATGATGGCGCTCCACAAGCGGTTCCGCAAGACCCTCAGCAACACAGCCTACATCATCTGGGAGATGATGCACCTTCGGGCGCCGCACCTCAGGAGCGAGGAACTCGACGTGTCCAGCCCTAAGTCGTTCCGGCTGCCGCACGGCGCGGTGATCGCGCTGGGAACCCTGGCGCTGCTCGGGCTGAAGGTGTTCCTGCCAACGTCCGCCGGGTAAGCGGCCGCGGGGGTAGCTCATGCCGACCTGCCGCATCCCGTTCAACAAGCCTTGCCTCGCCGNNCCCACGCGCTGGAGCTGGCCGCCATGCTGCTCGACATCCAGCCCGGCGACGAGGTGTTTGTCCCCTCCTTCACCTTTGTCTCGACGGCCAATGCGTTTGTGCTGCGCGGAGCCCGTCCGGTGTTCGCCGACATACGGCCGGACACGCTGAATCTCGACGAACGCCTGGTGGAGGATCTGGTCACTCCGCGCACCCGGGCCGTGGTTCCGGTTCACTACGCCGGCGTGGGTTGCGAAATGGACGCCCTTCTGGAGATCGCGGCCCGGCGCCAACTGCAGATCGTCGAAGACGCCGCCCATGCCTTGTTCGCGCGGTACAAGGGCCGTTACCTGGGCACGTTCGGCACCCTGGGCGCGTTGAGCTTCCACGAGACCAAGAACATCCACTGCGGAGAAGGCGGCGCTTTGATCCTCAACGACCCGCGGTTCATCAAGCGGGCGGAAATCCTGCGCGACAAGGGCACGGACCGCAAGCGCTTCTTCCGGGGCGAGGTGGACAAGTACACCTGGGTGGACATCGGGTCGAGTTACCCGCCCTCGGACGTCCTGGCGGCGATCCTGCTGGCGCAACTCGAGAAGCGCGTCGAGATCTACGCGCGGCGCAGGGCCATCTGGGAACGCTATGACCAGGGCCTGGCGGAGTGGGCCCGGAAGAACGGCGTGCGCACCCCGGTCGTGCCGGCTCACTGCGAGCAGTCCTATCACATGTACTACCTGATTCTGCCCTCGCTCGCTGCCCGGCAACGCCTGATCGCCCACCTGCTTGCCGCCGGCATCCTGAGCGTCTTCCACTACACGCCGCTGCACACCTCGGCCATGGGTCTCCATTTCGGCGGACAGCCGGGCCAGTGCCCGGTCTCGGAATGGACCAGTGATCGCCTCCTGAGACTCCCGTTCTACAACCACCTGGAAGCGGACGACCAGGCGAGCGTGATCGAGACCATTCTAGGGTTCTCATGCTGAGTCAGGCAGACGCGAAACCGCCGGGCCGTCTGGCGGCCCTGCGGCTCCGCTTGGAGGCGGCCCTGAGGTATTTGGACAGGCACGCCGTTTTCCTGCTGCCGCTGCCCATAGCGGTCTATGTGGCGGCTCTGATTCCCCTCGCCACACGGCCGCTGTGGTACGACGAGTTGCTCACCTACTACGTCGCCACCGCGCCCTCGCTGAGAAAGTTCGTCGACCTGGTTCTTCACGCCGACCTGAACCCGCCCCTCGGATACCTCCCCGTCATGGCGTCTCACGCGATCTTCGGCCATCAACCGCTGGCCACGCGCTTGCCCTCGGCGGCCGCCTTTCTGCTCGCCGGCTTCATTGTGTTCTATCTCGTACGGCGGCGTCTGGGCGGGTTGTTCGCGCTGGGTGCAACCGCTCTGTTCTGGACGGGCTTCTTCCTGTACTACGCCGTCGAAGCTCGTCCCTATGCGCTCTTGCTGCTCTGGTTCTGCCTTTCGCTGCTGTGCTGGCAGCGGGCCATGGACGATAAAGCCCGGCCCGGGGCTTGCTGGGCTCTGGGCGCCTGCGTTGCGGCGATGCTGCTGACCCACTGCTTCGCTCCGGTGCTGATCGCGCCGCTCATCGCTGGCGAGGCGGTTCGTGGTTTCACGACCCGAAAGCTCGACCGCGGGATCTGGGCCGCCCTGCTCCTGCCGCTTCCGCTGGTGCTCACGTACGTGCCCCTGTTTCTGGGGGAGCGCGGTGCGATGGTGTATCCCACGTACTTTCGGGCTTCCTGGCATACCTTCGCGAGATTCTACCGGGTAGTGGTCTGGGATCGCGGACCACTGCTCCTGCTCGCGCTCATCGCCGTGGCCCTGACGCGCCGCCCGCCCGGCAGCGCTCCGGTCCGCCGTCTCTTCGCCCCTCACGAGACCGTTTTCGCCGTCGCCGCGCTGCTCGCCCCCGCCGCCCTCATCTTTTACGCGATCTGGGCGCACATGACTTTCTGGAACCGCTATGGCATCGGCGCCTGCCTCGGCGTCACTCTGCTGGCAACCTTCTTCCTGGCCCACAAAACGAACCGGAACGTGTGGGCCGCCGGCCTGTTCGCGGTGCTGGCGCTAGTGAATTCCTGGCGCCAAAGCATCGATTGGGCCTGTCTCACCGGGGCCCCCGAATGTCAGGTCTCTACGGCCTATCGCCAGGTCCGCCCCGACTTGCCGTTCGTCACCGCCAATGGGACCACCTTCCTCGCAATGGACCACTCGGAACCGCCCGAGTTGGTGGCGCGGCTCTACTATCTCACCGATCTCGACGCGTCGCTCCGCTACACCGGCGGAAACAGCTTCGAGTGGTTCCCCGCCTTCTGCCGGCAGTTACCCGTCCGCGCCCATCTCGCCGCCTACCGGGAGTTCGTGGCGCGGCACGACCACTTCCTGGTCCTGGGCGCCCCGGACGCCCCCTACAACTGGCTTCTCCCGAAACTGCGCGACGACGGAGCGGAGTTGCGGCTGGTCGCCAAGCTCCGCACCGACTACCAGGAAGGTTACCTTTACGAGGTCCGCATCCGGCGATAGTCCCTCGTTACGCCACCGCAGCCTGTGCCAGCCGGAAGCAAGCCAGGACCTTGCCGGCCGAGGAGCCGTCGCGTAGCTTGAGATAGCGCTGCTCCATGGCTTCCGGCGTGAGATGGTCGATCAGGCGGAAGCCGCGCTGGGACAGAAACGCTTCGATGCCCCCTTCGGGAATCGAGAACTGCACCTGTTCGGAACGATACATCGCGCGCATGATGGCCCGCGATTCCCTCACCCCGTAACGATCCGCCATGTCCGGCGCCGCGGCCAGGTAGTCGAAACACATGACGCTGCCGGCCGGTGAATTCGACCTCACGGACTCCAGCGTTCGATCGACCGCCTCGGCGGGAAGGTAGTACATAACCCCCTCCCACACGAAGAGGGTTTTCTTCCAACTATCGTATCCCGAGGCCTCCAGCGCATCTCCGAGACGATCCCTTGTGAAGTTGATCGAAACGAAGGTCAACTGCGGCGGGATGGCGATGCCCGCCTGCTGGAGCGCTCGCCGCTTGCGCTGCTGAGTGGGCTCGATGTCCAGCTCGAATATCCTGGTTCCACGGATGAGGTCCCGAAAGCGGTAGGACCTGGAGTCGTACCCCGCCCCCAGGAAGACGATCTGAGGCGTATCCTGCTCGAGCGCCTTCCGCACCACGCCGTCCACGTAGCCGGTGCGGGCGATGAAGTACTCGTACGATCCCGGCGCCTCTGCCTCGATCTTCTTCCTGACCCATTCGCGGGCGGCGGCATCCTTCAGGGATCGCCTGGCGTCCGCGCTCAGAAACGTTTCCGCCAGGTAGTCCGGGCCTCGAATCTCCTCTCGGGCGTCGCCCGCGGCCAGCGCGCGGCTGAGAGCGACGGCCATCGCGGAATCCGACGGTTGCTCCTCGAGAGACTTGTTCTGTTTGACTTCGGAAGCCCGGCTCATGAGGCCCAGCGAATTACCGAATGGGTCAGTCACTCTGGCCACCTTGGTTCGAAGCACCGTGGTGGCGATCTCGCTCTCGGAGGCAGCCCCGGCGTCCAGCAGCCGTCGATACGCCGCGTCGATGTCCTCGACATTCCAATAGGCCACCACGCGCTCCTCGCCTCCGGGCGCCGGACCCGCGGCAGGCGCCAGGTTCAACGTGGAATCGCCGGCCCGGAAGATCACCACGAAGGGGGAGTCGAGGACGGCCGGCTGATCGAAGAACTGGCCGTACCAGTCTTTGGCCTTCTGGAGATCCGGAACCCGATAGGTGACGCCCGCCAGGGACTTGAACATGAAACTCATCATGCCACGAGTTTCGGAGACGGCGGCACGGGCATCCGGCACACAACCGGGACAAGGCAGAGCCTTATCCTGCTACTTCGGGAATTTTCCGACGAGCTTGAGAAGGCCTCTGTGCACGCGGTGGAACCACACCGGGTTGGGGAGGAACATGTAGGGACAGCCTCCGGCCACGACGCGGATGCCATTTTGCGCGCAAAGCTCGGCGGCGGACTCGCTCACGGCGCCCGGCCCGGCCGCCCGGTACATCCAGACGCGATTCACCCCAGCTTCCACGCAATCCCGGGCGATGGCGTCGGTGACATTTCGCGGCGTCATGATGAGCACGCCATCCACCGGTGGTGCGATGGCCTGCACGCGATCGAAGCAGCGCACCCCATCGACTTCCGCTACCTGCGGATTCACCGGCACCGCGTCGTAGCCGGCCTTGCGCAGGTCGCGGAAGAGCGCGCTGTTGAAGTCCTTGGGATTGCGGCTCACGCCCACCACCGCGATGCGCTTCTGCGCCAGGAAGTCCTGAATGGTCTCGAGACTGGACACCGGAAGCCTCCGTTGGCGATTATACCCGGGATTCCCACTCAGTCTCCGGAGAGTGCCGTGCTAACATGCCATGAGCGCCTATGCGCATCCTGCACATCGACACCGGCCTGGCTATGCGCGGCGGGCAGGAACTATTGTTGTTGGGCGCCCGGGGGTTGCGCGAGCGCGGCCATGAGCAGACCATCGCCTGCCCGCTGAACAGCCCGCTTCATCAGGCCGCCGCCGCGGAGGGTTACCCGATCCTGCCCCTCCCCGCGCGGGATCGCTGGTACGCCCGCAGCGCATTTCGCATCCGGCGTTTCCTTCGTGGCCATGACTGCGAGATCGTGGAAGCTCACGACGCCCGCGGCCAGACGCTCTCCTGGATCGCCACGGCCGGGCTTCGGGTGTGCCGGGTCGCCAACCGCCTGGTGATTTTCGAACCGCGCAACCTGCTCTTCCACCGCTGGAAGTACACGCGATCCTGCCACGCCGTCATCGCGCTTTCGCCGGCCGTCCGGGACACTCTCGTCCGCAACGGCATCCCCGAGGGCCGTATCGAAGTCATCGTAGGGGGCATCGAGTTCCCCGAGCAGTTGCTGGATGCCGGCGCACGCGCGCGCATGCGGGCGGCGTGGGGACTGGGCGCGGAGGATTTTGTGGTCGGGCACGTAGCGGCCTTCACCGCGGAAAAGGGGCAGGACACGGCGCTGGCGGCGCTTCTCCGCCTGCTCCCGGACCTCCCGAATCTGCGCATGATTCTGGTGGGTGACGGCCCGCTTCGCAGCGATCCGGCGGTGCTCGAGAAGGTGCGTCTGGCACAGGGCAACGCGCAGTTGCCGGGCTATCTGAAACCTTCGCCCGAGTTTTACGCCGGTCTGGATCTGTTCCTGATCAATTCGACCTCGGAGGCTCTCGGGCTGTCCGCCATCTACGCCATGGCCTACGGGGTTCCCGTGATTGCCACGCGGGTCGGCGGCCTGCCCGGAGTGGTGGCGGACGGCGAGACCGGATGGCTCATACCTCCGGGCGATTCCGCCGCGCTGGCCGGCGCCATCGCCGAGGCGGCCTCCGATCCTGCCCGCCTTCTCCGCTTCGGCCAGCAAGGCCGCGAGCGCGCCCGGCTTTTCTCCAGCGACGTCACCGCGGAGCGGACCGAAGCGTTGTACGTCCGGCTGCTCGGATCCGCGTGCATGACGCGCTCCTGACCGGCGTAACTACTGACCACTCCCTTGCGGTCCCTCTTCGCTACTGGTTTGCGGCAACCGGCAAGGTCAGGTCGGCAATTTGGTAGCGGGGGGTCTGGGCGCCGTTGGTTTCTTCGTGGACCTTTTCGGCGACGAAGCGCACCAACTCGGCCACGGTGACCAGGCCATCGTGATTCCAGTCGGCCTTGCCTTGCAGCGCCTCAATCATCCAACTGGTGAACAATCCTTCGTAGCGGCCGCCGGTTTGCCTCTCATGGGAGGTCTCGTTCACTCCGGAGGACACCATGACGGTTCGTCCCTGCTGCTTGGAGAACAGGCGCAGCAGGTAGGAATTCACCAGGTTGCTTCCGGCGATGCGCCAGTCGGCTCCGGTTTCGCGGCCGACGTCGAACAGCAGCAGGGCGTTCCGGGAGCGCACGTTGGCGCTGAGCAGGCTCTCCAGGTCGCCCAGTTCCAGCGCGGTGCCGGCAAGCTGGCCCATCTGGGTCTCGTAACAGGCCAGGTAGATCTTGTCCGGGCTGTTGGGGTCGTGGAGCCCGTGACCGGCGAAGTAAACGATCAGCAGGTCGTCCGGTTTCGCCAGAGCGACAAAGTTGCGGAAAGCGTTTCGGACCTGCGCGCTAGTGGCTTTCTCGTCGCGCAGCAGCAGCACGTGATCCGGCGTGAATCCCGCATGCGTGGTCAGCATGGCGGCGAAGCTCTCGGCGTCGGCGGAGGCCGCGGGAAGGTTGGGAGGGCCGCCGGTCTTGGCTTCGTACCTGGAGATGCCCACTACCAGCGCGTAGCGGTCTCCGGACAACTTGCGAGCGGAGCGCGCCGTGGCGGCGGTGGATACCGGAATCGTCACGCGCGTTCGATTGCCCTTCTGATCCGCGGCCTCGATCCGGATACTCTGGTCCTTCGCGGTAACCGGGACGTCCAGATCGAAGAGCGTATCGGAGGCCAGCGGGCCGGTCCAGTTCACGTCGTTCACGTGGATGCTGGCCAGCGGATAAACCGCCGAGACCACGCCCCGAACCCGGACGCGCTTTTTGGCTTCGTTCTTTTCGAGCAACACGGGGAACTCCGGCGCGGAGACGGACAGGTCGGGCGGAGCCTGGTTCTCTTCGTTGGCGGAGAGCGTGAAATCGTAGGCGAACCATTCGTTGCGGGACTGTTCGCGAGTGCGCAGGGTCCAGTTCTTGTAGTACTTTCGCCCGCGCTGGTTGACGGCCGTG
>PLEM01000478.1 GCA_003137035.1 Bryobacterales bacterium | reverse complement strand
TGGTGAAGCTGCTCGAGAACACCTTCCGGATGGTCAACATCGGCCTGGCGAACGAGCTGGCCCTGATGTGCGACCGGATGGGGATCGACGTGTGGGAGATCATCGACGCGGCGGCCACCAAGCCGTTCGGGTTCATGCCCTTCTATCCCGGGCCGGGCCTGGGCGGCCACTGCATTCCTATCGACCCGTTCTATCTTTCCTGGAAGTCCCGCCAGACGGGCTTCGAAGCGCGGTTCATCGAGCTGGCGGGTAACATCAACGGGCAGATGCCGCATTTCGTGGTGGACAAAGTGCAGACCGCGCTGAACGACCACGGTAAACCGCTGCGCGGCTCGCACGTCCACATCCTGGGAGTGTCGTACAAGAGGGATATCGACGACTTGCGCGAGTCGCCGGCGCTGGATGTGATGCATTTGCTGGCCAAGCGTCACGCCCGTGTCACGTATAGCGACCCCTACATCCCGCGGCTGGCGGTGGATGGGCTGGACATGTTTGCCGAGCCTCCGGAGAAGGCCGTCCCGGTGGCCGACTGCGTGGTGATCGTCACCGACCACGCGGCCTTCGATTACACGGCTGTGCTCGAGCAGGCGCAACTGATCGTGGACACCCGCAACGCCCTGAAGGGCCGCGTCTCGGACAAGATCGTGCGGCTGTAGGGACGGGGCTGGAGCCCCGTCCTACCTTCCGGTCTTCACATACGCCCCGGTCGTGGCATCGACGAAGATCGAGTAGCCGCTCATGGCAACCGACTCGCCCCAGATCACGCGCCAGGCTGGATTGCGAAGCTCCTTTGTGAATTCCAGGAGGAACTTCATGGGCATGTCGGGGTGCTCCGAGGCGTATTCCGCGCCCTTCTTCATAGCGGTCTCGTAAGCGGCCACAGAGTCCGTCTTGACCGCCTGGATGAAGAACGGTCTGGTCTGCCCCACGGGGAACCAACTGTCCTCGGAACCGCCGGTGACGCCCTTGGGCAGGTTTGAAGAAGTTGCTGCGGAGTACGTGTAGCGGCGGGCGCGGTGCTTTCGGTCCGCGACGAAGGTGAGCTCCCATGCGCCGGCCTTTCCGCCCCCGCTCTTGACTTCCTTAAGATCCAGATTGCTCATCGAGAGCAGTTGGGCGTCCGGCGCCCAACTTCGCGCAATGGGGTACACTTTCTCCAGGGCGTACTCGGCCGTGACGGGTTCGGCCGGTTTCTCGGGCTCCTTCTGCCTAGCAGCGGGCTTGGTTTCTTCCGAACAGCCAACCATGATGAGGAAGACCGGGATGCAAGCGATGACGGCGTGTGTTCGTTTCATGTCCGTGGACCTGGTTAAGCCTCATTCTAGCCGAAGATGCAGGCACGCAACAGCCCACTCGAGTTCATCCCGGGCTGCCGGCCAGATTAGGCCGGTTGGTTAATTCTTGCCCCGCGCGCTCCGGCAGGGTGGCATACCGGTTTCAGACTCCGGGGGACGTGGCATAATGGAGGCAACCGAAGCCTATGCCGAGAGCATGCCGCACAGGTACCGGGTTGGCGCTGGGATTCGCCATATCCGTTGTGATGGCAACCGGGCAGACCCAATCTCCCACGCCCGCTCCAACCGCGCCTCCCTCCACCGGCGGCACTTCTCCAGGCAGCGTCCGGACTCCCATGCCGGGGACCACCCGGCTACCCACCGATCCGACGCAGCAGTCGACACAATTCCCGGACTTGGAGCGTCCGATCTTCCTTTCCGGAAAAGTGTTGCTCGACGACGGGACACCGGCGCCGACCAACATTGTCATCCTGCGCGTTTGCGGCGGCGCCACCCGGCCGCTGGCGTACACGGACTCGAAAGGCAACTTCGGCGTGGATTTGAGCCACAACACGAACGTCATGCCCGACGCCAGCGTGAGTTCGGCGGATCAGTTCGAGCCGTGGAACTCGAGCGGCCCTTCCAACCGCAGCAACACGCTCGGATCCAACCGCGGCCCCGATCAGAGGCTCAGCGGATGTGAGTTGCGGGCGTCTCTGCCGGGCTACCGCTCCGATTCGATCGAACTCACCGGGCGCCGTTTCATGGACAACCCGGACATCGGCACGATCGTGCTGCACCGATTGTCCAATGTGGAAGGCAGCACCATCAGCGCCATCAGCCTGCGAGCTCCGAAGGACGCCAGGAAGGCCTATGAGAAGGGTCTCGGAGCCTCCGGGAAGAAGAAATGGGGCGAGGCGCAGGCGCACTTCGAGCAAGCTGTGGCGCTCTACCCCCAATATGCCGATGCGTGGTACGAGTTGGGCATGACCTTCCAGGAGCAGAACAATACCGATCAGGCGCGCAAAGCTTTTGGGAAAGCGCTCGAGGCGGATTCCAAGTTCCTGAAACCGTACCGGCAGATGACTGCGCTCGCCGTGCGGGAGAAGAAGTGGGAGGAAGTGGACCAGATTACCGGCCGGCTCCTGCGGCTCGATCCGGTCGATTTCCCGGACGCCTATTTCTTCAGTTCGGTCGCCCGCTTCAATCTGGGGAGCATGGATGGCGCCGAGCAGAGCGCCCGCGAAGGCATGCGGCTCGACTCAAACCACCGCATCCCCAGGCTCGAGCACCTGCTCGGGTTGATTCTGGCCGACAAGCGGGACTATGCAGGCGCGGCCCAAATGATCCGGAGCTACCTGCAGCGCGAGCCGAATGCGAGTAACGTCGACGAGGTCCGCAAACAACTCGACGAAATCGACAGACTCGCCGGCAAGGCCGCCGCCCAGGTCGGGCCGACCCCGTAGGCGCCGGCGGTCTTGCCGCCGGCCCGATGTTCTCTCCTCCCGCAAAAGGCGCTAGAGTTACAATTTCGGTCACAGGAGGGATTGCATCGGCATGCGATGGCGAACAGTTCCGGTGTTTCTGGCCTTTCTCGCGATGGGGTTTGGCGACGCGGTGGGCCCGTTTGTGAGCCTGGCGAAGAGCGAGTTTCAATTGAGCAACACGGTGGCCTCGTTCATCCCGTTCGTGGGCTACATCATGTTCGGGCTGCTGTCCATCCCCGTGGGCGTATTCCAGGACCAGCGCGGCAAGAAGTTCGTGCTGCTGCTGGGGCTGGCAGTGGCGCTGCTCGGGCTCCTCAGCGCGAGCTTCGGGCTCAACTCCTTCGCGCGATTCCTGCTGGCCGTGGTGCTGATGGGCTCGGGCGCGGCCATCCTGCAAGTGGCGGGGAACCCGATCATGCGCGATGTTTCCGAGCCGGGCAAGTACGCCCGCAACCTGTCCCTCGCACAGTTCGTGAAGGCGATTGGATCGCTCTCCGGTCCCCTGATTCCCGTGCTTGCCGCGAGATACTTCGGCGCGAGTTGGAAGGTCATCTTCCCGATTTACGCTGCGGCGGTGTTCGTTACGTTGCTAGCGGTCGCCGGTCTGCGGGCGCCCGAGCGGAAGGACGAGCGCAGCGGAGCGGCGACGCTCCGATCCTGCCTGGCGCTGCTCAAGAACGGCTACGTGCTGGCGATGGTGGGCGCGATTTTCCTCTATGTTGGCGCGGAAGTCTGCGTGAGCGCGGGCATCCCGCTATTCCTAAAGGAGCGCTTCAGCATCGATATCGCCAAGCTGGGCCTGCTGGGAACCGGGCTGTTCTTCACCGCCCTCACGATCGGGCGATTCTCCGGAGGCGTGATTTTGAACTGGATGGCGCCGCGCGCGTTCTTCAAAGTCACCTGCGCGGTCTCGCTGGCGGGGCTGCTCGGCCTGTTCGCGCCGGACCGAACCGTGGCCATCGCGAGCTTCTTCCTGGTGGGATTGGGCTTTGCCAACATCTTCCCGCTGGTGTTCTCGATCGCCGTCGACAGCATGCCCGAGCACACCAACGAGCTGTCGGGCCTGATGGTGACCGCGATCGTGGGCGGAGCCTTTCTGCCGCCGCTCATGGGGCTGGTGGCGGACCGCTCCTCGGTACAATGGAGTTTCCTGGTGCCGCTGGCGGCGCTGCTCTACATCACCTGGACCGCTATGGCGAACCGCAAGCCGGCCGGAGTCTGAACCTATGCCGGATTACGCAAGCGATGCGCGGATTGTCATGACCCTGGACGCCGGAGGCACGAACTTCGTCTTCTCGGCGATGCAGGCCAACCGTCCCGTGGTGGCGAGCTTCGCGATGCCTTCGAACGCGGACTCTCTCCCTCGCTCCCTCGATACGATCATCGAGGGATTCGAGCGGGTGAAGGCGCAACTCCCCGCGCCGCCGGTGGCGATCAGTTTCGCGTTTCCCGGCCCAGCCGACTACTTCCATGGGATCATCGTGCGGCCGCCGAATCTGGTGGCCTACCGCGACGTGGCGCTGGGGCCGATGCTCGAAGACCGCTTCGCTCTGCCCACCTTCATCAACAACGATGGCGATTTGTTCGCCTGCGGCGAAGCGGCCTCCGGATTCCTGCCTTACGTGAACGGCGTACTGGAGAAGGCTGGTAGCCCGAAGCGGTTTCGGAACCTGTTGGGCGTTACCCTGGGCACCGGGTTCGGGGGCGGCATCGTGCGCGGCGGCGAACTGTTCGTGGGGGATAATTCCTCTTCCGGCGAAATCTGGCTGTCGCGCCAAAAAGGCAAGCTGGACACCAACGTCGAGGAGGGCGCCTCCATCCGCGCCGTGCGGCGGGTCTATGCCGAACGCGCCGGTCTGCGCTTCGAAGACGCTCCGGAGCCCCGCGTGATCGCCGAAATCGCAGACGGCCTGGCGCCAGGGGATCGCGCGGCGGCGCTCGAAGCCTTCCGCCGAATGGGAGAAGTCGCTGGCGATGCGATCGCCCTTGCCATCACGCTGCTGGACGGCCTGGTGGTCATCGGAGGCGGAATCTCCGGAGCGCACCGCCACTTTCTGCCGGCCATCGTTGACGAGATGAACGGAGCCTATACTGCGCCCGATGGACAACGGTTCCGGCGTTTGATTCCGCGGGCCTTCAACCTGGAAGATCCGGCCCAGCTCGCGGAATTCGTGCGGGGCGAGACCAGGGAACTGCCGGTCCCCGGCTCCTCGCGCACGGTGCGGTTCGACGCCATGCAGCGCACCGGAGTCGGAGTGTCACGCCTGGGGACGAGCGAGGCCACGGCGATTGGCGCCTACGCCTTCGCGCTAAACCAGTTGGAGAGGCGAACCTGATGGCGAAATGGATTGTAACGCTGAGTCTGATGGCAACCGCAATGCTGAATGCGCAGGAGTACACCCGAGGCGTGGGCG
>PLEM01000363.1 GCA_003137035.1 Bryobacterales bacterium | reverse complement strand
TCAAACCACTCTGGGTTCTTGATAAACCACATGCACGTCGCATCAACGTGGTAGTACTGCCGGACGATTTCCGGAAACTCCTTCTGCCCCATCTCGTGAAAGGCTCTTTCCCAGAGGTCGTAAACATACGTCAGGACATTCGTTTTGCCGCAGAGCGCCAAGGTATTATTGTTTGACTTGCCCCGCGTTTTCTTGCCGTGCTTCCGTGTATAGTTGAAGGCGTAGCGGAGGCAGCGATCAACCTGAAAGCGGTTGTACACCGCTGTTTGTATCGCAACTTCGTGGGGAGTTCCCTTCATGCTGAAGCCGCCGGCTCCCGTGTACAAGTCCCCCGTGTTCTCCCGGACAACGACGAAATCGATGTCGTCCGGCCCTTTGTCCTTTATGGGCGTGTCGACGCCAGGGTACAACCTCACTGGTCTGAGGTTAATGTACTGATCAAGGGCAAAACGGGCCTTGAGCAGGATCCCTTTTTCGAGGATCCCCGGCGCCACATCGGGGTGTCCGATGGCTCCCAGCAGGATCGCATCGAACTTGCGCAATTCCTCGACAGCGCTATCCGGCAACAACTCCCCGGTTCGCTTGTATCGCTCGCCTCCGAAGTCAAACTCAGTGAGATCGACTTTGAAGTCGAACTTCGCAGCCGCCGCCTTGAGAACCTTGACTGCTTCGGCAGTCACCTCTGGCCCAGTCCCGTCTCCGGGAATTACCGCAACCTTATGCATCTTCCAAGCCTCCATGAATAGACGTCACAATATTGAGCGGTCAAATAAGCAGGTAACCAATAACAATAGCGCCAGACACCTGTTCCTATGCCGCAGCGATCGGAAACTCGTTGGTCCGCAGGAAGGATCGCGGCGCCACCTCTGGCGCTCACGAGTCCAATCCGGTTGCCGCTAGCTCTCCTTTGGGCAGTCGGCATGGAAAGGACCGTGCCCGGGCGCGATGCACCCACGACTGCGAAGGAGTTGGCGTCGAAGATCGCTTGCAGGCTCATGAGCCGGTCCCCTAAGACATGCACGGCCCGCGGGCGAATGCCAGGCTCCGCAGGGATCATACGAATGTCCACTAGCGCGAAACCTTTAGGATACAGGATTATCGGAATCAGATCCAGTTCGTCGATCTCTCCATCTCCGGGCGCGGTTCCGGAACTCCGGTTCCTAACGCTGAGTGGGGTCGGCCACGATTGCAGCGCCCGACGAACTCGTTCAGTACGCGCTTCAAGCGCTGCTCGTTGATTGCGTTCGGCTCAGGCGCCACGCCTACTGAGAGTGGGAGAACGCGCTCTGGAGAAGGCGAGTGAGATTCGCCATCGGCTGTACTTCCGCTTAAGGCCTGCACTCTGCTTTCTGCCGCGAACCGGCTTGGCCGCATGGCAATCCGAAATTTCCGCAAGCGCTCCTCAACGAGAAGCCCTTCCGGAAGACGAGATGGTGATGGACTCTGCGGTCCACGCCGAAGGGGACGCCGGCATCACGGACCAGGAGCCGGGGAATCGAGCAGCGTTGGGTACTCGATCTCAGTCGGCGCCGGAACGACAGCGTCCCCAAAGCCAATGTCGATCCGCATCGGGATTCGCGCCTTCGCGAGCGTCGCAGAAACCGGACTCGAGCCCCCTCGTAGTGCACGCCCTCTTTGATCCGGCTCACCTCGATCGAATCACGATTTAAGTTGATGCCCTCCGGTTCCGTAACAGCTTCACACACAGTACCGGCAAAGTCTGCGATGCGGTCCGGCTCGTTGCTCATCCGTCCAGCGAGATCGATGTCCAGTAGAATCAAGACCAGCCCGGCTGGCGGCTTTTGCCCAACCTCATGGAGAATCAGCAGATTAGAAGCATCTCGCACGCCCAAACCGCCTCCCCTTCCTGTTGTGTAGTGCTCGGGGAGGCGCCTCGAAGCTTTCGATCTCTTGCCGGTGTCCGGGCAGCAGCATCCGACCGTCCGCGGATTCCAGCTTCAGCGGCTCCACTGCCGCCTTGGCCGCCTTCGCGCCGAGCCCCGAGAACCCCTGGAACTCGGCCAGAGTCGCGGGGCCAATCCAGGCGAAGAACCGGCGCGCGAGTTCCATTGCGGCTTCCTCCGCGGAGAGGCGGAAGCCCGCCAGCGGGTTCGGACGCCAAAGTGCGTAGCGGTAGCGCTGTTGGTCCAGGCGGCCGTTGGTGGGGATGCGGCGAATCTCGCCGCCGGTCACGCCCAGCTTCTCGGCGGTCTTCCTCTCGCCGGCAAATCCCTGCCCGATCTTCAAGGCGAGCGCGAAATCCGAGGCGGGCGCCACGTAGTTGCACCCGCGGGCGCAGGGCAGCTCCTGAATCTCGAGACTTGCCACTGCCGCATCGACGGCTGCCCTTCCGGCGCCCGCGCGCGCGAACAGCGTCAGATACGGTCCCACCCCACCCCCCGACCGCGCCCAACCGGTCTCCNNCCCTCCAGCACCTCGGAAGCCCGCCTCCCGCTCAGCCTGCCATCCAGCCCCTGACGGTGGGACCACCATGCCCTGATCGTGGCCTCGTCCATAGCTGAAGTGTAGCGCCGGCCTTTGACTTCCATCTGCTCTTCGTGTACAAATCGAACCAGGGAGGTCGACCATGGGCGATTTCCTTATCGGCCCCGTTTCTCCCGCCGACCAGTACCGCGATCAAGAGCCTCCCGACTCGGCTAAGCGCAAGAAACCCAAGCGCCCGGAAGGCGAGAGTTCCGAGCAGGACGATAGCGTAATGCTCTCCGAGCCAGCCGAACCCGGCGCCGAGCCAGGTGAAGACTACTACTCGCCCAGCACCGAAACGGGTGACAGTACGCTCGATTCCTGACTTCCAGCCACCATGTTCCGCCTCGCAATCTTCCTCGCCGCCTCCGCCGCCTTCCTCCTGTTCTCGTTGCGGAGCCTCCGCTCGCCGCGCTCCCACGGCTTCTATCGCTTCTTCGCTTTTGAATTCCTGGCGGCTCTGATCCTCTGGAATATCCCCTACTGGTTTCGCGAGCCGTTCTCGGTCCACCAGATCGTCTCGTGGTTCCTCTTGCTCACCTCGCTGGGCCTGGCGATCGAGGGATTCCGGCTGCTGCGCATGATTGGCAAACCCGCGCCGGAAGCGGCCCGAGACGCCAACCTCGGCTTCGAGAACACCACCACGCTGGTCACCGTCGGCGCTTACCGGTTCATCCGGCATCCGATGTACGCGTCGTTGCTCGGGCTGGGCTGGGGCGCGTGCCTGAAGCAGCTTTCCGCCGTCAGTGTCGCGCTCGCGCTGGCGGCCTCCGCCTTCCTGCTCCTCACCGCGCTGGCAGAGGAGGCGGAGAATCTGGCCCGATTCGGATCCCCCTACGCCGCCTACATGAAGGCCACGCGGCGCTTCATCCCGTTCGTGTTTTGAACTGGACCGTGAGACTAGCAGGCTGGTGATACACTGGCATTCGTGACACGCACGGGTTCTAAAACTGCGCTCGTCGCGGCGGCTTGCATGCTCGTACTCCTGTGCGGTTGTCCCCAGTCATCGACTACGCCCCCTTCCACGCCTGCCACGCCTGCCTTCGATCCCCAATACCTGGCGTGCGGTTCGACCGTGCCCGTCGATTCCGGCGACCCCAACAAGCCGGTGATTACGCTGATCGGCCCCAGGGTCGTCAGCCAGCCCCTGCACGGCACTTACGCCGAGGCAGGCGCCACGGCCACCGATCCGCGCGAAGGCGACCTGACCAGCCGGATCGCGGTTACGGGACTGGCCGCGCTGGACGTGAACACCGTGGGCGACTACCTGATCCGTTACAACGTGGTGAACAGCGCGCAGTCGGCGGCGGTCGAGGCAGTGAGGCTGGTTCGCGTCAACGCCGGCACTTTTACCGCTCAGACCGCCAGGGACATGGGCTCCACAGCGGCTCACCTGGCCTACTACGAGCACTTGCCGGTCAATTACAGCGACGATCCCACGCAGAAGTTTCCCCTGATCGTCTATCACCACGGATGGGGAGCGGGGCGGTTTACCGAAGACGGGAGAGCGCTCAAGACTCAGCTATCCGGCCTGGCCTTGGGCAACCTGGTGAAACTGATCAACGATGGCCTCTGGGACAACACGCGTCCCTTCATCGTGCTTTCGCCGCAACAGTGCGTGGATCCGCTGCTTCCCACCGTGACCGCGCAACGGATCAAGCTCTTCATCGACTACGCCATCAACACATACAAGGTCGATACATCGCGCATTTACATGGCCGGCTACAGCCAGGGATCGGGTAACACCTGGGACTATGCCAGCAACTACCCTCAACAGATTGCGGCCGTGGTTCCGATGTCGGGCGGCTATGGAACCTCATCGGGGTGTGTGCTCAAGCAGACGCCGGCTTGGGCGTTTGGGGCTGCCGACGACACGGTTGTCCCCGCGCAGAACCAAGTCGATACCGTCAACTCCATCAATAACTGCAATCCGGTCGAGCGGGCCAAGGTTACTATCTTCCCCTCGGGCGGGCACGGCACTGAGGAAGAATTCCTGACGATGAACTTGACGGGCCTGGGACAGGGTATTCCGGCCCACGACATCTACAACCAGAACATCTACGACTGGTTGCTGGCGCACCGTCGGGCGCCCGCCGCGTTCGCGGCTACCCCATCCCGGATCCCGTTTGGCGATTCGGCCAGGCTGGAGTGGGCGCTCGAGGGCGCCGCCGACTGTCAGGCGTCCGGCGGCTGGGTCGGGCAGCGGCCCGTCAGGGGAGCCGAAGACATCACGCCCGTCGCGCCAGGATCCTACGGTTACGTGTTGACCTGCACGGGACCCGGCGGCGCCGTCGCGCACTCGGTGTCGCTCACGGTGCAGGCTGCAGACTCGCCCGTTGCGCCCCCCAGGGTCTTCCGGCCGGACCCGTGGTAGCGCGGGGCTGTGCCACGGGCTCATGTTAAACTGGGTCGCCACGCGCCGGTGGGGTTCGGAAACAGCGGTACCCTGGTTGGGGGTGACTTATGAAACGGCTGTTTGTTACTACCGCGTTCATCGCCACGCTCGTGGCTTATGCCCAGCAGCCCGGTCCCGCGCTCACCGTTGATGCGAGCGCCGGCCGGCACGCCATTTCGCCGGATGTTTACGGGATCAATTGGTATTGGGGTGGGGAAGACCCCACGTCTAACCCTCCGGTCGCTTACAGCGCCCAACTGGCCGCTCAGGCGTCGGACGTCAGGGCGGCGGTGCGCCGCTGGGGCGGCAACGGCACCAGCACATATCACTGGCAGTTCGATGTCAACAACATCGACGCCGACTGGTACTTTGAAGTGCTGCCTTTGGCCAATGGCCGCCTGGCGGACGGCACGCTGTACGACGTCTCCAAACTGCCCGACGGCTCGACGTTCAACCGGATGTTCGAGCGTACCCGCATATCCGGCGGCAAGGTGATTGGCACCGTTCCGGTTCTGGGGTGGCTGCCGAAGGCGCGCCAGGAGATGTGCAGCTTCGACATTCGCATCTATGGCAATCAGTGCAGTGTCGACCCCTATGCCGGGTCCCACATCGCGAAGTGCGGCAATGGCGTGGTCTTCAGTCCCACCTGCGGCACGACTCCCGTCTACATCCAGAACGACCCCAATGACGCCTACACCAACCAGAATGACGAGACCTTCCAGGCCCAGTGGATTCAGTACCTGCTCTCGCGCTACGGCAAGGGAAACCAGGGCGGCGTTGCCATCTGGAGCCTGGACAACGAGCCCATCTGGTGGGACTCCACGCATCGCGACATCCACCCCGCGCCCTACACCTACGACGAGTTGCTCGCTGTCAACCTGAAGTATGCCGCCGCAGTCAAGCAGGCCGATCCGACGGCGCTGGTGAGCGGTCCGGTGGCGGACAACTACTCGTCGATCTGGTTTTCCAAGAAGGACATCGTGGCGGGCTGGGCCGCCGGCAATTGGTTCAGAAATCCGGTAGACCGCAATGCGCACGGCGGCGCCCCGCTGATGGCCTGGTACCTTCAGCAGTTTCGGAACTACGAACAGCAGCATGGCGTTCGGCTGCTCGACTATTACGACACGCACGCCTATCTCGCGCCGGGCTCGACCGATGCGACGCGCCTGGATTCGACCCGCGAATGGTGGGATCCCACCTATGTCGTTCAGGGGGATTACTGGATCCGGGACCCGGACAATAACGGCGTGCCGGCGGCTCCACAGTTGATCCCGCGGCTCAAGAGCATCATCAACGCGAACTATCCGGGCACCAAGCTGGCCATCACCGAATACTCCTTTGGCTCGCTGGGCACTATCAACGGCGCTCTGGCCCAGGCCGACATCCTGGGCATTTTCGGCCGCGAAGGGCTGGACCTGGCGACACTGTGGGACTACCCGCGGCCCACCGACCCCGGCGCATTCGCGTTCAAGATCTACCGCAACTACGACGGCATCGGCGGAGCGTTCGGAGACACCGGCGTTCAGGCCACCAGCGCCAACCAGAGCCAGCTCAGCATGTACGCCGCCCTCCGCTCCGACTCCATGCTCACCGTCATGGTGGTCAACAAGACCACGACGGATCTCTCCACCACGCTCTCCCTCGCGAACTTCAGCGCCGGCGCCGCCGCGAAAGTCTGGCGCTACAGCGCGGCCAATCTCGGCGCCATCGTCGCCCAGCCGGACCTCGCTATCTCCGGCAGTTCCCTGACCGGGACCTTCCCCTCCTACTCGATGACCCTGCTCGTCATCCCGCCGGCCTCATTTGCCGGGCCCAAGCCCGTCGTCCAGGCGCTCCAGAGCGCCGCGTCTTTCGACACCTCCACGTTCTCGCCAGGGCAGATGGTAGTTGTTTGGGGCACGAATCTCGGGCCCAAGGACCTGGTGCGTCTTCAAGACCTGCCGCCTTCGCAGCAGCTCGATTCGAATGGCCTGGTCCGGGACAACATGGCGGGCGTCCGCATCCTGTTCGACGGAATCCCCGGCCGCATGGTCTACGCGCGCCAGGACACCTGCGCCGTCGTCATTCCCTACTTCGGCGCAACCAAGGCCACCACCCACGTACAGGTGGAATACCAGGGTGTGCGCTCCGACCCGCTCGAGATTCCCGTCTCTCCCGCCGCGCCCGGCCTGTTCACCGCTAGCATGCAGGGTTCCGGCCAGGGCGCTATCCAGGTGGACGCCAACGGCACCGCCAACTCGACGGATCATCCCGCCCACCCCGACTCCACGGTGGTGCTATGGCTCACTGGAGAAGGCGTCACCGATCCGCCCGGCGTCGACGGCCGCCTCGCCCTCGACATACTGCCCAAGCCCGTGGCCCCCGTCTACGTCGAGATCGGCGGCCTCGCGGCCAATATCGAGTACGCGGGCGCCGCCCCCACCATGATGCCCGGGCTGATGCAGATCAACGCGCACCTCGATCGCAACGTTGCGCCCGGCAACGCGGTCCCGGTTCGCGTGCGCATCGGCAACAACTGGAGCCGGAGCGACGTCACCCTGGTCGTCCGCTGACGTAACTTGGGGTGCGCCACACAAAAGGGGAGATCGGTACCGAATCCCGAAGAACACTGGAAGATCCGAGCGTACCGCTTCACCAGGAGCGCCAGAGAGACTCGTGGGGCGGGTTTCAACCCGCNNTCAAAGTCCGCCCTCCATACGGCCACGGAGCCGGGAATCTCCACCTCTAGTCGCGCACCCCGTAACTTGATTCCCACACTGCCCGGCATCGCGGGACAATGGGCTTGGGGGGTAACGATGCGAGTGATTGCGGACCTGTGCCTGATTCCGATGGGCGTCGGCGTGTCAGTGTCCAAGGAAATTGCAGCCTGCCAACGTGTTTTTGCGGAGGCGGGCCTGGAGACCAGGCTGCACGCCTACGGCACCAACATCGAGGGCGAATGGGACGAGGTGTTTGCAGCCATCAAGCGCTGCCACGAACTGGTGCATGCGATGGGTGCGCCGCGGATTTCGTCGAGCCTGCGTTTTGGAACGCGAACCGACCGCCCGCAGAGCATGGACGACAAGATCCGCAGCGTAGAAGAGAAGCTGGGAGCGATGAGTCCCGCCGCGTGATCCCGTCGAGTGCAGGAGGCTTCAGACGAACGAGACCGGTTTCGCGCTGTCTTCTCATCCTGCTTGCTTGTGTTCCTCTCGCGGCGCAGGGACAAGAATCCGGGGCCGGAGCGGTCGCGGCCAACCGCTATCGGAATCTGTTCGTCGAGGCCGGCACCTCCAAAGAAGAAGTGAAGCGCAAGGTAAACACAGCGTTCCAGCAACTTTTCCACGGCGATCCCAAGACCGAAGCCATCTACTATGCGGCCGGGAAGAACGCCAACGGGGATCTGGCCTATATCGTCGATGTGATCCACAATGATGTGCGCTCCGAGGGCATGTCCTACGGCATGATGATCGCCGTGCAACTCGATAAGAGGCGCGAATTCGACGCGATCTGGAATTGGGCCCGGACGTACATGTTTCGCAACGAGCCTGGCCACCCGGCGCGCGGCTTCTTTTCATGGTCCATGAAAGTGGACGGCACGCCCAACGATGAGACCCCCGCCCCCGACGGCGAGGAGTACTTCGCCATGGCTCTCTATTTCGCCGCGGGACGGTGGGGCGCCGGCAGCGGCATCTACAACTATCGGGCCGAGGCCGACCGCCTGCTGGCCGATATGCTGCACCGGGAAGTCGTCACCGGGACGACCAAACGCGGGCCCCACACCTCGGGAAACATGTTCGAGGAGAAGTACAAGATGGTGCGCTTTGTGCCGGGGCTCGACCGCAACGGCTTCACCGACCCCTCATACCATCTGCCCGCTTTCTACGAACTCTGGGCGCTGTGGGGACCGCCCGCCGATCGCCCGTTCTGGGCGCAGGCCGCCGAAGCCAGCCGCGACTTCTTCCAGAAGGCGACGAATCCGGCAACCGCCCTCGCGCCCGACTACGCCAACTTCGACGGGACCCCTTACTCAGACCGCTGGAACGCGGGCGCCGCAAACTTCCGCTTCGACGCATGGCGCACGGCCATGAACTGGTCTGCCGACTGGGACTGGTGGGCCAAGGATCCTCGCGAGCGGCAACTGAGCGATCGCTTGCAGGCCTTCTTCGCGGCGCAGGGGATCGCCACCTACGGGAACCAGTTCACGCTCGACGGCAAACCGCTCGGCGCCTCGCACTCGCCTGGCCTGGTCGCGATGAACGCCGTCGCCAGCCTTGCCGCGACCAACCCGCGCGCGAAGGATTTTGTGCGGGAGTTGTGGAAGACGCCGATTCCATCGGGACCGGGGCGATATTACGATGGGACGCTTTACCTTCTCGCGATGCTGCACTGCAGCGGCGAGTTCCGCGCCTGGGCCCCGATGAGCGCGGGGGCGAAGCCTCTTCCGGGAGAGTCCTGGGATGATCCGGATTGAACCAGAAGCCTGGGCCGAGATGCTGGCCCACGCAACAAAGACGTATCCGGCCGAGTGCTGCGGCGCGATGCTGGGCCGCCGCGAATCCGGAGCCAAGCGCATCACTCGCGCGAGGGCGCTCGAAAACGTCTTCCCAGGCCCGCGGAACACCAGGTACGAAGTCAATCCCCAAGAACTCATCGAGACCGAGCGGCTCGCGCGCCGGGACGGCCTCGACCTCATCGGCATCTATCACTCCCACCCCGATCGCGACGCGTACTTCTCGCAGGAGGACCTCAGGAATTCGTGCCCCTGGTACTCGTATGTCGTCCTCTCGATCCGCGCAGGCCAATTCGATCACGCCAAAAGCTGGCTGCCCGACGCGGAGCAGACCAAGGCTGAGCCGGAGGAACTGTTCTATCCGGCCGCGGCGGGAGTCGGACGCATCGGCCTGGTCGATTTCGATGTCGTCGATCTCACCAACCTCCAGCGCCAGGTGATTCTCGGCTCGAGCGACGCGGGAAGGAAGAAGCTGGATTCAGCAGTAGAGACGCTGCGGGAGATCAATCCGGCCCTACGCCTGGACCTGTTCGACACGGCGCTATCGAGCGAGAACGCGCTGGAAATCTCCAAAGACATATGACATCGTCGCGGACGGCACGGACAATTTCCCCACCCGCTACCTGGTGAACGATGCATGCGTGCTGCTCGGCAAACCCAATGCCCACGGGTCCATTTTCCGGTTTGAGGGCCAGGCCTCGGTCTTCGCATATCGGGGTGGACCCTGCTACCGGTGCCTGTATCCCGAACCGCCTCCGCCCGGCCTGGTTCCGAGCTGCGCCGAAGGCGGGGTGCTCGGCGTCCTGCCGGGTTTGATTGACCCGGTCCAGGCTACCGAGGTGGTAAAGCTGATTCTCGGTATCGGGGAATCGCTGGCGGGCCGGCTGCTCCTCTACGATGCGCTGGCCATGCGCTTTCGGGAAGTGAAGCTGCGCCGCGATCCGGAATGCCCGGTCTGCGGCGATCATCCGAGCATCCGGGAACTGATCGACTACCACGAGTTCTGCGGCGTGCCGGGTGGCATGGACGTCACCGAACTGAAGGCCAAGATGGACCGGCACGAGCGCTTCGTCCTCGTCGACGTGCGCGAGCCGCTCGAATACCAGATCTGCCGGATACCTGGAGCGAGATTGATCCCGCTCGGCGAACTTCCCAAGCGGGCAAACGAACTGGACCCGTCCGAGGAAATCGTCGTCCACTGCAAGAGCGGAGTCCGCAGCGCGAAGGCCGTGGAATTCCTGACCAAGGCGGGATTCGGGAAGGTCAAGAACCTGCAAGGCGGAATCCTCGCCTGGAGCGACAAGATCGACGAGTCCGTGCCGAAGTACTGAGAGTCTGGCCCCTACCCGCCGGCCACGGCGCCCACGACTAGAAAAGGCTCGGCCTCCGTCGCGACCGCCTCGGGCAGCGGTGCGTCCGGCGATTCGTGGGACAGATCCCGCTCGCAGGCGAAGAACCTCACGAACGGCCGGCGCTTTCCGGTGACTTGGTCGCGGACCGTGCCGAGCAACATCGGAAAGCGCGCTTCGAGCGCGTCGAGGACCGAGCGTTGCGTAGCCGCACCCGCAACCTCGATCCTCACTTCGCCGTCGACATGCGCCAGCAATCGCAGATGCGCCGGGAGCACGACTCGGATCATGACAGCGTCTGGACCTCGACGGAAAGCACTCCCGGAAGATCCCGGACGATGGGGGCCCATCTGTCCCCGGCGTCGGAGGACGCGTACACTTGCCCGCCGGTGGTGCCGAAATAGACGCCGCACGAATCCAGCGAATCGACCGCCATCGCGTCGCGCAGCACGTTCACGTAGCAGTCGCTCTGCGGCAGACCCTTCGTGAGCGCCTCCCACTCGTTTCCGCCCGTCCGGCTGCGGTACACGCGCAGCTTCCCCTCGGGAGGGAAGTGCTCGGAGTCGCTTTTGATCGGGACCACGTAGACGGTCTCCGGCTCGTGCGCGTGAACGTCGATGGGGAACCCGAAGTCGGTGGGCAGGTTCCCGCTCACCTCTCGCCACGAATCGCCAGCGTCGTCGGTGCGCATCACGTCCCAGTGCTTTTGCATGAACAACACGCCAGGACGCGACAAGTGCATCGCCATGCGGTGAACGCAGTGGCCGACCTCGGCAGTCGGGTCGGGGATGTATTGGGAGTGCAGCCCGTGGTTGATCGGCCGCCAGGTCGTGCCGCCGTCGTCGGTGCGGAATGCGCCCGCCGCCGAGATGGCGATGTAGATCCGGCCGGGGTTGCCCGGGTCCAGGAGGATGGTGTGCAGGCCCATCCCGCCGGCGCCTGGATGCCAGCCGGGGGCCGAGGCGTGCCCGCGCAATCCGGGCAGTTCCTGCCAGTTCTTGCCGCCATCGGTCGAGCGGAACAAGGCCGCGTCTTCCACGCCGGCGTAGACTGTGTCGGGGTCCGTAAGCGACGGTTCGAGATGCCAGACGCGCTTGAACTCCCATGGGTGGGGCGTGCCGTCGTACCACTGGTGCGTGCCGGGAACGCCGTCATACACGAACTTGTTACCCACCGGCTCCCAGGTCTTCCCACCGTCGTTCGAGCGCTGCATCATCTGCCCGAACCAACCGCTGCACTGCGACGCATACAGCCGGTTCGGGTCCGCGGGCGATCCCTTGACGTGGTAGATTTCCCAGCCCGCGAAGTGCGGGCCGCTGATGTCCCAGTGCGCGCGCTTTCCATCCGACTCCAGGACGAATGCGCCCTTGCGTGTGCCAACCAATACCCGTACCTTGCTCATCCCCCCTCCTTCCCGAGTCTCCCAGTCCTACTCGATAGATACATCGCAGCCCCGGAAGGGTGCAAGTCTTGGCACAGCCGGCCCGAACGAAGATTTGCGCGACCCGTCGCAGCCGCAACACATCTGTTAAGCAGACCATCTATGACCGACCCCGAAGCTGTCGAGACGCGTGAGGAAAGTGTGTACCAACCCAGCCCGGAATTCGTGCGGCGGGCCAATGTGCGGGGGATGGAGGCCTACCGGGCGCTCTATGCGCGCGCCGAAAGGCAGCCCGAGGAGTTCTGGGGGGAACTGGCCGAGCGGGAGCTGTTCTGGTTCGAGAAGTGGTCGCACGTCTTTGAGTGGGCCCCGCCCTTCGTCAAGTGGTTCGTGGGCGCGAAAACCAACGCCTCATACAACTGCCTGGACCGCCACCTCGCCACCCCGCGCCGCGACAAAACCGCCATCCTGTGGGAAGGCGAGCCGGGCGACCAGCGTGCCATCTCCTACTTCGAGCTACACCGCCTGGTCTCGCGCTTCGCCAACGTGCTCAAAGCGCGGGGCTGGCGCGCCGGCGACCGCGCCGTCATCTACATGCCCATGATTCCGGAGCTGCCCGTGGCCATGCTGGCCTGCGCGCGGCTCGGCATCACGCACAGCGTAGTGTTCGGCGGTTTCTCGGCTGAGGCTCTCAAGGCGCGCATCCAGGACCTCGAGGCCGGCCTGATCATCACCGCCGACGGCGGCTGGCGGCGCGGGCGCGAGGTGCGGCTCAAAGAAACGGTCGATGAAGCCCTCATCGAATGCCCGCAAGTTCGCGACGTCATCGTTTACCGCCGCACCGCCGGCGCGGTCTCGATGAAAGCAGGCCGCGACCTCTGGTGGCACGATCTCGACGAGGGCGCCAGCGACGTCTGCCCGGCCGAGCCGCTCGACGCCGAGCATCCGCTCTTCGTGCTCTACACCTCGGGAACCACCGGCAAGCCCAAGGGCATCCTGCACTCCACCGGCGGCTACCTGGCGCAATGCGTGGCCACCATGAAATGGGTCTTCGACCTCCACGAGGACGACGTCTACTGGTGCACCGCCGACATCGGCTGGGTCACCGGCCACAGCTACATCGTCTACGGCCCGCTGGCGGCGGGGGCGACGACAGTGATGTACGAGGGTGCGCCCGACTTCCCGCACTTCGACCGCTTCTGGCAGATCGTCGAGAAGTACCGCGTCAGCATCTTCTACACTTCGCCGACCGCCATCCGGGCGCTGATCCGGCAGGGCGAGCAGTGGCCCGACGCGCACGACCTCTCCAGCTTGCGCCTGCTGGGTTCGGTGGGCGAGCCCATCAATCCCGCGGCCTGGGAATGGTATCACCGCGTGATCGGAAAAGGGCGCTGCCCCATCGTCGACACCTGGTGGCAGACCGAGACGGGCGCCATCATGATTTCGCCGATGCCGGGCGCGATGCCGCTCAAGCCGGGCTCCGCGTCCTTCCCGCTGCCGGGCGTTCAGGCGGACGTGGTCGACGTCTATGGAAAGCCGGTGGAGGCGGGCAAGGAAGGATTCCTGATCGTGCGCCGTCCATGGCCTTCCATGCTGCGCACCATCTGGCGCGATCCGGAGCGCTATAAGAGCCAGTACTGGGGCCGCTTGCCGGGGGTCTACTTCACGGGCGACGCCGCGCGCCGCGACGCCGAGGGCTACATCACGGTGCTGGGGCGCGTGGACGACGTGATGAACGTCAGCGGGCACCGGCTCAGCACCATGGAGATCGAATCCGCGCTGGTGCGGCACCCGTCTGTGGCCGAGGCCGCCGTGGTCGGCCGCCCCGACGAGCTCACGGGCCAGGCCGTGTGCGCCTTCGTGACACTCAAGAAGGGCGCCGCCGACCACCAGCAGCTCGGCGAGGAACTGCGCCGGTGGGTGGCGCACGAGATCGGGGGCTTCGCCCGCCCGGCCGAGATCCGCTTCACCGAATCTCTGCCCAAGACGCGCAGTGGCAAGATCATGCGGCGCCTGCTGCGAGAGATCGTGACCACGCACTCGGTGACCGGCGATGTGACCACGCTCGAAGATATGGCCGTCGTCAGCCGCCTGGCGGCCGAGGATTAGGGAAGCAGAATCTTCCCCTCGAGATACCGCACCGCGTGGCCGGACATGAATACGCGGCCGCCCTCGAGTTCGCACCAAAGCTCCCCGCCGCGGGCGGAGACTTGCAGCGCGTGCAGGCAGGTCTTACCGAGCCGCACCGCCCAATACGGAACCAGAGTGCAGTGCGCGGAGCCGGTGACCGGGTCTTCATCGACACCGTGGGCGGGCGCGAAGAAGCGCGAGACGAAATCGGCGTCCTTACCAGGGGCCGTCACGATGACGGCGAACCGGTCCAGCGCGGCTAGCGCCCGCATGTCGGGAGCGAGCGCGCGCACCTCGTCTTCCGAGTCGTAGACCGCCAGGTAGTCGCGCGCCGCGCCCAGTTCCCGAGGCGGTTTGCCAAGCGCTGCGGCGAGCGCGGGCGAAGGGTCGCAGGGCTGCGGCGGACGCGCCGGGAAGTCCATGGTCAACAGCTCGCCGTTCCGGCGCACGCGCAATTCGCCGCTGCGGGTTTGAAAGCGAACCAGCTCCGCGGCACAGTCCAGGTACTCGAAGACCACGAACGCCGAGGCCAGCGTGGCGTGGCCGCACAGATCCACTTCGCACGCCGGCGTGAACCAGCGCAGATCGTAGACCGCGCCGTTGCGGACGAAGAACGCAGTCTCCGAGAGGTTGTTCTCGAGGGCGATCGACTGCATCAGACGATCGTCCAGCCAAGCCTCCAGCGGACAAACTGCAGCGGGATTCCCCGCGAACAACCGGCTGGTGAACGCATCAACTTGGTAAAACGGGATGATCACGATCCCAACAGTGTACCCCGCCTCAAGCGCTGAGGGCTTGGCGGACTGCCAGCGGCGGAATGCGCGCCCGCTCCCAGTTGTTCTTCCAGTGGCGCCAGGCCAGGCTGACCACGCGGAACACTTCGGTGAGGTCGAACGGTTTCATGAGGAGGTCGTAGGCGCCGAGATTCAGCACCTCTGCCCACAGCGCCTCGTCGGCCAGGCGGGAGGTGACGATGAGCTCGGGGGGATCCCGGAGCGACGCGATTTCGCGCAGCACCTGCTTCCACCCTGAATCGGGCAGAGCCTCCTCGCACAGCACCACCGGCGCATTCTGCCAGCGAAGCCAGGCCAGCGCCTCGCGCCGCGAACGGACTCCGTGAACTCTCCAGTTGGAAGGTGAGAATACGTTGCGCAAGAAGACGTGGTCCGCCTCAATCGGGCTGATGGAGAGGACCGTAACGGAGTTCTCCGGCGGACGGGCGGGCGGCGGGTGATTCGATGTTGTCCCAGTTGACATGACTCACTCACTCCTGTTTTCTAGAGTAACCCGGTTCCGGGTGATTCACCAGCAGCAATCGCGGGGCCAGCGGTATGTGCCTCACAGTTTACAGCGTCGTAAAAAAATGAAACGCTAGGACAGTGTAGATTGTATACGGGAGGGCAGAAATTTCGTTGTTGTACGCGCCGCTGGTTCGAAACCCGCACCTGCTGACAATTGCATCGCACTTCTGGCCCAGTGGCCTGGACGAGCGGCGCTTCCCGGTCGAGAGCAGGCGCTACGCGACCGAGCCAGGCGTCGAGGTGCTGGTGGAAACCCAGCGCTCGGTGCGCCCGCCGGCTGCGCAAGTCGTGATGGTCCATGGGCTGGAGGGATCGAGTCGCTCCGGGTACATGAAGTGCATGGCGCGCGCCGCGCTGGAGGCGGGCTTCGCGGCGCACCGCTTCAACCTGAGAAGCTGCGGGGGCATGGAGCGCTGCGTCACCACGGGCTACCACTCCGGCATGACTGGAGATCTGCTCGCGTTTCTGCGCCAACTTCGCGAAGCTGCGAGCGGACCCATCTACCTGATCGGGTTCTCGCTGGGCGGAAACGTCGTACTGAAACTGGCGGGCGAGTTGGGCGAGGAGGCGCGCGGGTGGATTGGCGGCGTCTGCGGGATCTCGACTCCGATCGACCTCGCGGCCTGCTCGCGGCGCCTGGAGGCGCCGTCCAACCGCACTTACCAGCGGCGATTCGTGCGCCGGCTGAAGCGCCGGATTGGCCGCATGAATCCCGGCGCAACAGGGCTGAGCCGGGTGAAGACGGTGTGGCAGTTCGACGACCTCATCACCGCGCCCGCTTTCGGATTTCGCGACGCCGCGGAATACTACGAAACCCAGTCCTGCCTGCGGTTTCTCGACGCCATCCGCGTGCCCGCGCTGCTCATTCAGGCCAAAGACGATCCGGTCATTCCGTTCGAGGTCTTCGAGCGCCCGGAACTATCCCGCAATCCCGCGCTGAAGCTGCTGGTGGTCGCGAACGGCGGCCACCTGGGATTCCTCTCGCGCCAGCCGCCCCGGTTCTGGCCGGGCACGGCCGTCGTCGAGTGGATCCAGGGAAGCCGCTCTACTGGGTGACGCGGATGACGGTGGTCTTGTCGGCCTCGATGCGGATCTTCTCCTCGTGGCCCGCGCCGCCGGAAACGGGCACGATCTTCACCGTGTACTCGCCGGGGTTGAGCTTCAAGCCCTGGGTGGAATTGTTGAACTCACCAGCGTGCCCCATGAACTTGTCGCTCACGTAAACCGCGGAGTATTTCTCCGGGCAAATCGTGCGCAGAATGCCGAACGGAGGCTTGGCCGGCGCCAGCGGCTTCAAGCTCTCGGACAGCTTGGTGGTCTTTCCGGCCTGGATCGTGACTTTGGTCACCAGATCCTCATAGCGCGGTTCCGAGAGGCGGACTTCATGCTCGCCTGCCGAGAGAGCATACGTGCCATGCTCCCAATGTAGACTCTTAGGACGGTCCCCGGGGGAGGCATCGCTGCCGCGGCCGTCAGGGACTGTGAAAAAACCGCTGGGCAAGCTGAAGCATGCCCCACGAGAGGCTGCAAGCCGTTGATGCTCCTCGTGGGACATGCTTTAGTTTGTCCTCGTCGGCGCCACGACCCGCCCGGGCGCGATCCAAGCCGCAGCGCCTCACGGACGGATTACGGCCGCGGGCGATCGAGGATCTGGCGGATCTTGGCGGCGAGGGCAGTCGGGGTGAAAGGCTTGTCGATGGAATTCTCGTGGGAATCGGGGGCTTCCGGATTGACCGGGGTGCGGTCCGAGTAGCCGGACATGTACAGGGTCCGGATTTCGGGCCGGAAGGCGGCCAGCCGGGCGGCCAGCTCAAAGCCGGTCATGCCGGGCATGACCACGTCGGTCAACAGCAGGTGGATGGGCGCCGACCCTTGCTGGGCCAGGGCCAGCGCCTCGTCTCCATGGGACGCGGTCAAGACTCTGTAGCCGAGACCGGCCAGCACGCTCCCGATCAGTTTCCGGACGTCAGGCTGGTCCTCGACGAGCAGGATGGTCTCCGTTCCCTGGCAGGTGGAGCGAGCCGCCTGCGGGGGCGCTGCCAGCGGTTCCAGGGGCTGTTGGACGGCGGGAAGGTACATACGGATGGTCGTGCCCCGGCCGGGCTCGCTGTGGAGGAAAATGCGCCCCTCGCTCTGTTCGACAATTCCATAGACGGTGGACAGGCCGAGGCCGGTGCCAATGCCCGAGGCCTTGGTGGTGAAGAACGGCTCGAACGCGTGTTCCCGAACCTCCTGGGTCATTCCCATGCCGGTGTCGCTGACCGAGAGCAGCACATAGGCGCCGGACGGAAGGCCAGGCTCGGGCGGCAATACGTCGTCTCCCACCGCGACGTTGGCGGATTCGATGATCAGCTTGCCGCCATAGGGCATGGCGTCGCGGGCGTTCACCGCCAGGTTCATTACCACCTGGTGCATCTGTCCGGCGTCGGCGCGCACGCGAGCCGGAGACGGGTCCAGATGCGTCACAAGCTCGATGTCCTCGCCGATCAGACGGTCGAGCATCTTCACTGCATCCAGGACTACGCTGTTCAAGTCGAGCAACTGCGGCCTGAGGACCTGCCGGCGACTGAACGCCAGCAACTGCTGGGTCAGGGCCGCGGCCTTTTCGCCGGCATTCGAAATCTCGGCGAGACCCTCGGCGATGGGGCTCTGCGGTACGGCGCTCTGCAGGAGGAAGTAACTGTAGCCGTTGATGACGGTGAGCAGGTTGTT
>PLEM01000225.1 GCA_003137035.1 Bryobacterales bacterium | reverse complement strand
CGGCAAGTGCAAGAAGACCTGCCTGGAAGCCTGCGGCGACCGCCACGCCATCGACTTCAAGCTCGAGGACCAGATCGAGGAGATCAAGGTCGGCACCATCATCCTGGCCACCGGGTTCCAGGCCTTCGACGCCAAGCGCATTCCCTACTACGGCTACGGGACCTACCCAAACGTCTACACTTCGCTCGAAATCGAGCGGCTGGTGAACGCTTCCGGCCCCACCAACGGCGAGGTGGTGCTGCGCGACGGCAAGACCGTGCCCAAGAGCGTCGGCATCATCCACTGCGTGGGTTCGCGCGACGAGAACACCAACCGCTGGTGCTCGCGCGTCTGCTGCATGTACTCGCTCAAGCTCGCCCACCTGCTCAAGGAGCACACCGGCGCCGACATTTTCAACTTCTACATCGACATGCGGACGCCCGGGAAATCCTTCGAGGAGTTCTACCAGCGCCTGCTCGGCGAGGGCGTGCATTTCATCCGCGGCAAGGTGGCGGAAGTTACCGACTGGGTCTTCGATCCCAGCGAGGAAGGGAAGCTCACGCTTCGGGTCGAGGATACGCTGCTGGGCGTGGTTCGGCGCATCCCGGTGGACATGGTGGTGCTCTCGGTCGGCATGGAAGGCCAACCGGACGCCCAGGAGGTCCGCCGCCTTTTCAACATCACCTGCGCCTCCGAGGGTTTCTTCCAGGAGCGCCACCCCAAGCTCGCCCCGGTCAACACCTTCACCGACGGCATTTTCCTGGCCGGCTGCTGCCAGGGTCCCAAGGACATCCCGGACACCGTGGCTCAGGCCGGCGCCGCCGCCGCCGAAGCCCTGGCCCTCATTTGCGCCGGCTACGTCGAGCAGGAGCCCAACGCCGCCTACGTGATCCAGGAAGAGTGCTCCGGCTGCAAGACCTGTATACCGCTATGCCCATACTCCGCCATAACCTTACGAGCGGATAATCGAGCGGAGGTCAACCCGGTGCTTTGCAAGGGTTGTGGCACCTGCGTGGCAGCCTGCCCCTCCGGCTCGCTCCAGCAGCGCATGTTCGAAGACGATGAACTGTTCGCAGAAATCGAAGGAGTGCTAGTGCATGGCTGAATCCTTTGAACCCAGGATCGTCGCATTCTTCTGTAACTGGTGTACCTACCTGGCGGCCGACCTGGCGGGCACCTCGCGCATGAAGTACCCGCCCAACGCGCGCGTGATCCGCGTGATGTGCTCGGGCCGCCTCGACCCGCAATTCATCTTGAAGGCCTTTGCCGACGGCGCCGACGGCGTCCTGATCGGCGGTTGCCACCCCGGCGACTGCCACTACCAGGAAGGCAACTACAAGTGCCTGCGCCGCTTCCACCTGCTCAAACGCGTGGTCAAGGAAATGGGCATCGAAGACGACCGCTTCCGCCTGGAGTGGATTTCCGCCTCCGAAGGCGACCGCCTGCGGACGGTCATGATCGACATGGTCGAGAAAGTCCGGGCGCTCGGACCGCTGCACTGGAACGCGCCCGTCGAGGAGGTGGCCGTTTCATGAAACCCAAGGTCGCATTCTACTGGTGCGCCGCCTGCGGCGGATGCGAAGAAGCGGTTGTCGATCTCGCCGAAGGGATTCTCGACGTGGTGGCCGCCGTCGACATCGTGCTTTGGCCGGTCGCGCTGGATTTCAAGAAAACCGACGTCGAAGCCATGGAAGACGGCTCCATCGCGGCCGCCTTCATTAACGGAGCCATCCGCACCAGCGAGCAGGAGGAATGGGCCCACCTGCTGCGCCGCAAAGCGCAAGTCGTCATCGCCGTCGGGGCCTGCGCCCAGATGGGCGGCATTCCGGGCCTGGCCAACTTCTCCAACCGCGCCGGTGTTTTCCAAACCGTCTACCAGGATTCGCCGAGCACCGTGAACGCCGAGGGCGTCATCCCCGAAACCACGCACAAGGAGAACGGCTTCACCGTCACGTTGCCGCGCTTCTTCGACACCGTGAAGGCGCTCCACCAGGTGATCGACGTCGACTACTTCATCCCCGGCTGTCCGCCCACGCCGCAGTTGCTCGCCGACGCCGTCACGGCGCTGCTGGCGGGCAAACTGCCCGAGAAGGGAGCCGTGCTCGCGCCCGACCAGGCCCTGTGCATGGACTGCCCGCGCAAAGACACCAAGCCCGAGAAGCTGGCCATCTCCGAGTTCAAGCGTCCCCACGAGATCCTCATCGATCAGGAGAAGTGCCTGCTCGCCCAGGGGCTGCTGTGCCTCGGCCCGGCCACCCGCTCCGGCTGCGGGTCCCGCTGCATCGAGGGCAACATGTGCTGCACCGGATGCTTCGGCCCCACCTCGCGCGTCCGCGATTACGGCGGGAAGGCGCTCTCGGCCATCGCCTCGGCGGCCGACAGCAACGACGAGGACCAGATCATCCGGATCCTCGCCAAGATCCCCGATCCGGCGGGAACGTTCTACCGTTACTCGCTGCCGGTTTCCGAGCTTCAGCGCAAGAGGTTATAGGAGGCCGCCCATGCCAGAATCAACCAGCACACGACGAATCACCATCGACCCCATCACGCGCCTCGAGGGCCACGGCAAAATCGATATCTTCCTCGACGACGCGGGGCAGGTCGAGCGCGCCTTCTTTCAGGTGCCCGAGTTGCGCGGCTTCGAGAAATTCGCCCAGGGCCGTCCGGCCGAGGACATGCCGCAAATCACCTCGCGCATCTGCGGCGTCTGCCCCACCGCCCACCACATGGCCGCCACCAAGGCGCTCGACAACCTGTATAAGGTCACGCCCACGCCCGCCGGCCGGAAGATCCGCGAGCTGGTCTACTCGACCTTCATGGCCGAGGACCACGCGCTGCACTTCTACTTTCTCGGCGGCCCGGATTTCGTCGTCGGACCTACCGCGCCCGCCGCCGAGCGCAACGTGCTGGGCGTCATCGCCAAGGTCGGCGTCGAGGTCGGCAAGAAGGTCATCGCCATGCGCCGCAGGCTGCGCGAACTCACCTCGCTTGCCGCGGGTAAGGCCGGCCACCCGGTGTTCGGGCTGCCCGGCGGAGTCGCCAAGCGCCTTACTGCCGCCGATCAGGTGCGCTTCCAAACCGTCGCCGCCGAGGCCGTCGAGTTCGCGCAGTTCACCCTCGGAGTTTTCGACGACATCGTCCTGAAGAACTCCGACTACGTCAACCTGATCCTCGCCGACTTCTTCACCCATCGCACCCACTACATGGGGCTCGTCGACGACAAGAACCAGGTCAACTTCTACGACGGCTCGTTGCGCGTGGTGTCGCCCGAGGGCGCCGAAACCGTGAAGTTCGCGCCCGAGAAGTACCTCGACTACATCGCCGAGCACGTCGAGCCGTGGAGCTACATGAAGTTCTGCTACCTGAAATCTCCCGGCTGGAAAGGCTTCACCGAAGGGGCCGAGAGTGGCGTCTATTCCGTGGCGCCGATGGCGCGGCTGAACGTGGCCGACCGCATGGCCACCCCTCTGGCTCAGCAAGCCTACGGGAAGTACATCGCCACGCTCGGCAAGCCCGTGCACCACACGCTCGCCAATCACTGGGCCCGGGTCATCGAGTTGCTCTACGCCGCCGAGCGCATGCAGGAACTGGCCAACGATCCCGAGATCATCGACCCTAACGTGCGCACCATTCCCACCGCCGTCCCGACCGAAGGCGTGGGCGTGGTCGNNAGCGCCGCGCGGCACCCTGATCCACCACTACCAGACCGACGAGCGCGGCCTGATCACCAAGGCCAACCTGATCGTGGCCACCCAGAACAACGCCGCCCGCATCGCCATGAGCGTCGAGAAGGCCGCCAAGGGCGTGCTCTCCGGCAAGCAGATCTCCGAGGGCCTCCTCAACATGGTCGAGATGGCCTTCCGCGCTTACGATCCGTGCCTCGGCTGCGCCACTCACTCGCTGCCCGGCTCGATGCCGCTCGAGGTACGACTGCGCAACCGCAACGGCGAGACGCTAAGCACGCTCCGCCGGCCCTGATCCATGCCCGCCCGGGTTCGAGTACTCGGCCTCGGCAACGAAATCCTAGCCGACGACGCCTTCGGGATACTAGCCGCCCGCGAGCTGGCGAAGCTGTTTCCACCCGACGAGGTGGAGGTAATCGAGAGTTCCGAATCCGGCCTCCACCTCCTCGATCACGTCACCAACGTATCTCGCCTGGTAGTGATCGATTCCGTGCAGACCGGCCGCGTCGCCCCCGGCACAATCTTAGAAGTCCGCGAGCAAGACGTGCGCGCCGTCCCCGGCGCCGCCGCCCACGGCACCGGCCTCTTCGACGCCCTGGCCCTGGCCCGCAAGCTAGGCTTCCCCGTCCCAACCGAAGTCGTAATCCTAGCGGTGGAAGCCGCCGACTGCCTCACCCTAGGCGGCCCCATGCACCCCGCCGTCGCCGCCGCCCTCCCCCGCCTCATCGATCAAGCCAAAGCCCTCATCTCGAAGCCCTAAAGCGGGTGCAACCCTTGCACTGGGAAGCCGCCTGATGTAGAGTTCCAGGTAACCAGGCTTGGAGCAGCGAACAAATGATCTTGAGTCGTCTCGAGCAGGTCGACGAAACAGTCCTTCAGTCTCTGATCACAGGCGCGGTGGCCGAAGGAAAGACCATCGACTACAAGCAGGAGCTTCCTGGAAACTCCGACGGTGACAAGAAGGAGTTCCTGGCTGACGTCTCGTCGTTTGCGAATACTTCCGGTGGCGACCTGGTGTTTGGCATGGCAGAGGAGCAGGGCGTAGCCACCCGGATTGCTGGCATTACCCCCGCAGACTTGGATCTCGAGATTCAACGCCTCGACAGCATCATCGCTTCCGGGCTTGAGCCGCGGATTCGCTACGGGATCAAGCCCGTGAGTTGTCACGGCGGACAGAAGGTTCTGGTGATTCGCGTCGAGCGGAGCTGGACTGGGCCGCACCGCGTGGTCTTCAAAGGGCACGACAAGTTCTACGGCCGGAATTCTGCGGGCAAGTACCCTTTGGACGTGTCAGAGCTGAGGATGGCCTTTACGCTCTCAGAGACCGTATTCGAGCGCATTCGAGCATTCCGGACCGACCGCATCATCGCGTTGTCGAACGACCAGACGCCGGTACCGCTCACCCGCGGCCCCAAGATTGTCCTGCACTGCATCCCGGTCGAGTCTTTTGCCGGCCAGCCTCAGTACGACGTGATGCGGTTCCATCGAAGCCCGGAGCTGTTGCCGCCCATGAGTACATCGGGCTGGAACGATCGAATCAACCTTGAGGGCGTAGTTACCTACAGCGGCGGCAAGCCGTCCTTTTCGTACACTCACGCGTACCGGATTGGTGTGATTGAGGCCGTCCATGCCTATCGTCTCGATCCTCGTCCCGCCGCTCGAATGTTCATACCGAGCGTTGAATACGAGGAGCGCGTTCTCGGCTACCTGCCGACGTGCTTCAAGGTGCTGCGGCTGATGGGATGCAACGTTCCGATCATTGTGGCTTTGACTCTAACGAATGTTAGAGGCCTTCGCATGGCCGTCGGCCGCGAGGAGTCTGAAGGTGGTGTTGCCATTGACAGGGAGACGCTGATCCTGCCGGAGACGTCGGTCGAAGACTGGGACACGCCGCCCGGGAAGATTCTCAAGCCCATGTTCGACCTGGTGTGGAACGCCTGCGGCTATCCGGCATCGCGGAATTTTGATTCCGAGGGCAATTGGGTGAAACGCTCATGAGCAAACCACACCTTGCGTTCGGCAGATCGGGCGGGTGCCGGTTAGAACGCCTGACCTTCGACGGCGTTGTGCGCCTCCGCCCTCCCCCGCCTCATCGATCAAGCCAAGGCCCTCATCGCAGCGCCGTAGGCCGGGCGAGGGTCAGCCGGTGGCCTCGCCGAGCAAGCGCCGTACTTCGACAAGTAGCGGCGGGATGTCGCTCTCGACGATATCCCAGACGATCTCCGGGTCGGTCTCTTCGTAAGCGTGGATCAGGATGTCCCGTGCGCCTGCCATCTTCCGCCACGGAATCTCGGGATGCGCGGAGCGGAATTCCGAGTCCGTTCTCTTCGCTGCCTCACCGAGAATCTCCAGATTGCGACAGACAGCATCCAACACCATGGGATCCGACACCGATTCTTCCTTGCCGCGCGTCGTGTACTCCAGGATGCGTTCGCAACAGTCGCGGATGTGCATCAGATATACGAGCGTGTCTTTTCCCGCCATAGCCTATAGGGGCGTGGCCTCGGCCAGAACCCGCTCCCGAATGTAGCGGTGAAGCGTCCGCGTCGTGACCAGATCCACGTGCGGTCCAAGCAGGTCCTTCAAGTCCATCAGGAATCCGCCGAGGTCAAACAGGTTGCGCCCTTCTTCCAAGTCCACTAGGAAGTCGATGTCGCTGTCCTCGCGGCTGTCACCTCGGGCTACGGAGCCGAACACCCGGATATTGCGGGTGCCATGCTGCTCGGCCAGCTTGAGGATCTCCGGTTTGCGGAGCCGTAGCGTTTCCAGCGTCACCATGTCTCTATTCTGCGCCATTCTCGCCCCGCGTTTCCAGCCCCGGCGCGCAAGCCTAACTTGCTTGCCGCGGACGAAGGCGAGATGATTGCTGGGGAGACGGGTGGAAAAGCGATGATCGCGCTTCTTGTGGCCCTAGCGCTGCTGGCCTCGCCCTATCCCTGGCTAGCCTCCGCGGCCCGCGAAACCATCGAGGCGCGCATCGCCCCGCCGGCCGGCTTCCGCCGCGTTCCCGCACTGCCGGGGAGCTTTGCGGAATGGCTCCGCGGTCTGCCCGTCAAACCGGGCCACCCGCCGGTTCACCTGTTCGACGGCAGGCTGAAGGCCAACCAGACGGCGCACTACCTGGTGCTCGACGTGGACGTCGGCACGCGCGATCGCCAGCAGTGCGCGGATGCCGTGATCCGGCTGCGCGCAGAGTATCTGCGCGCCGCCCGAGCCGAGGACCGGATCTGCTTCCGGTTCACCAGCGGCGCCCCCGCGCGCTGGTCCGCCTGGCGGGAAGGGATGCGGCCGCGCATTCGCGGCAACGCGGTTACCTGGGAGAAGCGCGCGCAGCCGGATGCGAGCTACGCTTCCTTCCGCCGCTACCTGGACCTGGTCTTCGACTACGCTGGCACCTTCTCGCTGGCGCGCGAGCTCGAGCGCGTCGCCGATCCCCGCCGCATCCAGGCCGGCGACGTCTTCATCCAGGGTGGCTTTCCGGGCCACGCCGTCCTGGTGGTCGACGTGGCCGAGGACGCCGCCGGCCGGCGCGCCGTGCTGCTGGCCCAGAGCTACATGCCCGCCCAGGATATCCACGTGCTCCGGAACCCGGGTGCGCCGCAATCCCCGTGGTACGTCATCGACGGCGACGGCCCCCTCGCCACCCCCGAGTGGCGCTTCCCGCCAGGGTCGCTGGGGCGCTTCGGCGAGAGCTCGGCAACCGCTTGTTAGTTGGTGTTGAGCGAGAACCGCTTCAGCACGCAGGGGGTGACGTCCTGGCCTGGTCCCGCGCCGGCGTTCACACCTCGCATCTCCATGTCGAATCCGTTCAAGAAGGCGGGGATAGCCACCAGGATGCGCGTTACCGGCCCGAGGGTCAGCCCCAGTCCCCTGATCTTCATGGAATACGTCGCCTGGACCATACAGTCGTCCTTGACCGTGTAAGTCAGGTTCACGAAATCCATGGTGAGCGAAAGCCCGCCCATGTTGGAGGCATGCCACCCGGAACCTTTTCCGGCGCCGTCCAGCTTGAGGACTCCAACGTGGGAGGCAGGGGCGTAACCCTTCGGCAGGGTCGGGTCGAGCGTGGACAGGTCCGTCCAGCCGTTGCACACAAGAGCATAGGCGCCTCGCAGACTCTCGGTACTGCACTGGGCGACGGCACTCGGGGATAACACCAGCACGCATGCCGCCAGCATCACAACCGCAAGAATACGCTTCATGGTTCGATTCTCCTTTTCCGGCCCCGGCGGTTCTCCGCGGGGCACACAGCAAGCAGTACCACGCTTCGCCACGGCGGAATCCAGGCAAAATGCGACGCCCCACGGCATGTCGTCTATTGCCGTGCCTTGCCAGCCGGCGCCAGCGGGCCCCGCCGAGTGCCGTTTCGAATCTTGTCCGAGTTGGATGGCTGGTGGAGCAACTGGGGAATCTACCCGGCCTCGGAAGCGGAGGAGGCGGCGCCCGCGCTCGTGACTCGGAAGCGCGTTCGAAGGGGGGCTGGGTTGAAGTGACTCCGGGGCTGGCGGGGATCGCGGCGTCGGCAGCCTGGCGCATCCTCCAGAACCCCCGGCGCTTCGGCTCTCTTGCGGGTGGCCCCGCTCGTCAGCTCCGGGGGAAAGGTCGGTTACCCATCCTTCTCGCCCCCGGCGGCGAGGAGGCCTCCTTCAATCGCGCCCTGCGCCCGCGTTGATGGCGCCCGCCACTCCTACAGGTCGTACGGCGGGTGAATCTGCCCCTTCTCTACAGCGGTCAGCAGCCCGGCCGGGTCCCCGGCGCTCTGCGGAACATACGCCCGCCACGCCAGCGTTGCGTCCCCTTGCGTGAGGCGAAAGATGGCGACATGGTTTGTCCGCGCGACGCCGCCGCGTTCGTAGAACAGAATGCAGAACGACTTCGACAGGAAGACCTTCACCAGGCGGCGCGCAGGCAAAGGCGTCTTGCCAGGAGGCGTGGCGATGACACAACTCACCTGCCACGGCGCTCCGGGCTCAGCCATTTCGAACGACTCCCCGCCTGCCGCCTTTGCAAACGCCGCACGAACGGCAACCGGAATCGCGCCGACGGCTCCGCGCGCCTGGAACGCGCCCGCCTCTTTGAGCGCCGCCCGCACGTCCGCCGGAAGGCCTTCCCCGGCCCAAACCGACAGCGCGCACCCTGACAGCATCGACAACACCGCCACCGTCCATCTGGTTCGCATCCCGGACCCTACTGTAGCAGGTGCCCTTCTTTCTTACTTCACAATCACCGGCAGCGACGCGAACGCATTGGTCCCGATAAACCGGAACCCGAGCGCCGCCACCAGCGTGTCCGCGCTGCAATCGATCGTCCCGCGCTTGCCGGCCAGGGCGGTGAACAAGTAGTCCGCCCAGTGGCCCAGCGGACTCAAGGCCGGGACCGCGACCGCATTGGTGATCACCGTACCCGACTGGTCGTACGCCGTACAGCCTACGTGCGCCGAGGCGCTCGGGTTCAGGTTGGCGATCGCGATGCCCGTGTAGAACGGCGCATTGCCCGCGGTGAACGTCGTCGCGTCAAACGGGATCTGAAACCTCGAGTACCCACCGCTCTCCGCCACGCCCGCCTCGTAGTATCCGCCCCCCGCCGGCGCGCGCCGGAACAGGCCGTGCAGCGTAACGGAAGCGTCCGCAGCCACCAATCCCCAGCCGCCCGTAGTCGGCCAAGTCGCGTCGCCGATCTCGCCGTAGTTTGTGCCCCGCGCCGGCACACTGACGGTCAGCGTGGCCGGGTTCGTCAGGCTGCTGCCATCGTTGCCGTAGAAAGCCACCGTGAAGGGCTGCGTCTGGCTGTCGGAGTTCAAGGCGAACAGCCCGGTGGTCCACTCATTGCCGAACGCCAGGTGCGGCAGCACCCGCATCACGCAGGATGTAGAACCTCCGCAGGCCGAGGCGTTGGTCTGACGGATCGGCACGGAGACCCCGGCGACGGAGAAAGTTCCCACCCGCGCCGCGCCGCTATTCGAACTGGCAAGCAGAGTGGCCTCGCCGGAGAGGGCCCCGCTCGAGTTGCCGGAAACGGTCAGCCAGCTTGGCAAGCTCCCTAGGCTCCAAGGGCATCCAAGACCGGCGTGGATGGCGATCTTCACCTGGCCGCCCGCCGCCGCCACGCCCAGATCGTTCGTGCCGACCGAATACGCGCAGGAGGAGAGTGTGGAACCGGAAATCAGGACGCGAACCCGCGCATTGGTCGAGTCGCCTATCCAGATTCTGCCAGCGGCATCCACCGCGATGCCCGCCGGAGAATTCAACGTGGCGCTGGTGGCCGCGCCTCCGTCTCCGGAGTAGCCTGCACTCCCTGTGCCCGCCACCGTTGAGATCGTCCCGCCCGACGTCACCTTCCGAATGCGGTTGTTGCCGGTGTCCGCAATGTACAGGTTGCCGCTAGAGTCCACGGCGACGAGTGCGGGCTCCTGGAGTTTGGCGCTCTCGGCCGCGCCTCCGTCGCCGGAGTAGCCTGCGCTCCCTGTGCCTGCCACCGTCGAGATCGTCCCGCCCGGCGTCACCTTCCGAATGCAGTGGTTGAAGGTATCCGCAATGTACAGGTTGCCAGTGGAGTCCACCGCAACGCCGTTCGGTAGGCGGAGCGTCGCGCTGATGGCCGCACTTCCGTCACCCGAGTAGCCTTGACTCCCTGTTCCCGCCACCGTCGTGATCGTCGCCCGTCCGCTGAAAGTTACCTTACGGACACGACCGCCGTTAGCCTCCGCAATGTAGAGATCGTCCTTGGAGTCCACGGCCACGCCGACCGGGAAATCAAGCAGAGCGCTGTTGGGCGCCCCTCCGTCGCCGGAGGAACCGGACGTCCCGCAGACGCCCACTACCGTTGTGATGGTTCCGTCCGGCGCCACCCTGCGGATGCAGCCGGTCTCATCCGAAATGTACAGGAAGCCTCTGGAGTCCACAGCCACGCCGACCGGAGCGGCGAGGCCGGCGCTGGTGGCCGGACCGCCGTCGCCAGAATCGGAGGCGGACCCGTTGCCCGCCACCGTCCAGATCGTCCCGTCCGGAGTCACCATCCGAACGCGGTAGTTGCCGATGTCCGCGATGTACAGGTTGCCGCTGGAGTCCACGGCTATACCTGCCACCCCGTTCAGTTTAGCGCTGGTGGCCGCGCCTCCGTCACCGGAGGACCCCGTAGTCCCATTGCCCGCTACGGTGTAGATCGTGTAAGTCTGCCCCACGGCGGAAACCGTCAGGGCGAACAGGAAAGCTAAAGCGGTGAGCGGACGCCTCATGGCTCGATTGTCCTTTTCCGGCCCCGGCGGTTCGCCGCGGGGCTCACCGCAAGCTTTACCACGCTCCGGCGCGGCGGAATCCCGGCATAATGCGACTCCCCACGGCGTGTCGTCTATTGCCGTCCCTTGCTGGGAGGAGTATGCTGATGGCGATCATCGTAGGACTTGCATATGCCACCTTCCCGCTCCAACGAGCCGGCGCCGGCGGGTCCCCCCGAAGGCCGGCTCGAATCATGGAAGGAAATCGCCAGCTACCTGAATCGGGATGTCCGAACGGTGCAGCGCTGGGAGCAGACCAAGGGTCTCCCGGTGCGCCGGCTTCCCGGCGGCGAAATGGCTCGGGTCTACGCGCTCAGGTCCGAGCTGGATGCCTGGTGGAGCAGCCGGGGCATCCACCTGGCCTCGGAAGCGGAGGCCGAGTCGCCCGCCCCTCCGCCCGGGAAGCGAAACCGAAGAGGCGTCTGGGCCGGAGTGGCACTGGGCCTGGCGAGCGTCGCCCTACTGGCTCTCTGGCGCTTCGTCCTGAACCCCGCCGCGCCGCCTCCACTGCGGGTTGTCCCGCTCACCAGCTACGGGGGAGAAATCAGCTACCCGTCCTTCTCGCCCGACGGTAAGCAGGTGGTCTTCACCTGGAACGGAGAGAAACAGGACAACCACGACCTGTACGTCAAACAGATCGGGTTGGGGGAGCCGCTGCGTTTGACCAGGGATCCGGCCATGGACTCCTGGGCGTCCTGGTCCCCCGACGGACGCTACATTGCCTTCGTCCGCTGGCAGGTCGGCTTGCCGACCTTCCAAGTGAGGGTCATCCCCGCGCTGGGCGGGGCGGAACGCTTGCTGGCGGAATGCCCGCTGACCGAGGTCTGGCCGGCGCCGGCGGCGAGTTGGACGCCCGATAGCCGATGGCTGATTATGGGGTTCCCCAATGCCCAAGCGCGCACATCCTTGTTTCTGATATCGGTCGAGACTGGCGAGAGAAAACGGTTGACCTCCCCGCCTCCCGACTGGAATGGAGACGATTCACCGGTGTTGAGCCCGGATGGCTCCCAGGTGGCGTTTATGCGGCGCCCCGGACCGGAATCCGGCAACGTTTTCCTGCTCAACCTCAACCACGACTACACGGCCCAAGGCGAACCGCAGCAGTTGACGCACGAGCCGTGCTGCACGGCGAATCCAGTCTGGACCGGTGACGGCAGGCAGATTCTGTATCTCACCAACGACCAGGACATCTCGACCCTGCATCGTATTCCCGCACACCTTGGTGGGCGATCGGAGACCGTGGACACCATCGGCGCTTTGGGCAACCAACTGGCGATCTCCCGGCAGGGCGACAAGCTGGTGTATGTCAGCGGCCAGACGGATTCCGACCTCTGGCGGGTGGAGCCTCCAACCCACGGCGGCTCCGGCGCGGCGCTCGCGGCCAGCCGGGTGCTCTCCTCCACCCGCATCGACGCCTTTCCCGACATCTCGCCGGATGGGAAGCGGGTAGCGTTTGGTTCGAACCGTTCGGGCACCCTTGAAGTGTGGGTGGCGGAGGCGGATGGCTCTGGAGCGCGGCAGGTGACCGCTTTGGGCGGCCCGCCCGCGCTCCTCCCGAGGTGGTCTCCCGACGGCAAACAGATCGCTTTCTATTCCAACCTGGACGGGAACCGGGATATCTTCGTCGTCAACTCCGAGGGCGGACGGCCTCGGCGGTTGACGCGAGCCGCAGGGAGCAACATCGCGCCAACCTGGTCCCGGGATGGGAAGTGGATCTACTTCGCCTCCGACCGGACGGGGAGCTACCAGTGCTGGAAGGCTCCGAGTGCGGGGGGCGCCGCCATCCAGATCACCAGGAACGGCGGATTTGGCGGGTTCGAGTCCGTGGACGGCGGAACCCTGTACTATGCGAAATACTATACCCCGGCGGTGATCTGGGAGGTTCCGGCCGGTGGCGGGGAAGAGCGGCCCGTCAGCCCGGCGGTAGAGGCGTTCCGGGTTCCGTGGAACTTTGCTGTGAACGCCGGCGGGATCTACACCTCGGCGACGACGAACCCGCTCGCCGGCTTCGAAATACGGTTCTATTCGTTCGCCAGCCGGGCCACGGAGGTTCTGGGCAGGGTCGAGAAGCCATTTGGGCGCTCCATGTCGGTGTCTCCGGACGGGCGATGGCTCCTATTCCAAGACTATCCCGCGCGCCGCGGGGATCTGATGCTGGTGGAGAACTTCCGGTAGCCGGCAGTCGAGCGGTATCCGCGAACCCCTACTCCCACTCGCACAGCGTCTCGATGAAGCGCGCCGTGCCGTCGCGCAGCCAGCCGTCCAACTGGGCCGGCTCTTTCAATTGCTGGCCCCGCTCGCGGGCCACCACCGCGAAACGGCAGTCCAGCTCCGGCACGGCCGTCATGTCGCCCCACAACTTCTCGAACTGGGTGACCGGGAAAATATCTTCCTGCCCCTTCCCCCAGCGCTTCTTCACGTCTTTGAGCGTCACGTAGGTCGGCATGCGCTGGGCCAGTGCGCGAACGGCCCGCGCCACTCGCTCACTGTCCGCGAGATCGTCCCTGGTCAAGCGGAAGACGCGCAGCAGTTGATCGATATCGATCCAGGTGGTCGCCGAGTTGTAGTAGGAGAGCCCGAACTCGACCTCCTCGAACGGCAGCGCCAGCCCTTCAATCAGGCGCACCCGCCCGTCGATTCGCGCCAGGCCGCCGCCGCGGTCTTCGATGGTGCGGGGCGTCACCTCGGTGGTCAGCGCGGCGCCCTGCTCGATGTGCCAGCCCAGCAGCGCCGGCGACACATCCGCGCCCAGCGTATCGATGTTGTGCACCATGAGGTGCCGCAACCGCGGGCGCTGGGCCAGCAATCCCAGCAGCACGCCATTGCGCAGCAGGTTGGCGATCTCGTACCAGTGCCCCACCGGATGCACGCACTGGATGGGCACGTTGTCGGTGTAGTTGCCGCCCTCTCCCGTCTGCTCGGCCCAGCGCAGCAGCGCCGCCCGCAGGCTGTCGCGCACTTTCTGCGCCTGCTCGTCGAGCATTTGCTGCGGCATCTCTTCCCAGGCGAAGCGGAGGTCGCGCGTCATGGGCACGAGGCGCAAGCCGATGCTGCGCCCCGGCGACAGCAGCAGCGGGCCGGGGTAGCGGTAGTTCTCCTCGGCGCGGAGGAAGGACTCGATGGCGCCGTGCGTCAGGTAGCTGGTGGTGATGACGTGCGCCAGCGGCGTTCCGCACAGCCGGCTCACGCGGCGGCTCTTGGCCAGGTGAGCTTCAATGAAGGTTCGGTGCCGCCCGCCCAGCCGGCAAAACGGGTTCAGCGCCTTGACGACTCCGGCTCCTTTGGTCCAGCGGCTGCCCACGCCGCCGGCGAACGACACCACCGCCACCATGCCCGCCCGCAGCGCCTCCATCCCGATGCCTGTGTACCGCTCGGGCAGGCCGCCAGTGGCATCCAGCACGTCCCCGGCGCCCACGTCCTCGATGCGGCTGCTGACCGGCAGGCGGTTCTGCGCCAGCCCGATCCGGCCGCTCCGCAATTCGGCCTGTATCAGCTCGTGCTGGGCGCGGTCGAAGCCGTGTTCCGAGAGCAGGGCTTCCAGGCTCTCCGCCTGCTGACCCTCATCCTCGCCGCCGCGCGGCACCAGGTGATCGAACAGCGTCTGCACCATGCCGGCCAGCTCGGGCGAGGTCCGGCAGGCCACGCCGAAGCGCGCCAGCTCGGCCCGCCGCGACGCCGGGAGCAGGTGCGGCGGAACGCGCAGCATGGGCGGCACCATCAGCGGGTAGTAGCCCGGCGGCATCAGCGCCGCATCGCCGGCGAGCAAGCTGGCCTCGGTGCCTCGCTCGTTGATGGCGAAGTTGTAGACCACCGGCTCCATCGCGAAAGGTACGGCCCGCTCCAGGCGCCGCTTGGTGTCGCTCATGGTGGACTGAAGCAGCTCCAGCGCCAGCGGCTTCTTCTCCGGGCTGAACAGGAAGCCCATGCCGCCGCCGGACATGCCACCCAACATCCAGAAGCCCCAGAAATCCGCGCCCATTCGCTCTCTCACCCGCTGGATGAGCGTCTGCGTGTACAGGTTTCCGGCCCAGGGGATGATGGTCTGGATGGGTTCGTCGAAGTTGCGCTGCGTCCAGCCTCCGATGCCGCGAACGTCGCCGCCCCGCAGATCGGCTACGATGCGGTCCAGGATTGCAATCGCTTCCTGCCGCGCCCGCCACTCCGCTCCGGAGCGCAGCAGATAGCGCTCGGTGACCATCTCCAGGATCGGCCCGACGTCCTGCGCCATGCCTCCGTGGACCAGCACCAGGCTGTCCTGAAGCTTCTGGCGCGTCTCGCGGGAAACCTCATCCGTGCCGAAGACGTGGTGGGATGGCAGCAGACGGCCGCGGCTGATGCCGAACTCGACGTCGCCCTCGGCCGCCCTGACGCCCTGGATCAGCTTCATGCCCGGCCAAACCCCGCCGGAGTCCTGCCACCCGCCGCCCGAGCCCCCGAGCCATTCCCCCAGAATCGCGCGCGCCGCCACCAGCCGCCGGTCCTCCTCCGCCAAGCTTCCCGTGAGCGCCCGAATCTGGTTGGTGGCCCGCATGCATGCCGCGATCAGGCAGGCCAGCAGGCTGGTGGAAACGGCCAGCCGCGATCCCTTCGGGATGTCGTTCACCCGGCTCACGATCTCGATTCCATAACCATCCCGGCCGGTCAGCTTCGCCAGAAGATTCCCGAGCGGCTGCTCGGCGCCTTCCATGGCCGGCGGAACGATGCCCGAGGCGATCACGGCCGCTTTCAAGAGCCCGAGATAGTCCTTGGCGAAATCGAACAC
>PLEM01000541.1 GCA_003137035.1 Bryobacterales bacterium | reverse complement strand
GAACGAGCCCGGCTGGACCTTGCGCGTGGTGCCCAACAAATTCCCCGCCCTGCGCGTGGAAGGCGACTTCGACCGCCAGGGCGATGGGTTATACGACAAGATGAACGGCATCGGCGCCCATGAGGTCATCATCGAGGCTCCCGAGCACCACGTCACCCTCGGCGACATGCCCGAGAAGCGTGCCGAGGACATCTTCTGGGCGATTCGCGACCGCTTCCTGGACCTCAAGAAGGACCGGCGGATGCGCTACATCCTGGCCTTCAAGAATCACGGCGAGGCCGCCGGCGCCACACTCGAGCACAGCCACTCGCAACTGATCGCGCTCCCGGTAGTGCCCCGCCGCGTGCAGGAAGAACTCGAGGGCGCCAAGCGCTACTACGACCTCAAGGAGCGCTGCATTTTCTGCGACATCGTGCGTCAGGAACTCTCCACCGGCAGCCGCGTAGTCCTCGAGACCGAGCAGTTCCTCGCCATCTGCCCCTACGCCGCCCGGTTTCCCTTCGAGATCTGGGTGCTGCCGCGGCGCCACTTCTCGCACTTCGAGGATACCGATGTCCCCACCTTTCACAACCTGGGCTGGGTGATGCCGGTGCTGGCGCGGGAGATCGACAAAGTGCTCGAGCGGCCCGCCTACAACGTCATGATTCACACCGCGCCCTTGCAGGAGTCCGCGCTGCCTTCCTATCACTGGCACATCGAGTTGATTCCCAAGCTCACCAAGGTGGCCGGATTCGAGTGGGGCACCGGCTTCTACATCAATCCGACTCCGCCGGAAGAATCGGCCAAGTTCCTGCGGGACGCCGGCCTGACCTAGATCCCGATTGGTGGGGCGGCTCTCCCGAGCCGCAACCCGACCCCCAGGTCGGGTTTGGCCGGGTATCGTCCATATGCGCGCTGCGGCCCGGGGAGCAGTCCCCGAACCTCTTCAGGCTATGCTGGCCGCCTGGTTCTCTCTTCCCGATCCAATCCCTCTCGCAGCAGCGACTTGATGTAGGTCTGGTATCCCAAGCCCTTGGCCGCCGCCAACCGGCGCGCACGCTCCAGATCGCCGTTGGGGATCCGCAGCATGACCTTCTGTGACGGCGGCTTCGCCAAAGCCGCGGAGCGCTTCGACAGGGTGATGCCAATGCTCTTGCCCCCAACCCGCAGCGTTCCTTCCCGCGCGGCCTGCTCAAAAAGCTCAAGAAGCCGATCCTCGTTCTCCTCGAACCAACGGACTTCCTCCGCCTCGCCTCGCGCATGCGCCAGCTTCTTCTTAGCCATGTGGACTTCCTTCCTTCACGCGGCGCCAGTACGCACGCCACTTGCGCTTGGCTGGAAATGCGGTCACAACCCTAATCCGCTGCCGTCTCCAGGTCCAAGCCACCACGAGCAGCCGCCCTGCAGCAGTTTCCCCCAGTTCGATGTGCCGCTCTTCGCCTCCCCGCTCGTCCGTTTCAAGCGGGAGCGATCCGCCACGAATGACCTGCTCGGCCTCTCCTGGTAGGACCCCGTGTTTCGCGATGTGGGCAGCATTGGCGTCGTCCCAATCGAAAGCTGCTGTCCCCGTTCCAGCCATCCATCTTGATTGTATACCCATTGTCCATACAGAGCAACAGGGCCGCCGGAACCCAGCCCCCTACACCGTCGGCTCGCCGTGGACTTCCACTTCGTCGCGGTCGATGCCCTCGCCCGCGGGCTCGGGCAGCCGGCCGGTCCAGTTGAGGAAGCCCCAGGCCAGCGCCGTGGTCGAACTCAGTATGCCCGAGACCGCGCCGATCAATCGTGGGCTGTAGCTCTGCGAGGCGATGCCGGCGGCGGTCATCGACAGGATCATGGTGGACCAGGTCAGCGATTCCAGCGTCGCGAACACCCTGCCGCGGTATTCGTCCGGGACGTTCCGCAGAAGTTGCGACATGTTCAGCACCGAGCTGACCGCCACCGCCGCGCGCGACAGCGCGATGAACACCAGCGCCAGCCAGTACGCGCGCGCCTGGCTGAAGAGCACGTACGCGCCGCCATGGATGATGTAGGCCACGATGATGGAGCGCTTGTAGGCCGCGAAACTTGCGCGCTTGCCGAACCAGTGGGCGAATGCGGCGCCGATCAGCAGCCCCACCCCGGCGCAGCCCCAGATCTGCCCGATGCCCGCCGCGCCCTTGTGGAACACAATCTCGCCAAACAGGCTGAACAGGATTTGCGCCGCGCCTCCGCCCGTCGCCCAGCCGACGTTGATCACACCGATTCCCAGAATCAGCGGCGTCCGGCGCATATAGCGCAGACCCTCGACGTACTCGCGCCAGGGGCGCACCACCTCGGCCTCGGTCAGCGCGGTGCGCGCCGCGCGAAACGTGCCCTTGGGCGCGCGCAACCTCGAAATCGACCAGGCCGAGAACAGAAACGAGAGGGCATTGAGGCCGAACGCCCACTGGTAGCCGAACTGCATCACGCTCGTCCCGGCCAGGAACGTGCCCAGCACCAGCGTGCTCCACTGCGTGGTCTGCGTCAGCGAGTTGGCCGTGTGCAGCTCCGAGCGGCTGGCGATGCTGGGCAGAATCGCCGAGCGGCCGCTGGTGAAGAACGGCGACGCGAACATCAGCAACCCGCTCAAAACGTAAAGCAGCCAGGGCTCCGGCCACCGCACCGTCACAATGAACAACGCCGCCACCACCGCCCGGATGAGGTCGCTCGCGATCATGATGCGCTTGCGATCCATGCGGTCCAGCAGCACCCCGGCCAGCGGCCCCGCGCACACCGCCGGAATTGCACGCGCCAGCATGATCCCGGTCACCACCAGCCCGGATTTCGTCACCGCCAGCGCCAGGCTGAATACCGCGATGTTGTTGAAGTGGTCGCCGATCTCGCTCACCACCTGCCCGGTCCAGGTGTAGCGGTAGTTGCGGTTCTCCTTGAGTAACTTCGTGAAGGCGGACATCAGCCCAGCGCCTCTTCGCGCACGGTGATGCTGCGCAGGAAGTCCAGGTCCAGCGGATAACCGAATCCGGGATCGTCGCGCACGACGATTGTGCCGCGCGGCGTCACCTCGACCGCCGGCGCAATCACATCGCGCGCCCAGTAGCGCCGGCTGGCGGAAACATCGCCCGGCAGGATGAAGCCCGCGAGCGTCGAAAGCGCGACGTTGTGGGCGCGGCCCACGCCCGACTCCAGCATGCCCCCGCACCACACCGGCACGCCCGCCTCCCGCGCCACGTCGTGAACGCGCCGCGCCTCGCCGAATCCGCCCACGCGCCCCAGCTTGATGTTGATGATCTTGCAGGCCCGCAGCCGGATCGCCTGTTCCGCGTGCCGCGCCGAGCGGATGCTTTCATCCAGGCAGACCGGCGTTTCCAGCTTCGCTTGCAGCGCGGCGTGATCGATGATGTCGTCGTGGCCCAGCGGCTGCTCGATCATCATCAGGTAGAACTCGTCCAGCCGCCGCAGATGCTCCGCATCGGAAAGCCGATACGCCGAATTGGCGTCCACCATGAGCCGGATCTGCGGAAACTCGCGCCGCACCTCGCGCACCACGTCCACATCCCAGCCTGGCTTGATCTTTATCTTGATGCGCTGATACCCGGCCTCCAACTCGTCTTCGATCTTCTTGAGCAGTTGCGGCACGGACTCCTGAATCCCGAGTGAAACGCCGCAGCCGATTTCCTGCCGCACTCCGCCGATGTGCCGCCACAGCGGCAGGCCGGCCAGTCGCGCCTCCAAGTCCCACGCCGCCGCTTCGAGGCCCCCGCAGGCCATCCGGTGTCCGCGGATGTGGTCGAACAGAGGCCCAACGGCGCTCGCGTCCTCGATCATGCAGCCCAGCACCCGCGGCCCGGCGTAGTCGCGCAGAATCAGCCACGCCGATTCGGTCCACTCCTCGTTGTAGAACGGGTGCTCGCCGGCTGTCGCTTCGCCCCAGCCCGACACTCCTCCCGCCACGGCCTCGACCAGCACGATCTGGCGCTCGGTGGTGCGGCCGAAGCTGGTCTCGAAAGGCTGCACCAGCGGCATTCGCACCTGCCGCAGCACGATCCTGTCTATTCGGAGTCCCATCGTCCCAGCAAGTAAGTCCCGGCGCGCTCGAATCCGATGACGGCCAAGCCTCGCTCGAAACACTCTGCAAAGCTCTCGCCTGCGGCCTTCTGAATCTCGCGCGCCTGTTTGGGCGCCTCGCGGCGGAGCCTCTCGATATCCGCGGGAACCTCGATGCGCCGCTCGACGGGCGGCCGCACCCGCTCGCCCGAAAGCGTGGTCTCGACCCACCGCGTGCCCAGCCACCACTCGGCCACCAGGCGGTCGGTCGGCAGGCCGCCGTGCAACGGGCTGGCGGTGATGCCGTACTGGTTCGGCACGTAGCGCCGCACGATCGCGCCCAGCCGCTCCAGGTTGAAGTAGGCGTTCTTGAGCTCGAGCGGATCGAAGGTCCACTCCACCAGGTCCACGCCGCGCGCTAGCGCATCCTGGCGTTGTTCGAGCTTCAGCAGCCGCCCGATGTGCCGGTCGCGGTACTCCGGCAGTACGCCCAGCATATGGCTATGCAGGAAACCGCCGCCGCCCGGCTTCAACCCGGGCATGGCCACGCAGAACCCGATCATGCGCGCGCCGTCGAACGCCCCCAGCACCTGCCCGCCGATCTTCGACGCCACACCGAACATCCGCGCCGGCAGCAGCTCGGCGTCCGAGAACCCCCAGATCGCCTGCTGCAGAGCGAGCGCCTCACGGAATTCCTCGACGGTGGTTAGCGGCTGGACGGAGATCGCGCTCATGCTCCCCGCTTCGCCTCGTTCCAGAGCGCGTCCATCTCCTCGAGCGTGGCCTCCGACGGCGACTTGCCCTCCTCCTTCAGTTTCCGCTCGACGTACCCGAAGCGCTCGCGAAACTTGCGATTGGTCTTGCGCAGCGCCTGTTCGGGGTCCACCGCCAGGAACCGCGCCAGGTTCACCAGCACGAACAGAACGTCCCCCAACTCGCCCTCGATCTTCTCGCGACTCGCCCCCTGCCGCGCTTCCGCCAGCTCCTTCAGCTCCTCATCCAGTTTCTCGAGCACCTGGCCGGCGTTCGGCCAGTCGAACCCAACGCCCGCCGCGCGCGAGGTAAGCTGCGTGGCCTCGACCAGCGCCGGCAGCGCCCGCGGTACCGGTTCGAGCAGCTCCGGAGCCTGGTTCTTATCTCGCTTCTCCTCCGCCTTGATCTCGTCCCAGCGCTGCTTCACCTCGCCCGGCGTCTTCGCCGTACCCGACCCGAAGACATGCGGGTGCCGCCGCACCAGTTTCTCGTTGATCGCGTCCAGCGAGTCCTCGATGCCGAACAACTTCTCCTCGGCGGCCATCTGCGCGAAGAAGACCGCCTCCAGCATCACGTCGCCCAACTCTTCGGCCAGCGCACGCCAATCGCGCTTGTCGACGGCGTCCAGCACCTCGTAGGTTTCTTCGAGCAGGTAGGGCTTGATGCTGTCGAAATTCTGTTCCCGATCCCATGGGCAGCCCTCCGGCGAGCGCAACCGCGCCATGATCTCGATCAACCGTTGGAATTTCTCGCCGGCGCTCAAGGAATTCCAGTTTACCAGAGGCGCGCTTCGTCACTGTAAAATCAGTAGTTGATGAGCGACCCCGACACTCCCACACCTGCACCCACACCCGAACCGCCCGACCAGGACATCCCCCTGCCCCCGGCATCTTTCGAGTACCTCGTTTTCGCGCTCCGCGCCCAGGCCGAGCTCAACCTCGGACTGCTGCACTTCGGCGAAGAGAAGGACCGCCCCGAGCCCGACCTCCGCATGGCCCAGCACAGCATCGACCTGCTGGGGGTGTTGTCCGACAAGACGCGCGGCAATCTCGGCATCGAGGAACAGCGCTACCTGGAGAACTCGCTGACCGAACTGCGCTTCCGCTACGTGCAAGTCTCCGAGCAAAGCAAGCCCAAGTAAATGGCTGTCCCCGGAGCGTCGCCGACCATCACCGTGCTCGGGTCCGGCACCAGCGTGGGCGTGCC
>PLEM01000426.1 GCA_003137035.1 Bryobacterales bacterium | reverse complement strand
CCCAAGTACACCGGCCAGGGTGTCATCAATCCGCTGGCTGCTATCTGCGCGATGCAGATGATGCTGGTAACACTCGGCGAAGACAAGGCTGCGGCCGCGGTCGAGGAATCGGTCATGTTTGCTACGGCGAACAAGCTGAAATCGCTTGCAGCCGGCCGCATGGGCTATTCGACCTCCGCCGTTGGCGACCTGGTAGCGGCAAGAATCGCGTGACGCTTTGGGAATGACCATCGGCCCGGGCACGAGAGTTGGGGAACGCGCCATTCGGTGCTGCTGATAGAGACCCGAGAATGGAGCTGCCGCAGTTGTCGCCGCAGCTTCTGGGAGCGGTTTCCGGATATCTTCCCGCATAGGCGCGCCACCGAGCCCTTCCGTCGGAGCGTGTGCCAGAAGTAGTGGGATGGCATCAGCCGGAGCCGGTTGGGCGAAGGGAAGCGCATCGGCGGCGCCATGCCCCTAGGTGTTGGGCCTCGACGAGCGCTTCTTCGCCCACCGCCTCGGCTACGCCACTACGTTTTGCGATCTCAGAGGCCACAAGGTCTTCGACGTGGTTCTGGGGCGCAGTGTGAAGCGGCCCTGGGGACTTATCTGTTGAAACAGAAAGGCAAGGAACGGGTGCGCGTGGTCCGCACGGATCTGGCCAGATCTAGTCGCGCTCCGATGAAAAGCACTTCCCCCACGCGAAGATCTTGGCCGGCCGCTTCAATGTGGCGCTTCACCTGCAAGGGACTGCTCGGGCCCGAGGATTCCAAGCGCCGCATCTTCGGCAAGGAGTGCAGCGGCTTGACCGAGTTGCCCAGCCACGCCATCCTGGATCGCGGCCGCCTGATCGGCCTCTGGGAGTACGACACGGCCGCCGAAGCGATCGCCTGGATGTCGTTCGCGGCTCCGGACGGCGCGCTGAAGAAAGCGGTCCAGCGCACGCAGGAGTTCGTCCGCGCGGAACTCGGCGACACTCGCTCGTTCAGCCTCGATAGCCCCAAGAGCCGCGCCCCGCGCATCCAAGCGCTCCGCGGCGCGCTATGATGGCTGCATCGGAGAGAGACGCATGAACCCTGTTCCCCCCAACCAACAGCAAGCTCTGGTCGAGCGATTGACGAAGGCGTGCGGCGGGGCGTACCCGCCCGAGACGCGGCGCAAGTTCTTCCTGTCCGGGCCGCAGTGGGCCGCCGCCTACGAGGGGCAGGCGCTGTTCCACGCCCCTACGCGGGAGCGGGTCGGCTTCGAGGACATCATCCGGCACTACGGCGAGATCGGCATCGCCCACTGGTCCACTCACGACACCGACATCATCCCCACGCGGGTTCTGGGCACGGAGGAACAGTGGGCCACCGTGGAGCGCGTCAAGAAGGCGCTGCAAGAAAACGGCCTGCGCTGCTCGATGGTGACCACCGAGACGTTCTTCCACGAGGTCTGGGCGGCGGGCCCGGCCGCGGAGGCGCCGGAGGTCCGCGAGTACGCGAAATACCGGCTCAAGAACACCGTCAAAATCGGCCACGAGTTGGGCGCGAGCTACGCCGTGTACTGGCCCGGTTCGCTGGGCTACTCCGTCCAGGGGGCCATCGAGGAGACGCAAACGCTGCGCTGGTACGCCGAGGGGCTGAACGCGGTGTGCGAGGCGGATATCGAGATGGCCAGGCACCGCGGCCGTCCGACGCTGAAGCACTGCCTTGAGGCCAAGCCGTTCGAGCCGCAGGCGGAGATCCTGCTGCCCACCAGCGACGCCATGCTGGGCTTCATCAACTCCGGGCTGCTGACCCATCCCGAAATGGTAGGGCTGAATCCCGAGTACCTGCATGAGCTGATGTGGGGCGGGGCGGTACGCGCGACGCTGGCGCGGGCGCTGCTGGCCGGAAAGCTGTGGCACTTCGACATCAACGACGGATACAAGCTGAAGCACGACGTGGATATCGCCGTCGGCCTGGTGAACCCGCTGGACTGGCTGAACATTCTGGTTCTGCTGCGCAGCCACGGCTACAATGGCCCGTTCAATCTCGATTACAAGCCGCCGCGCACCACCAGCAACTTCGGCGTGTTCTCGTTCAGCTTCCCCTCCGCCGTGGATCGCTTCATTACGCTTTGGGAGATGGCCGGAGAGGTGATGGAGGACCCCATCATCAAGGAAGCCACCGAAGCGCTCAAGGCGGGCGGCGGCGCCACCAACCCGCACGACGCCGATGCGGTAACGGCCGCGAACAAGGAACTGCTCACGCTGCACGAGCTGATTGCGCACCGCCTGGTGCAGATCCTGCTGGGCCTGCACCGCGGGCGGGTGTTCAGCCTCTGATCCGTTCGATATGCAGGGGCTTGGCCGCACGCTCATCGCGATCGGCGCGATTCTGGTGGTTATCGGGCTGCTGCTCACCCTGGGCGCGCGCCTGCCCTTCCGCATCGGGCGGCTGCCCGGCGACATCGTCATCCGCGGGAAGAATTCGGTGTTCTACTTTCCGCTGACGACCTGCGTGTTGCTGAGCCTGGCGCTCTCGCTGGCGATGTGGATCGCGGGGCGGCGGTAGGGCGGCCTATTTTACCGGCCCCATTCTCTCTAGCGGCCAGTAGACGAACACCGCTTTGCCGTAGATGCTGCTTCGCGGCACGAGCCAGCCGTTGCGGCTGTCGTTGGAAGAGTTGCGATGGTCGCCGAGGACGAAGTAATTGTCCGGATCCAAGGTTCGCGCGGGCATCGACAGGTAATCGCGGTATTCCTTGGGCACGTAGTCCTCCTGGAGCAGGCGGCCGTTCAACATGACGGCGCCGCGGTCGACGGAAACGGTGTCGCCGGGAAGCCCGATGACGCGCTTGATGAAGGACTTCGACTGGTCGCCCGGAAACCAGAACACGATCAGGTCGCCGCGCTGGATCGAGCCGATCCCGAAGCGATACCCGAACTTGTTGACGAAGATGCGCTCCTGGTCCACCAGCCCGGGCATCATGCTGGTTCCCTCGACCTTCACGGGCTGGTAAATGAAGATGATCACCAGGAAGGCGATGACCACCGAGAGGGCCAGGTCGCGCGCCCAGGCGATGACCGATCCCGCCGCCGACGGCCGGCGCGGCTGAGAAGGGTCCGGGGGACTGGCGGGCTCGTCGCTCACCCTTCTATTCTCGCGCGGTTTTTCGCGCCGCCAAAGCGGCGTGCCCCGGCACGCTATAATTCCTTCAGACCGATGCAGAGAAAAAGAGCAATTGCGCCGATCGCGCTGGCCGTCTTGCTGGCCGCCTGTGCCAGCAAGCCACAGCCACCCCAGGACCTCTCGGTTACCTTCTTCGACGTCGGGCAGGCAGATGCCGCGCTGATCCGCACCCCTGAGAACGAGACCATCGTTGTCGATACCGGCCACGACGCACGCACCGCCGAGCTGCTCCGCGGCGAAGGCATCAAGGACATCGATCTGCTCGTGCTCAGCAACGCCCACGCGGAGCACACGGGCGGACTGGCCGCCATCCTGGATGCCTTTCCCGTGCACGAGCTCTGGTATTCCGGCCTGGACTACAAATCGCAGATCCGCCCATTGCTGGAGCGGGCCGAGCACTTTGAAGCGATCACCTCCGGCGCCGAGAAGCACATCGGGAAGCTGACCCTGAGCGTGCTGCACCCCGAATCTCTTCCGCTACGCGCTCGCGATAGCTCGCCGAACAACCACTCGCTGGTGCTCAAAGTGGCGTATCCCACGGCCCTTTATCTTTTCCCCGGCGATTGCGAAATGGAATGCTGGGAGGACATGTTCAAGTACCACCGTTCCGAGCTCCGCGCCAACGTCCTCAAGGCCGCCTACCACGGCTCGGAGAACGGCACCACCTCCGGCGTTCTGTCCAATGTCCGGCCCAAGACGTTCGTGATTTCCTGCGGACGCGGCAACGAATTCGGCCACCCCAACGAGAGCGTGCTCGAGATGGTCCAAAAGCTGGGCGCCCAGATCTTCCGCACCGATCAGCAAGGCGCGATCCGCTGCCTGGGAACCGTGTGCAAAGCGTCGAAATGAGGCCGCAGCTCGCAGTGTGGACCCACTAAGAGCTACGAGCTTCCTTTCACCAACTCCAGAAACGCGCGGGCTGCGTGGCTCAGCAGGCGGCGCGTGGGATACACCAGCCGGATCTTCCGCTCCACGCGCAGTTCCTTCACCTCCACCTCGCACAACAGCTTCTGCCGGATCTCCTGCTCGACGCACATTCGGGGCAAGAAGGCCACGCCCTCGTCGCGCTGCACCATGCGCCGGATGGTCTCGACCGTGGGCATCTCGACGTCCATGTTGAGCGTCACCTTGTGCCGCTGGAACTCCCGCAGCACGGTGTCGCGGTAGGGTGAAACCACATTGTGCGCGATAAATGTCTCCAGGCCCAGTTCGGTGATGGAAACCGGCTTGCGCTTCGCAAAACGATGCCTCGGCGACACCACGAAGGCCAGGTGATCGGTGTAGATTACGGTGGATACCAGCCGCTCGTCCTGCGGATCGTAGCTGATTACGCCCAGTTCCAGGTCGCCGTCGATCAACTGGGCGGGTACCCTGCTGGACAGGCTCCGCCGCACCTGCACCTTTACCTTCGGATAGAGGCGGCGGTACTGCTCGATGTGCTGGAGCAAGTAGAGCGCGGTGGATTCGTTGGCCCCGATGACCAGCCGGCCGGCGGCGTTGTCCTTCAGCTCCGCCAGGGCGTTCTCGAGGTCGCGCGCCAGGTTTTCGAAGAGCCGTGCGTGCTCGGCCACGAGGCGGCCCGCGTCGGTCAGCAGCAAGTGTTTGCCGCTGCGGTCGATCAGCCTGGCGCCGAGCTCGTTTTCCAGACGCTGGATGGCGAGCGACACCGCGGGCTGCGTGCGCATCAGCTTCCCGGCGGCGCGCGAAAAGCTTTTCTCGGCGGCGACGGTGAGGAAGGCCTCGAGGAGGTAGAGCTCCATAAAGTCCACTTATAGCATGATTCTAGTTTATGTACAACCAGCGCATTATCAATTTGCCAAATCCTGCTTCCCGGGCCATAATCGTCTTAAGTCCGTTGCCGGAGAAACAGGCCGGCCGCGGGCCACAACCCCATAGCGCGGGCGGAAACTCATGAACAATCGCGTATACATCTTCGATACGACTCTTCGGGACGGCGAACAATCGCCCGGTTGCAGCATGACGGTTCCGGAGAAAGTCCGAATGGCTCACAAGTTGGTCGAACTCGGCGTCGATATCCTCGAGGCCGGGTTCCCAATCGCATCGGAGGGCGACTATCAGGCCGTCGATGCGGTGAGCCGGGAATTCCCGTGGGTGCAGGTGGCGGCACTCGCCAGGGCCTGCACGCTGGATGTCGAACGGGCCGCCCGCGCTTTGGAACATGCCAAGCGTCCTCGGATTCACACGTTTATCGCAACCAGCGATATCCACCTGAAGCACAAGCTCAACAAGAGCCGCCAGCAAGTCTTCGACCAGGCGGTAGCGGCCGTCGAACTGGCGCGTCGCTACGCCGACGACGTCGAGTTTTCCGCGGAGGACGCTACCCGTACGGACCCCGAGTACCTGGTTGAGATTTCGAAAGCGACGGTGGCGGCCGGGGCCCGCACGGTGAACCTGCCGGATACGGTGGGCTACTCCACGCCGGACGAGCACGCCGCGCTGATCGGCCGTATGGTCCGCGCCCTCGGCGATACCGCCATCGTGAGCGTGCACTGCCACGACGATCTCGGGCTGGCGACGGCCAACTCGCTGGCGGCCGTGCAGGCTGGCGCGCGTCAGGTCGAGTGTACGATCAACGGCATCGGCGAGCGGGCAGGGAACTGCTCCCTCGAAGAGATCGTCATGGCCATCCGGGTCCGCCAGGATCGGTTGCCCTATGAGGTCGCCATCATCACCGAGGGACTGTTCCCAGCCAGCCAGATGCTGAGCGAACTGATCACCTTCGGCCCGCAACCCAATAAGGCCATTGTCGGGGCTAACGCCTTCGCCCACGAAGCCGGCATCCACCAGGACGGCGTGCTGAAAANNTCCTGGGAAAGCACAGCGGCCGCCACGCCTTGCGGAATCGCTGCGAGTTCCTCGGTTTCAACCTGAGCACGGAAGAGCTCGATCAGGTCTATCACGGATTCATCGCTCTTGCCGACTGCAAGAAAGGCGTCCTGGACGTCGAGATTACGGACCTGGTCGGGCGCGTCGCGACCTTCAACGCCAAGGCCGCCGCGGAGTAGCGGCGCGGCCTGGCCCGATCACGGTACAATCAGTCCTTTCCCCGGTATAACACTATGAATCTAAGTCTCTTGACGCTGCCCGGCGACGGGATCGGACCGGAAGTCACGGCGGAGGCGCTGCGCGTGCTTGAGCGCGTGGCCGAGAAGTTCGGGCACACGCTGACGGTCACGGAGGGATTGCTCGGCGGCATCGCCATCCACAAGGCCGGAACGCCTCTTCCGGCGGAGACGTTGCGGCTGGCCTTGGAGGCCGATGCCACGCTCATGGGCGCCGTGGGACTGCCCGAGTTCGACAACGCCCCGCCCGAAAAGCGTCCCGAAAAAGGGCTGCTCGGAATTCGCAAGGCGCTCGGCGTGTTCGCCAACCTTCGCCCGGTGCGCGCCTTCGCGGCGCTGCTCGATTCCTCCCCGCTCAAGAACCACCTGGTCGAGGGCACGGACATGATC
>PLEM01000314.1 GCA_003137035.1 Bryobacterales bacterium | reverse complement strand
GCTCTCCCGATTGTACCAAGGCGCCCCGGCTACCAAAGTCGGCCGCGCCGCGCCATAATCTACCCATGAGGATTTCTGTCAAAGGGGAGCACGCACTGAAGGCCATCTTCGATCTGGCGTTCCACAGTCCCGACGAACCAGTGAAGATCGAAGGCATCTCCAAGCGGCAACGGATTCCGCGGAAGTTTCTGGAGTCGATCCTGGCCGGTCTCAAGCAGGGCGGTCTCGTGGAGTCGCGACGGGGCGCCGCGGGCGGTTACCTGCTGGCCCGTCCGGCCGATGCGATCACCGTGGGAGAGGTGCTGCGATTCGTCGAGGGTCCCCGCGCCTCGAAGCCCCCGAGCGGCCGGCGCAAGTCCGAGACGCCTTTCGCGGAGATGTGGTCGAAGGTAGACCAGGCGGTCTCCAGCATCGTCGATCACACCACGTTCGCCGAGCTCGCCCGCGCCTGGGCGGAGCGGCAAAGCCGGTACGTCCCGAACTGGGAGATTTGACCCGCGCTGCGGCGTTGGAGAGGTTAAAGCGGGCGCTGGGTTGGGTGAAAGGGTGAGTGCGCCCGCTATCGTAAAGGGGATCTGGTGTGTTAAACGCCAGCGACGGCCCAAATGTTACGGTCGGGGCGAAGATTTTTCACCGGTTCCTGCGGCATGAGCGAAACAAAGGCGAAAGCGCCCGCAAGGTGGGCCGGTAGGAAACCCTCAATATGTCAAGTTTAATCTCAATAAAACTTGACATTGCTGGCTCGCATGATCGATCCTGGCGGCATGGGAACCGGCGCCAGATCAACGGGTTCGCGTCAAATCGCGCAGCTGGTCCGCCAACGCATCGAACACGGCGGCGAAAGACCGTGGCGCCTCGAAGACTTCCGGGACCTGCCCTTCACGGCGGTGGCGCAGGCCCTCTCGCGTCTGACTCGTCGGGGAATCCTCGAACGCCTGAGCAAGGGCGTCTACTACCGCTCCCGGCAGACGACCTTCGGCAAGAGTCTGCCGAACCCTGCCGCGATCCAGGAACTCGCCTCCCGGCGCACGCCGGTCTTTCCCTCCGGAATCTCCGCCGCCGGTCTCCTGGGCTTTACCACGCAGACAGCGCGACGGGGCGAGGTTGCGACTAGCGCCCTCAGTCTGCCCCGGAAGCTCATCGGCAGCGACACGGTCGTCCACACTAGGCGGCCGGAGGCGTGGGCCAGTCTTTCGCATCCCGACGCCGCGCTGCTCGATTTCCTCAGGCGAGGAGGCAAGACGAGCGAGTTGTCGCCGGAAGAAACCGTCCGCCGAACTCTGGCGCTCTGTTCGGAAAGAGGCCGCTTCGAGCGTCTTCTGAAGATCGCCGCCTCGGAGCCTCCGCGCGTGCGCGCCCTACTCGGCGCCATCGGCGAAGGGATCGCCAAGCAGCCTGCCGCGCTTGCGCGTCTACGGGCTTCCTTGAACCCGTTCTCCGGCTTCGATTTTGGCCTGCTGTCGGGACTGCCGCACGCCCGCAAGTGGCAGGCGAAGAAGGGACACTGACATGAAACTGTTCGAGCATCCCGATTTCGAGCAGTCGATCCTGCGGGCGGCAGAACATTTTCAGCCGCGGGGACTGCGCCCGGCGATCATCGAGAAGGACTACTACGTGACCGAAGCCCTTCGGATCCGAGGGGCGCCGGTCGAGAAGAGTGGAATGGTGTTGGTGGCCGGGAACGGAATCGAAGCGCCGCCAACCTCTTTGGAGGGTCTGGAACTGGCTCTGAAAGCCAGGTACAACCCTCGGACCCTTACGGATTGCTCACGACTATCTCGATCGACGTTCGGCAAGAAACCGCGCCCTCACTTCTGGGCCCCAACCCTCTCCAGCACCGCCGCGTCCACCCACACCGTCCCGCTGATCTTGTTGTCGAATTTCAGGGATTGCTTCCGGGCCATCTCGATCTCCAGCAGCCGTGTCCGCTCCGGCGCCCGGAATGCCAGCTCGACTTCCTTCCACCGCTGGGTCCCCACCACTCCCTCGGTGCCGACGTCCAGGCGCTGCGCATCTTCCGCATCCGCGATCCTGAAGCCCACCCCCTGATCGGTGGTGATCGCCTCGGTCCGCATCAGCGCCCGGAACCGGTACATGCCCGGCTCCACCACCGCCATCTGCGAAACGTGGTGGTACGACAGGTTCTCTTTCCCCTCAAACCGAACCCGCAGCGACCACTTCCCCGATGCGGCCGCCCCCGAGTCCCGGGACGCCTGCACCCCATCCACCGGTGTAATACGCCAGTCGAACACCGTGCCGATGGGTTCCCGCTCGAAGCCTCCGTTGAAGATCCAGCTCGTCTCCCGGTACCCTCGTTCGCGGGGAGCTGTATGCGCCGCCCACGCCCCCGCCGCCATCTCGTACTGCCCGGACTTCAGCAGATACCTCACGTATTCGTCGGCCAGCCGGTCGTCCGCGAAAGACCGGCCCCGAACCCACTCCCACCCCGCCCGCACCTTCTCCAAATTCCCTTTCGCCACCAGGTATCGGAAGTACGATTGCGCCGCCCGCTCACTGTCCGGAAGCCCCGCCCGCAGCACCTGCTCCTGGGCGACTCCCATCCGGTCGTACGAGCTGAAAATGGTTTCGTCATACTCCCCGGCCATCCCCAAAACCCGCGCCGTATACGGAAGCGCCAGCTTCGGCGTCCCGGACCGGAAAAGGAAATTCGCCGCTCGAATCAGCACCGGCGCTACGTTTGGCCCCAACTCCAGCGCCCGGTTGACGCAGTATCGGGCCTTCTCGACCCGGCCTGCCGCCAGCCATGCTTCTCCCAGATCGCACCATCGGTACGGCGAGCCCAGGTCCCTTCTGAGCGCCGCTTCAAACGCCTCCACCGCCCCGCCAGGTCCCTCCAGCTTCCCAGCCACCAGCCGCTCGTAGCCCTGCTGCGCCACCGCACTCTCGCTCGTGATCAGCCACGTCCCCGACGGACTCTGGCCAGACTGCGTCTCCCGCAGGATTCCGGCCACCGAAACCGCCCCGGCGACGAAACCGAGGACCACCACAAAGGGGGGGAGGAGGTTCCCCCGGCCCAAAGTACTCACGGAATCACCTCTAGGGTCACTTTATTAAGAGATTTCAGTTGACATATGCCACACACATGATACACCATATCTATTCGTCACGCATACACTCGGGTGTTTCCCTTAGATTCGTTCGGGGGGTGCCCGGGCGGCACTTGGCCTGACATCGAGCCCCCTATTTGGGACTAAGAGGGCGGCAGCCTGCCGAAGAACGGCGCCTGCCAGGCCCCGTGACACCGCTACAGGGATCTATGCTCCAGTTGGACGCCACGCTCCCCGTGCCCGCCTCGGACGCCTCCGCGGCCCGTTGGTACGCCCTCCAGGTCCGGTCGCGGCACGAGGCCATCGCCGCCGCCATCCTGGA
>PLEM01000459.1 GCA_003137035.1 Bryobacterales bacterium | reverse complement strand
CGGCAACCAAAACGACAAAGGCATCCGATGATATACTGATACGGGCCAAGTTAGAGCCCTCGGCCGGAGGTTCCATGGCCGCGGATGCGACCACTCTGTTGTTGGCCTGGAGGCAGGGTGATGAAGCCGCGCTGGACAAGCTGATCTCCCTCGTTTACCAGGAATTGCGCCGCATGGCGCACCGTTATCTGGCCGGTCAACGCCCCGGTCACACACTCCAGACGACTGCCCTGGTTCACGAAACCTATNNACCGCCAAGCTGATGCGGAGAATCCTGGTGGATTACGCACGGTCGCGCAACGCCAACAAGCGTGGCGGCGCAGTCCAGCCCGTTTCCCTCGACGAGAGCCTCGACTTCGCCCCGCCCAGAAGCGCGGACCTGGTGGCGCTGGACGACTCTCTCGAGGCGCTGGCAACCATCGATCCCCGCAAGAGCAGAATCGTGGAGATGAAGTTCTTCGGCGGGCTGGAGACCGGGGAGATCGCCGAGGTGCTCGAAGTCTCCCAGCAAACGGTTCTGCGGGACTGGAAGCTGGCCAAGGTGTGGCTGCTGCGCGAGTTGAGCTGAGCATGATGCAGCCCGAACGCTGGCAGCAGATCGAACGGTTGTACCAGGCGGCCCTGGAGCGGGCGACGAGCCTGCGGCCGGAGTTCCTCGCCAAGGCCTGCGCCGGGGATGCGGAGCTGCTTCGCGAAGTCGAATCTCTGCTGGCTTTGGAGAGCCAAGCCGATGGGTACCTGGAAGGGCAGGCGATGGAAGTGGCCGCCCGTGCGTTCGCGCAGGACCAGGCGCGCTCGGAGCAGGCGCTCACCGAGCAGATGGTGTCGCATCCTATAAGCCACTTCCGGATCGTGCGCAAGATCGGCGAGGGCGGCATGGGCGTGGTCTACGAGGCCTGGGACGAACGCCTGGGACGGGCCGTCGCCATCAAGACGATCCGCGGAACCGAGGAGAGCGAACAGGCCCGTAAGCAACTCTGGCGCGAGGCGCGGTCGCTCGCCCGGGTGAGTCATCCGCACGTCTGCCAGTTGTTCGACGCAGGCGAGGACGGCGGGACGCTGTTTTTGGTGTTGGAGTTGCTCGAAGGCCAGTCGCTGGCCGACCGGCTGGCGAGCGGGCCGCTGCCGGTCCCCGAGACGGTGCAGATTGTCCGCGAGATCCTGGAAGCCCTGACCGCCCTGCACGGCCTCCAGATCGTCCACCGCGACCTGAAGCCCTCCAACGTGTTTCTGACGCCGCACGGGGTCAAACTACTCGATTTCGGCCTGGCGCGTTCGGCTGGCGCCGCACCGCCCGGCGAGGGAGAGGGCAAGTGGACGGCGGCGACAATCACGGCTCCCGGACGCATTGCCGGCACACCGCAATACATGGCGCCCGAACAGGTTGGCGGGCTGGCGTTAGGTCCGGCCGCCGACATCTTCGCGGCCGGCTGCGTCCTCTACGAGATGCTCGCGGGGAGACGGGCGTTCGAAGGCGCGTCCCCGGTCGATGTGCTCTACGCGGTCATGCATCACAACCCGCCGCCGCTCGCCGGATCAAGGGAAATCGAGGCCCTCGATCAAGTGATCCGGCGCGCGATGGCCAAGCACCCTCAGGACCGCTACGCCACCGCTCGCGAGATGTTCGACGCTGTAAGCGCGGTCTTGTTGTCCGCCAGCGCCGTGGCTGGGGCGCCCAATCGAACCGTTAGGCGCCTGATTGCACTGCCGTTTCGTGTGCTCCGGAAGGATGAGGAAACGGACTTTCTCGCCTACAGCCTGCCGGACGCGATCGGCAGTTCGCTCTCGGGCGCCGAAGGCATCGTCGTACGTTCGACCCTGGTGGCCGCCCGCTTCGAGGGCCCACCGGATCCGCGGCGAATCGCAGTCGAGGCGGATGTAGACGCCATCCTGGCTGGGTCCCTGATGCGCGTCGGGGACCGGCTGCGGCTCACCTTCCAGCTTGTCGAAGCGCCCGGCGGAGCCATCATCTGGTCGGACACCGCCATGGTGTCGATGGAGGATCTTTTCCAACTTCAGGACCAGTTGTCCAAGCGCATCGCGCAGTCGCTCATGCTGCCGCTGAGCGAACGGGAGCACCGCATCCTGCGGCACGACAGACCCGCCACCGCCAGGGCGTACGAGTATTATCTTCGCGCCAACCAGATTGGGGCTGTGCGCACGTTGGACAACATGAGGCTCGCCCGCGGCCTCTATGCCCAGTGTCTGGAGGAGGACCCGGAGTACGCGCCGGCATGGGCGCAGTTGGGGCGGGCTTACCGGTTCATCGAGAAGTTCGGGGAAGACGCGGACGCGAACCTGGAGCGGGCCGGCGAGGCGTTCCGCAAGGCGTTCGCCCTGAATCCCGACCTTTCCATCGCGCACAACTTATACACTATGATCGAGTGCGACCAGGGTGGCGCACTCGCGGCGATGCTGAGGCTGCTCGAACGCGCGCGTTTCCGGCGGAACGACCCGGACCTGTTTGCAGGTCTCGTGCAGGCCTGCCGTTATTGCGGCGAACTGGAAGCTTCGATCGCCGCCCACCATCGCGCCCGGCACCTCGATCCGCATGTCGCTACGAGCGTCGCGCACACCTACTTCATGGCGGGAGACTATCGGAAGACGATCGAGAGCTACGGAACGAAGGGTGGCTTCTACCTGGACTGTGCCGCGCTGGTGATGCTGGGCGACAATGAGAAAGCGCTCGCACTGCTCCGCGCCCGCGAGCAATCCGCAGCCGCCACGGGTTCCGTTCGGGCGATCATACAGTCTCTCAGAGAGTACCTCGAAGGGGACTTCGAAGCATGTCTCCGCACGATCGAAGTGGGAGAGCTTCTGACGGCCAAAGATCCCGAGGCCTTCTATTACACGGCACGCCACCTGGCGCAAATCCAGGAACGCGAGCGTGCCCTTAAGATTCTCTCCCGGCTGATCGATAGTGGGTTTTTGTTTGGATCGGCGCTGTCCCGCGATCCGTGGCTGGCATCGCTGCGCGCCTTGCCCGAATATCCGCGCCTGCTCGAAACTGCCGATCGACGGTGCAGCCAGGCGCATGCCAGCTTTCTCGCAGCAGGTGGCCCCGAGCTCCTCAATCTGACTTGAAGGCGTGCGCATTCAGGCCAGAAGTCCTCCTGGCAAGGCACGCCCGAGTGGATGCCCTAAGGCCGGGGCGATGGATGGAAGGCCTCAGCCCGGCATGGGGGCGTCCACGCCGGCCCAGAGATTCATCGTGTTCAGCTCATCGCGCCCGCAGGCCTTCAAGTAGAGGAACAATTGCGTGCGATAGGCCGCGTGCGCGCAAAGCACAAGGTTGACGATGAACGAGCCGCGGCTGGCTTTCCGGCCGAGCATCTCGATCTCGCCGCGAAACTCGTCTTCGGACCATCCATGGAGCAGTTCGGCGTAACCGCTCCTTTGCTCTTCGAGCGCCGAAAGAACCTGGTCTAAGTTCGCGCCACGGGCAGCCGAAAGCGCAGCCTGCCATGCCGCCTGATCGAACACCCCGGTCTTGAAGAACGGGATCATTGCCGGTCCCATGGCGCTCAGATACTGGAGCAGCTCGATGGTGCTCCGCTGTTTGGGCGTCGGCCGGTAGTCCAGTTGAGTGCGGTCGACCTTGCCGGCCAGGTGCAGAAGGATTCGCACTTCATTTTGGAGCGATGCGATGAGTTCGTCTTTTGTGAGTACCATAAGGGACTTCCATTCTTACTGCCGATCGCCAGTCAGTATACACCCACTGACCTCATGTCGCTCTTTCGGTTACGAAACTCCCTTGCCGCCACTTCCAGCCCGCGCCCGGCAAGGTAGTTCCGCCCGTCCAAACGTCGTCGGATAGCCGCCTTCCCGCCGGTTGCCCTGTGTCTCCGGGTCCATCTGGGAAGACGGAAAACGGCAACCAAAACGACAAAGGC
>PLEM01000127.1:9042-15204 GCA_003137035.1 Bryobacterales bacterium | reverse complement strand
AGCCGATTCGAGCAACGCCCCCGCGAGTTTTTCGTGCGCCTGCAGGTAGCCTTGCAGGTCCTTGCCTGCGGCCACGCCGTATCCTGTGTGGCCTGGAATCTCAGGTGCCATCCCGCCGTCCCCCCCGCTGTCCACTATTGTCTTCCGAATGCGAGGGAAACGCAACGACGGACTGCCTAGAACCCTATTTCACCTGGTAGCCCGGCGTCGCGATCGGAATCTCGGTCACCTGGGGAGCGTACTTCTTCACGCCGTCGCGGATCTTCGCCGCGTTGCCCACCAGCGTGAACACCAGGTCGCCCGCGCCGAAGTGTTTCCGCACTACCTCGTTGGCCTGCTCGAGGGAGACCGCGTCGATGCGCGCGAACAGGTCGTCGATATCCGCGCGGGTCAGCCCGTACAACTCGATTTCGCCCAGCGCGCCCGCGAGCTGATCGGAGGTTTCCAGCCGGTCGGAGGGAAAAGTCCCTTTGAGATAGGCTTTGGCGGAGGCCAGTTGCTCGGACGAGATACCCTTCTCCCGCAACCGCTTCAGCACCTCCAGCGCCAGGTCGAGCGCCTGGATGGTGGAGTCCGTGCGCGTATAACTGAACAGCGCGATCCGGCCAGTGAGGCGGTTGGTTTCGGCGCGGGAGGAAGCGCCGTAAGTTAAGCCGGAGTCCACCCGCAGCGCCTGATTGAGCAGGGAGGTGAAGCGGCCGCCGAACAGCGTATTCACGATCCAGACCGGAATGCGGTCCGGATCCGTGCGGCGGATGCCGGCGTTCCCGATCCAGAAGTAGGTCTGGACGGCGTCGGGCTTATCCACCAGCAGCAGCCTTGGCCCGGAGCTGTCGGCGGGTGGCTGGTCCTTCTGCCACTGGTAAGCGTTGCCGGCAGGCGCGGTCGCAAACGCCTTGGCCAGCTTGGCGCGCATTTCCGCGGGGTCGAAATCTCCCGCCGCGACGATGATGAGGTTACGGCCGGCATACATGCGCGCGTGCTGGGCGGCAATGGCCGCGCGGTCGATCCGTTTCAAGCTCAACTCGTCGCCGGAGGCCAGCCGCCCGTAGGGATGCCGCGGCCCGAAAAAGAATACCTGGAAGTACGACGATGCGGCCGGCTGGGGCGAATCCTTCGACGACTTGGACGCCTCGATGCGCTGGCTCAGCGCCTTCTTCGCTTCCTCCTCCGGAAACGTGGGATGGAGCACCGCGTCGGAGAGCAGGTCGAGGGCGCGTTCCGCGTCCTTGGACATGAATTCGGTCGCGATCGTGGTGGATTGCGTGTCGGCGCGCGCGGAGAAGCTGGCGCCGATGAAGTCGAGTTCCTCGGAGAATCTGTCGGCCGTGCGCGTGGGCGTGCCGCGGCGCAGCAGTTCCGCCGTGAGGCTCGAAAGACCGGCCAGCTCAGCCGGGTCCGACTCCGCGCCGCCCTTCACCAGCACCAGCACGGAAACCAGGGGCACCCCTTTGCGCGGCATCAGATCCAGAACCGCGCCGTTGGCCAGCACTTCGTGCGTATACTGCGGCAGGCGCACCTGCGGGGCCGGCTGCGCCGCGAGCGTGGCGGCTGCCAGGAGGAACGGAACGATTCTCATTTTGCGGCCTCCGGTTTTTCTGGGATCAGCGTGGCGACGGTCTTGTTGTTCGGGCCAAAGTAACGCTTCGCCACGTTCTGGACGTCCTCGGCCGTCACTTTTTCAAGCTCCTTGTCCACCGTAAACATCTTCCGGTAATCGCCGAAGAACATCTCGTAATCGCCGAGCAGGTTGGCCTTGCCCGAGATCCTCTTCAGTTCGCGGTAGAAATCCGCCAGCCACTGGTTCTTCGCCTTCTGCAGTTCCTCGGGCGAGATGCCAGCCGAGCGCACCCGCTCGATTTCCTCGAGGAACGCCTGCTCGGACTTGGCCGGATCCACTCCGCTACGGGGCTGTATGGTGAAGGTGAACTGCCCAGGGTCGAGCGAAAGATCGGAGCCCCCTCCCACGCTGATGGCGAGTTGGTCGCGGTCCACCAGCCTGCGGTACAGCCGCGAGCTGCGGCCTTGCGCCAGCACGTTGCTCAGCACCTCGAGCGCATAATGCTCGGGGCTGTCCGTGCGCGGCACGTGGTAGCCGATCATCTGGAGCGGCAACTGCGAGGCCTTGTTCAGCGCCACCCGCCGTTCCCCCTTCTGTTCCGGCTCGACCGTGCGGACCGGCGGCGGCGGATCGTGCCGCGGGATCGGCTCCAGGTACTTCTTGGCCAGCGCGATCACCTCCTCCGCCTTCACGTCGCCCACCGCCACCATCACGCAGTTGTTCGGCGCGTAGCCCATGCGGAAGTGGCTCTGGAGGTCGTCCATGGTCCAGGACTCGATGTCGGAAGGCCAGCCGATCACCGGCCAGTGGTACGGGTGCGCCATGAAGACCGCGGCGTTCAATAGTTCGTCCAGAGCCCCGAAATTGCTGTCTTCGGAATTGCGCCGCTCCGAGTAGACCACCTCGCGCTCCGACTTGATCATCTTCGGGTCGAAGCTCAGATCCCGGATGCGGTCCGCCTCCATGTCCAGCATCTGCTCGAGCATGGCGCTCGGAAACCAGTCGGTGTACACGGTGTCGTCCCGGGTGGTGTAGGCGTTGTTACGCCCGCCGTTCTTCTCCATCACGATGTCGAACTGCTTGGGACCGTACTTCTTGGCCCCGTTGAACATCATGTGCTCGAAGAAGTGCGACAAACCGGTGGCGCCGGGCCGCTCGTTCCGCGAGCCGATCTTGAAGAAGAAGTAAAGCGCGACGTTGGGGATGTTGTGGTCCTCGTGGATCAGCAGTTTCATCCCGTTGTCGAGCGTGTGGGTCTTCACGTCGAGCTGCTGGCCCGCAACCAGGGCGGCGTACAGCAGCAGAATCAATCCGGCAATCCGCATGACAACATTATGGCGCGGGACCAGCGCCGGCCGTTGGCTGGTTCCGCCAGAGACTTGACTCCGGCCTCCCCACGTGATCTGCTCTGTGAGAGAGATTTGAGCTTATGGCGAACGACATTACCTGTCCTTTATGCACCCGGCGGAACCGGGCTGGCGCTGCGCGATGCGTCTGCGGATATGAGTTTCCGGAAGCAAGCTCGGAGGTCTCCGGGCCGGCTCAGGGAGCCGCCGCCCCGGCCGGGGAGTTCAGGATGTTCGGGGTGGAGTTTCAGGCCGGCGACAGGGCGGACGACCCGTTGCGCCGGGATACGGCCGAGCGCTTCCGCAAGCACCGGTCGCGCTCGCTGATTCTCGCCCTGGTGGGCGCCTGCGTATGGACCTGCGCCGTCGGGCTCTGGTCCCGCGAGCCCCTGCCGGAGCCCACCGCCGGGGACCTGGTATTGCACTTCCTGTGCGCCGCCTACGCCATTTGGGCGATCTGGTGGGGTTTCATCGCCGTGTGGGACCCCTGGATGCGGCACGTGGAGAAGGCGGGCGAAGGACCCACCAATCCCAGGCTGGTAGCGGCGCTATTCGCCCTGGCGCTGATTGCCGGCATCGTGTACGGAACCCTGGGCGGCGGCATCTGGGAGTTCATCCGGCGGCGGAAGTTCGCGGGCCAAGTGGCCTCGAAACCGAACTAGGGTTTCGCGGCCGGTGCCGCTATCCGCGAGATGGCGCGCACCAGCTTCCGGTAGGGCACGCGATCCAGGCCGTCGAACGAGAGCCACTCCCCGTCGCGCCAGCTCGAGTAATACCAGCGCGCCAGCAGCGCCAGGTGCTCCTGCCGCTCGCGGGGGGACAGCCGCCGCGGTTTCAGTCCCGCCACCACCTCGCGCAGGCGCTGATCGATGGAGACCGTCTTGCCCTCGACCGCCTCGAAGCCGAACCGCACCGGCCTCTGCCAGCAACCGCCGGCCACGAACCACAGCTCGACCGCTCCCGGCGCCGCCGAAGCCGCCACCGCCACGCCGTCCAGCCGCCCGGCCTCCCGCACCAGGGGATCCCGCAACCGCTGGACCTGCTGGACCTTCTCGAGCCGCTGGTGCTGCCGCGCCGCGGCCTCGAAATCCAGCTCCTGGCTCAAGCGGTCGCGAGAAGCCTCGAGCGGCCCGGCGAGCGAGCGCCCTTGGCTTTCCAGAAACTCTATCAGCCGGCCTACTTCACTCGCGTACTCCCCGGCTCCCACCACCTGCTGGCAGGGCCTCAAGCACATGTTCATCTCGCCGTAGATGCAGCCGGGGTGCGCGGNNTCTCGCCGTAGATGCAGCCGGGATGCTCGGGCCTCGGATCGAGATTCTCCTGGCACCGGCGCACCTGAAACAGGTCCAGCGCCTGGCTCTCGAACTGCTCAGCGGCGGCGCGGGTGCGGAACGGACCGTAGTAGAGCGAGCGCCCGCCACCCAGCCGCGCCGTCACCTGGATGCGCGGGAAGGGATTCGAGAGAATGACTTTCACGTAGTGCGGCATGCGCAGCTTCAGGAGCTTGAGGTAGGTCTCCGGGAAATGCCGCGCCGCCAGCTCGTGCAACAGCAGGCTGGCCTCCAGGCCCGATCCGGTGAGCCAGTATTCCACCCGCGAGGCCACCACCCGCAGATTCAGCAGCCGCGAGGGCCCGCTGCGCTCCCCCAGCAACCGCTTCAGCCTGCGCCGCAGCACGGTGGTCCGCGCCAGGTACGGCGCTCCCTCGCGGGGCCAGACCAGGAACACCGCCGGGCGTTCCGGCACGCTGTGCAGCGTCTGATCGAGGTTCGCCGCCGCAATCTCCAGCTTCGTCGAGGGTCCGGCGATCATCTTTAAAGAATTGTAGCCGATCGCGGTCTTCGGGCCGCTCGAGATTAGGGTGTTGCAGGCACTTGACAAGCCCGCCACCTCGAATAAAATAGGGGATATCTTGAGTCTTTATGGAGCCCGCCTGCAAGCACCCGCGTACGGAGGTAATCGCCCGCCGCGACGGCGTGGACTACTTCCGCTGTCTGGATTGCCGACAGATTCTAGAGGCCGAGGACCTCGAATCGGTCCCCGCCTATGACGACGAGGAACAGAGCTCCTAGCCCCGGCCTTNNTCCCCGCACTTGCAAAACGCTTGAGTATCTGATAGAAGCTTTTAGAAGTATCCTTCGATGGCCACCATCTCGCGGCACAAACCGGCTCCTATGAGGAAACCGGCGATCCGTACCGTTAAGGCTGCCCCTGCGGCCACCCCCGACCGCTCCGGTGCGCAGGCGGCGCCGGGTGCAGCGGCCCGGGGAGGCGCGGCGCTGCCTCCTCCGATTCTGGACTCCCAAACCCAATCCGCGATCTTCGAGCAGGCGAGCAGGCTGTTCCACAGCGGCGGGTACGCGGCCGCCCTCAACCTGTTTGAGCAGGCGGCCACTGGCCCGATGCGCGAGATGGCCCACTCGGCGCGGCTGCACGCCCGGATGTGCATGAGGCGGCTCTCCCGGCCGGACATGTCGCTGCGCACGCCCGACGAGCACTACGACTACGCCGTCACTTTGATCAACGAGCGCAAGTTCGAGCAGGCCGAGCGGCACCTGCTCCTGGCCATCGCCCAAACTCCCAAAGCCGACCACCTGTTCTACGCCCTGGCGCTTTGCCGCGGCCTGGCCGGGGACATACAAAGCGCCTACGGAAACCTCAGGCGAGCCATCGAGCTACACCCTCGCAACCGCGCCGCCGCCCGCAACGACCCGGACTTCGCCGAGATCGGCCAGCTTTCCCCGCTCGCCGATCTCTTGTACCCTGAAAGGGCAACCAATTCTTAGCCCCGGCTGGTTGATCCGGGGGACAAACTGATGACCTCGGAATCCGCCGCACAAGGCCCTGCGTCCGACTCGCGTGATCGCCCGCTCCGCATTGTCGCCATCGGCGGAGGCACGGGACTCTCCACGCTCCTGCTGGGTCTGAAGCCTTTTGCCTATCCGCGGAGCGCCCCCCGCGTCGACATCACCGCGGTGGTGACGGTCACCGACGACGGCGGCAGTTCCGGGCGCTTGCGCCGGGACTTCAAAGTTCTGCCGCCGGGCGATATCCGCAACTGCATGGTGGCGCTCTCCGAGGACGAAGCCCTGCTCTCCCAGCTCTTCCAGTACCGCTTTTCGCGCGGCCGCGGACTGAAGGGCCATAGTTTCGGGAACCTCTTCCTGACCGCCCTGACCAACGTCACGGGCGATTTCCCCCAAGCCGTCAAGGTCTCCGCGGAGGTGCTGGCCATCGCCGGCCGCATCTACCCCT
>PLEM01000127.1:0-9036 GCA_003137035.1 Bryobacterales bacterium | reverse complement strand
AACCTGATGTGGCAGCCGGGCGAGACCATCGGGTTCACCGCGGCCGATCACGTCGCTGCCATCGAAGAGCACGCGCATCTCAAGCTGCTCGATTACGTGATTCTCAACACCCGCCCGATTAGCGAGGCGATGCTGCGAAGATACGCCCGGCAGAAGGCCCACCCGGTGGAAAACGATCTCGACCGGCTGCGCGACATGGGCGTGAAGGTCGTCGGAGGCCATCTGCTTCAGGAGGGCGCGAGAGTCCGCCACGATCCTGCTGCTCTGGCTTCGTTGGCCCTCGAACTGGCCGCCGAGGGCAGGCGCCGCCGGGACTCTGTCCCATCTCCCCGCCATCGGACCGCATCCGAGACAACTTAGAACAACATGGAAACTCCGATCACCGTCGTCATTCTGGCAGCGGGCCTGGGTACCCGCATGAAATCCAAGCAAGCCAAGGTGCTCCACCAGGCCGGGGGCATGCCGCTCATCGAGCACATCGTCGGGACCGCGCTGGCCCTGGCGCCGCCGGAGCGCATCTTCCTCGTAGTTGGCCACCAGGCCGGCGAGGTGCAGGCTGCCGTGGCCCACCACGGCGTCCAGTTCATCGTTCAGGCCGAGCAGCGAGGGACCGGGCACGCGCTGCTGGTTTGCCGCGAGCGTCTCTCCGGCCTGCCGGGCCACCTGCTGGTGCTCTACGGCGACTGCCCGTTGCTCACCCCCGGCGCGCTCCGTCAGTTGGTTGAAGCGCAGGAGCAGGGTGAGGCTGCCGCCACGGTCATCACTACGGTCCTGGAGGACCCCACCGGCTACGGCCGCATCCTCCGCAACGAGAGTGGAAGGCTACAAGCCATCGTCGAGCAGAAGGACGCTACTCCCGAGCAGCTTGCTGAGCGCGAAATCAATTCCGGCATTTACTGCTTCCGCGCGGGCCTGCTGTGGGAGCAGATCGGCGAGATCCAGCCCCACAATGTCGCCCGGGAATACTACCTCACCGACATGGTCGATATCTTCCACCGCGCCGGCCACTTCATGCAGCCGCTGGTGCTGGCGGATTCCTCCGAGGTGCTGGGCATTAATACCCGCGCCGAGTTGGCCCTGGTGGATCGCATCCTACGCGAGCGCAAGGCGCGCCAGTTGATGCTGGACGGCGTGACCATCGAGAAGCCGGAGACCGTCACCATCGACGCCGGCGTAACGGTCGGGATGGACAGCGTCATCGGCCCCTTCGCGCAACTCCTCGGCCATACTGCAATCGGCGAGGACTGCCGCGTCGGCGCCTGCTCCATCGTGCGCGACTCCCGGCTGGCCGCGGGCGTTCAGGTGGCGCCTTTCACCATGGTGGATTCCAGCGAACTGGAGACCGGCGTTCGCGTTGGCCCCTACGCGCGCCTGAGGATGAGCGCTCACCTCGAGGCCGGAGCGGTGGTAGGCAACTTCGTTGAGGTCAAGAAATCGCGGATCGGCGCGAAGGCCAAGTCGCAGCATCTGGCCTATTTGGGCGACGCCAACATCGGCAAGGGCGTCAACGTCGGCGCGGGCACCATCACCTGCAATTACGACGGCGAGCGCAAACATCCCACGATCATCGGCGACGGCGCCTTCATCGGCAGCAACTCGACGCTGGTCGCTCCGGTCGAAATCGGAGCGGGCAGCTACGTCGCCGCCGGCTCCGTGATCACCGAGAACGTGCCCCCCGACGCCCTCGCGCTGGGCCGCGCCCGCCAAGTGGTCAAAGAGGAGTGGGCCAAGAAGCGCAAGGCGGCTGCCGAGACGAGAACGTGAAGCTACGGAGGCTGCTGAAAAAGTTCTTCTGAACGTTCAAAGGGGACAAGCTGAAGCATGTCCCACACGGCAAATCAACGACTTGCAGGCCGACGTGGGGCATGCTTCAGCTTGCCCAGGGACTTTTTCAGCAGCCTCTACGGATTCCGCGCCGGCTTCCCGCGCTGGTCTTCCAGTTGTTTCCGGAAGGCGGCCTCGGATTTCTCCACCCAGCGACGGTAGCCCTCGGAGTCTACGAACGGGTTGCCACTCGCGCCGTTCCTAAGCGCCTTCAGCTTCTCCGGCAATCCGAATTCCCAACTGTGCCCGGCGAGGAATATGTCGCAGGGCAAGGCGCGCAACTTCGCGAACGTCGCCTGGAAATCCTCGACGATTTCGGGGTACTTCAGATTATTCACCAATTGGTAGCCGGGAGCGGTGACGCTCGAAACCATCGCGACGCGGTAGGAATGCCGCCCCTCGCGAACGGTGGTGGTGTAGGAGGTACAGCCCTTGGTGTGGCCGGGCGTGAAATGCGCGGTTACGACCACGCCGCCCACCCGGACCTCGCCGCCGTCGCGCAACACTCCATCCGGCTTCGACGGCGGGAAAGCGTACGTGTCGCCGAACGCGAAGTCGCCCTTGCCGCCGCGTGAGAACGGCTCCACCTCCGCGGGGTTCACCAGGAAGCGAGCTTTGGTTCGGGCTTTTACCTCGGCCACTCCTCCCGCGTGGTCATAGTGCGCGTGGGTGGCCAGGAGAATACGAATGTCCTCCATGCGGAAGCCGAGTTTTTGCACACCCGAAACGATCAGCGGTACCGTTTCAGTGAAACCCGTATCCACGAGAATGTGTCCCTGAGGCGTGGTGATGAGGAACGCGGAGACGTCCGATGCGCCGACGTAGTAGACGTTTCCCACAACGCGGAAGGGCTCAACGGGCCGATTCCATTCGGGCGGGGCTGAGGCAAACTGGCCCGGGAGATTGGTCCAGCACGCAACTAGCAGAAAGAGAGCCGCGCGCGATCGCATCGCGGCCCTACAGCACCACAATCGGGTGGTACAGATTGGGAAGCTTGGCTTCACCTATGGCCAGTAATTGGCCGTCCTGCGCGATCGCCTTCACGTAGCGCGAGCCGGTCCGCACACGGAATGGGGAAACACGAAAGTCCCGGCCCTGGCGGATGAAGCCGGCAGTGGTGGTGTCGACGTATTCCGACGGGAACTCCGGCAACAGGCGCGCGGCGGGGAGCAACGCCTCCTCGAAGCGGCCCTCCCCGGCCAGACTCTCGAGTTCCGGAAGGGTTCGCGCCTGCTCCAGTGTGAAATCACCCGAGCGGGTGCGCACCAGCGTTTGCAGGAACGCGCCGCAGCCCAGCAGCTTTCCCAGGTCGTGAGCCACGGCGCGCAGATACGTCCCCGCCGAGCAACGCATGATCACCCGCGCCTCCGCCCCACCGCACTCCAGCAACTCGAGCGAATGCACCGTCACCTCCACCGGCTCGAGTTCCACCGCGATGTTCTTCCGCGCCAACCGGTAGGCCGGCGTGCCGCCCACCTTCTTGGCCGAAATCGGCGGAGGGGTCTGCCGTAACGGCCCGCGAAACTGCTCCAGCAGCGGCTCCAACTCTTCGCGGGTCACCGTCGGTTCGGTAATGGGAGAAGTCGGCGTACCCTCGCGGTCGTAGGTGTCGGTGGCGTATCCGAAGCGGATCACCGCGTCGTAGATCTTATCGTTCCGGGTATAGAACCGCGCCAGCCGCGTGGCGGCGCCGATCACCAGAGGGAGCACGCCGGTCGCCATCGGGTCCAGCGTGCCCAGGTGCCCCACGCGGCGCGTTCCCGCCAGCCGCCGGATCTTGTTGACGGCGTCGTGAGAGGTCCACCCTTCCGGCTTGTTGACGACGATGACTCCGTGCATTCCTATCCACTGTACCAGACGCCCCTTCGCCAACAGCCAGGAGGGCGGGTTTCAACCCGCGCGGGGCTTGAGCCCCGCCGCGCCGCGGGTCTGAAGCCCCGCGCGGACTCGAAGTCCGCCCTCCACGCGGTCGCGGCCCCAGCCGGCAGAAGTCAATCTTGCACGGCGATATGCAGCGTTTGGAGCCCGGCGGCGCCACCGAGGGTGAACGTCAACGGCACCGCGTCGCTCGCGGCGACGTTCGGCACGACCACGTTGACTTGGTAAAGCCCGACCGCGGTCGGAGCCAATCCCGCGTACGTCACCTGAGCCGCGACGCCGCCGAAGAAGACCTGGATCGGGTTCATCAGGGCGTTGGCCCGCTCGGTGATTTCGCCCGCGTCCACATTCGGGGTTACCGCGCCGAATCCGGTGCCGTAAAGGATAATGGTCTCCCCGGGATGGGCGGGCCGCGAGTTGACGCCCGTAACTGCGCCGGACGGCAACGCAAACGTCGTGAAATCGCTGAACAGCGCCCCTACGTATGCCTTGCCGCCGACCTTGAACGACGGCGGAGCCCACAGACCCAGCTCAGTGGTGTTCAAGTGGAGCGTAAACGGCGCGCTCACTCCAGTGGGGGTGGTCACCTTGATCTCCTGCGGACCAGTGCCGACGTTGGATGGCACCTGCGCATTCACTTGCGTCGGACTGATGTAGGCGACGAAGGCGGGCTGCCCGCCGATCGTCACACTGGTCCCGTCGAGCGAAGTGGGGGCCTTCACCCCGTTGAAGTCGGCGGCCGTCCATTGGCGCGCGTTTTGAGCCAGGTTCGACCCGTAAATCTCGATCCAGGAGCCCGGGGCAGCCGAGGTGAACGCCCCGAAGCCGGAAGCGCTGATCACCGCGCCAGGCTGCATCGAAGGCGTCGCGGCCTTGTCCGGGCTAAGCCGTCTGACCCGGTTGTTCTGGCTGTCCGCAACGTAAAGGTTGCCCGCGGCATCCAGCGCCAGACCGGAAGGCGAGTTGAACTGGGCGCTGGTGGCTGGTCCTCCGTCCCCGCCGCTGCCGAACTTGCCGGTGCCCGCGATGGTCGTGATGATGCCTCCTGGGGTCACCACGCGGATGCGGTTGTTGAGGGAATCGGCGATGTAGAGGTTGCCGGCAGCATCCACGGCCAGGCCCTCAGGGTAGTTGAGCATAGCCTTCGTGGCCAGACCACCGTCTCCGGAATAACCCCTGGTCCCGATGCCGGCCACGGTGGTAATCGTGCCGTCGCCCGCTACCTTGCGCACGGCGTGGTTGAAAGTGTCGGAGATGTACAGGTTGCCTGCGGCATCCACGGTGACGGAGAACGGCGCGTAAAAGCTGGCGCTGGTGGCTGCGCCTCCGTCCCCGCCATAACCACCGTAGGTGCTCCCGGCCGCCGTCGTAATGGTGCCATTGGTCGCAACCTTGCGGACCATGTCGTTGTTGGAGTCGGCAATGTAGAGGTTGCCCGCGCCATCCAGCGCCAAACCCAGCGGGAGGTTGATCTGGGCGCTGGTGGCCGCGGCGCCATCTCCTGCATAGCCGGCCACAGTCGTGCCGGCCACGTTGGTGATGTTGCCGCCCACGGTGGTCTTGCGCACCACTTGATTCTCCGTATCGGCGATGTAGACGTTGCCGGAGCCGTCCACAGCCACCGCCGCAGGGAAGTTGAGCTCCGCGCTGGTGGCTGCGCTTCCGTCCCCGGTGTAGCCATTGGTCCCGTTGCCGGCGATCGTGGAGATGGTCCCGTTGGTCGCCACCATGCGGATCCGGTTGTTGACTTCATCCGCGATGTAGAGGTTGCCGGACTTATCCAGGGCGATGCCCCAAGGGATGCTGAGTTGAGCGCTGGTAGCCTGGCCCGCGTCCCCCGAAAACCCGCTGACGCCGGTTCCGGCCACCGTCGAGACGGTATACCGAAAGCTCGTCTGCGCCTGGCACCACACCGGTAGCAGCACCACCGCGGCGCCAGCCAAATAGCGGACCATTCTGTGATTCAGCCTGCGCCCGCGCGTTTCGCTTGCTCTCATCGAACCCTACACCCCCAGAGATAACCTTATCATGCCGGATGCCGTTTCCGGCTGAGCCGATCATGATAGACGGCGGTGGGGTGCTCCGGAGGTACGAGAGCTTTGGCCGAGTTGACAAACCTTTACGTGGCCAGGCCCGGGGGGCGGGTTTCGACCCGCGCGGGGCTTGAGCCCCGCCGCGCCGCGGGGCTGAAGNNCGCCCTCCATGCGGTCGCGGAGGCGGCGGGCGACGCGAGGTTGATAACGCTACGCCCTAAGTGCTAGCATCTCTCCGTGACAAGATTCGGATGGAAGCTGGGCTGCGTATTTGCAGTTCTGATCAACGTCTGCGCTTTCGCGGCGGACCCGAGCCGCGTAGCCGTTCCGGGGGCTTATACCTGGCAGAACGTACAGATTGTCGGCGGCGGTTTCGTCCCCGGCATCGTCACCCACCCGGGCCAGAAGGGCCTGATGTACGCGCGCACGGATATCGGCGGAGCCTACCGCTGGGATGCCTCCGTGCGCCGTTGGATCCCGCTGACCGACTGGGTGAACGCCAGCGATTGGAATACGCTGGGCATCGAGAGCATCGCCGTAGATCCCACGGACCCGGCTCGACTCTACATTGCCGCCGGAATGTACAGCAACTCGTGGGCTGGTAACGGCTCGTTCCTGCGGTCTACCGACCAGGGCCGGAGCTTCGAGCGCACCAGGGTTTCTTTCCAGATGGGGGGTAACATGGACGGACGCTTTGCCGGAGAGCGCCTGGTTGTGAACCCGCTCAACCCCGCCGAGCTTTACTTCGGTTCGCGCAACAACGGGCTGTGGAGAAGCTCGGACTATGCCGCGACCTGGAGCCAGGTGGCGACCTTCCCGATTACCGGGGCGACCAACGGCATCGGCATCGTCTTCGTCGTGTTCGACCCGGCCAACTCTGGCACGGTGTACGCCGGCGTCTCCTCCGCCACCTCCGGCCTGTACCGAAGTACCAACAATGGGACCACCTGGCAGGCCGTCTCCGGCCAACCCACCGGCTTGTTGCCCAACCACGGCGTGCTCAGCTCGGACGGAGTGATGTACCTAACCTACGGCGATCAGCCCGGCCCCAATAACATGGCCAACGGAGCCGTCTGGAAGTACAACACGAAGGACGGCGCCTGGACCAACGTGACGCCACCGACGCCCAACGGTAACGCGATCTGGTACGGTTTTGGCGGCGTCGCGGTGGACGCGGCCCATCCCAGCACGGTCATGGTCTCTACCATGGACCGCTGGTCGCCCGGCGACGATATTTACCGGAGCACCGACGGCGGCGCGCACTGGACCTCCATCAATTCCCTATCCACGCGCGACAGCTCGCTCTCCCCGTGGCTGAATTGGGGAGCCCCTACTGCGGCGTTGGGGCACTGGATCGGGGACCTCGAGATCGACCCGTTCAACCCGGATCACGTGCTCTACGTGACCGGCGCAACAATCTGGGCCAGCGAGGATGTCACCCGTGTCGACTCGGGCGGCGTCTCGCATTGGTTCGTGGGGGCCCAGGGGCTCGAGGAGACCTCGATCGGCCAATTGCGCAGTCCCCCCTCCGGAGCCCACCTGCTCAGCGTGATGGGCGACATCGGAGGCTTCCGCCACGACAGCTTGTACGCCGCGTCAGCTACTGGCATGTTCGCCAACCCGGTGATGTCCACCACCAACGACATCGATTTCGCCGAGTTGAAGCCGGCCATAGTGGCCCGCGTGGGCTGGGCCAACAACCCGCACGGCGCGCTCTCGAAGGACGGCGGAACCACTTGGACTCCTTTCGGCGCCGACGCTCCCATGCCGGTCAATGGCGGTCCCGGCTGGATCGCAGTGGCTGCCGACGGCGGCGCGTTGTTGTGGTCTCCCTCTCAAGGAACGGTGTCCTTTTCCCGCGATAACGGCGCCACATGGACCCCTTCCACCGGCTCGCCGACCGGTATTCCCGTGGCCGCCGACCGGGTGAATCCGGCGAAGTTCTACGCCTACCATCCGGGCGGCGCAAGCGTGTACGTCAGCACGGACGGCGGCGCCTCCTTCACCGCCGCGGCGCGGGGGCTGTCCAGCGGCGAGGCGAAGGCGGTTCGCCCCGTCCCCGGCATCGAAGGCGACCTGTGGCTTCCGCTCCTGTCCGGGCTCTACCACTCCACGAATTCCGGCTCCAGCTTCACGAGGCTGGGCACGGTGAACCAGGCGAACGCCGTCGGTTTCGGCAAGCCCGCCCCGGGAGCCGCGTACCCCACGCTGTACCTTTCCGGCTGGGTAAACACCCTGCCAGGCGTGTATCGCTCCACCGACGCCGGCGCGACCTGGCTTCGGATCAACGACGACGCGCACCAGTACGGCGGCGTAAGCGTGATCGCTGGCGACCCTCGCATCTTCGGCCGAGTCTACATCGGCACAAATGGCCGCGGCATCCTGTTCGGAGACCCGGCCGGTCTGGCGCCGGCCAGCGGCTCCGGCTGCGGCACCGGCCGTTGCCGGTAGCGATAGGATAAGACTCCAGCCCTGTCCTGGTCGCACCCAATCCGCAGCCGGGACAAGGCGGAGCCTTATCCTACTGGAACTACGGGCTTTACAGATTTGACATCAGGCCCCGCAGTCCGCTAAATTGGATATGGGACCGGTTTGGTCCGATATGCTCAAGCTCACCAAGAAAGCGGACTACGGATTGATCGCGCTGCGCCACCTGGCCACGCGCCGCCCTTCGCGTAGCGCCAGCGCCAAGGAGATCGCGGACGCCTACGGCATCCCGCTGCCGTTGCTCTCCAAAGTGCTTCAAAAGCTGGCCCGCCACGGCCTCCTGACTCCCGTATATGGCACCAACGGCGGCTATAAGCTCGCTCGGGACCCTCTCACCATCAGCGCTCTGGAGGTCATCCGCGCGCTCGATGGGCCCATCATCCTCACCTCCTGTTTCACCCATGACGGCTGCTTCCAATCCGGCCGGTGCGGCGTGAAAGAGCCGCTTCGCCGCATCCACGAAGGTATCCTCGGGCTGCTCGGGAGCATCACTATCTCAGCCATGAGCGAGGACGGCGCCGAGATCAATCCGCTGACGGTCCTGGAGAACGTATGAAGACGCCGATTTACATGGACAACCACGCCACCACGCCGCTGGATCCGCGCGTGCTCGACGCCATGCTGCCCTACTTCCGGGAGAAGTTCGGCAATGCCGCCAGCCGCAGTCATCCCTTCGGCTGGGAGGCGGAGGCGGCCGTCGAGCACGCCCGCGAGCAGATCGCCGCCCTCATCGGCGGCTCGCCGAAGGAGATCGTGCTGCCCTCGGGGGCGACCGAGTCGGACAACCTGGCGATCAAGGGCGCGGCCGACTTCT
>PLEM01000421.1 GCA_003137035.1 Bryobacterales bacterium | reverse complement strand
GGCGGGATGATGTAGGCGCAGTCGGGCTTGACCTCCATCCCGTCTTCGACCTCGTAGACCTGCATGCGGGTGTGGCGCTGCAGCAGTTCGGTCAGGATGCTCTTGTGGTCCGGCGCCAGATGCTGCACCAGCACGACGGCCATGCCGCTCGCGGGGTCCGAGGGCATGGCGGAGAAGAAGGCCTCGAATGCCGCCAGCCCGCCGGCCGAGGCGCCGATACCCACCACGGGAAAACTAGTCTCGGGCTGGACATCCGAATCCGCGGTTGCGGCCGGTGCATCCTGAATCGAAGCTTCAGGCGCACTGGCCGGGGATGGAACCTCCGGGTCCCCGATGGGTTCCTCAGTGTCGCTCATGGCGTCCCTCCCCAGAAGATTGGCTTCCCCAGTATACTCTGGAGCCGTGAAAGAATCCTGGCTCAGCTTGGAAAATCAGCGAATTATAGGAGCGTCCAGGCGTGGCTGGATTCGGGCTGCGGACACGTCGCCCTGGGTTTTCATTCTTACTTGAGGTCCGCAAACACTCCGTGGAACTACCGGTTTGTGGCCGCCGGCTCGCTCACCTTCAGTGGCATCGGCAACTCATCCCTGATTTGCAGTTGCCACGGATCGAGGTTCTCGTCCTTCATCACCAGGAAGACCCTTTTCACCAGGAAGACAAGAGAAAAACGGACCACCCGGCCTGGGTCCACGGTGATTTTCTCAGACACTATCCCCGCCGGTCCTTTCTCCGCCTCCACATGGAAGCCTAGGAGAACGCTCGTGGTTAGGACGGTTTGACGGATACCCCCGTACGTAGTTCGTTCCGACAATACCCTTACGGAGTTTCCTTCCGAATTCATGCTCACGCTGGCGCCTTTCAGATCTCCGCGGAGCGCCATCTCCAACGCGAAGGTCTTGGCCTTGTCCACCAGTGCAGCCCGCTTCCATTTGCCTTCCCACACCACGTCGCCTATGCGGTAATTCACCCGCGGCCCTTCGGCAGACAACGGCTTGAAGACATACAACGGCTTGAATTGGCTGGAGACGTCCGAAACGTTCTTCACCAATACGAATACATCCAGGTATTCCTCAGCCGGCTCGGCGCCCGGACCCTCATAGCCCGCCGGCGGGGCGGATTTGCGTACCATGCCGCCGATAGTGACCTCCCAGACCTTCGGCGGCATCCAAGTCCGAAGCAGACGCCACTCGGCGGTGCTCCATAGCTTGACCGTCTTGTCGGAGCTTCCGGAAACCAGCCACCGGCCGTCGCCCCGGAAGCCGATCTGACTGACGCCGGATTGGTGGGCCTCAATCTTGGCGAGTCTGGTGCCGCTCTCTACGTCCCACAGGACAATCGTGTCTGCAAGACCACCCGCCGCTACGCGCTTTCCATCCGGACTGAAGGCGACCGATGCTACCCACTCGTGGTCATAGAGGAGGCGGCGCTGCACGCGCCATCCCGCCACCCCCCACAGAATCACGGTATGATCTTGACCGGCCGAGGCCATCCTGAGACCGTCGGAACTGAAGGTAACAGCCTGCACCTGCGCAGTATGCCCACTAAGCGCCTTCCTAAGACGTCCGCCCGGCATTTCCCAAAGCTTGACTTTGTGATCCTTTTCCCCTCCGGAGGCGAGCAAGCGGCCGTCGGGGCTGAAAGCCAGACAGCGAACGCCGGCCTCATCGGCATCTAGCCCCAGCACCTGCTTGCCGGTGCTCACTTCCCACATCCAGATCCGCGCCTTCCCCGGGGACGGGCGGTGTCCGTCATCCGACCACAAGACATCTCCTGCCGCGAGGTACTGTCCATCCGGGCTGAACACCACCGCGAGGATTCGCCTATCCGGGGTGCCCGGAAACGTCCGCACCTCTCGTCCGCTCTCCACCTCCCACAACCTCACGCCCACGTCCGAGCTGGCCGCAGCCAACAGCCGGCCGTCCGGGCTGAAAGCAACCGCGGACACCTGGTTGTCGCGCCCGCGCAGCGTTTGCAGTTCGCGTCCTGTCCCGCTCTCCCACAGTTTCACACTGCCGTCCCGGCTCCCAGCCGCCACGCGCTGTCCGTCCGGGCTGAAGGCTACGCCCGTTACCTCGCCGCGAAAGCCGGTGTGATGGATTTCTGGTTCTTGTGTCGATTGGGGCGGTCCGATTGCCGCCGGTCCGCCAACCTGCGGAGTGGCGACTGGCACTGGAGCCGTGGCCTGCCCCGCCGCTGGAATGGTCCACAGGGTAAGCGTAAGAACGGGCAGTACGCACATGGTGATGTGGGACATCGCTACCTCCCGGCTCGGAGTTGCACTTAACCAGGATTCCCGTTTGGCCATCCGGGCCAGGATCGATTGTACATCCTACCGGCTCTCCTGGAGCGGTGTTTTCGTCCATTCCATCCCGAGCGGCTCCGGCAGCCCCTTCCGGGACTGCCGCGGCGCTACTGGGGAGGGAACCCCATCTGCTCGACGTAGATTTCCTGGAAGCGCGGATGCGCGGCGAGGGAGACGTGTTCGACGCGGGCGCGGATCGGGGCGAAGTCCAGCGCGGGAGAGAAGAGCGCCAGTTTGGCTCCCAACAGGGCGGTGTTGCCGGAGGGATGCACAACCTCGTCGGGGAAGTCGATGAGGCCGATGCGGCGGGCGCTGGCGCGGTTGACGTAGTTTCCGAAAGCGCCCGCCAGATACAACCGCTCGACATCCCGCACCGTCGCGCCGAGCCGCTCGAGCAGGATGCGGATGCCGGCCGCGCAAGCGGCTTTGGCAAGCTGAAGCTCGCGGATGTCGGCCTGCCTCAGTTCGACGGGCGGGCACAGCGGGAACGAGGGTTGCCCGTTGGCGAGGCGGCCGCTGGGCTGGATGGCGCCGAGATCGAGCCCGGCGGCGACCGCATCCACCAGCCCGCTGCCGCAGATGCCCCGCGGCGCGACATCGCCCAGCACGCGGCACTGCACGCGGCCCCCCACGAGCGTCACCTCGAAGATCGCACCGGAGGAGGCGCGCATGCCCTTCGAAATGCGCCCCGCCTCGAACGCCGGGCCCGCCGCGGTCGAGGCGCAGACGATTCGGCGACGGTTCCCGAACACGACTTCGCCGTTGGTGCCCAGATCGATCAGCCCCACCAGCGCATCGCTGTGGTACATCCTGGTGGCCAGGATGCCCGCCAGGATGTCGCTGCCCACAAAGCCGCCCAGGCACGGCAGGAAGCGCACCGGTGGATCGCCGGCAACCTGCCAGCCCAACTCGGAGGCGCGGAACAACTCGAGGCCATCGCGCAACGGCTCGAAGGGCACGTGCGAGAGAGGCTCGACGTCGATGCCGCAGAACAGGTGGTGCATGACGGTGTTGCCTACCACGGCGATGTCGCGGATGGCGGCGCCGCCGGCTCCCGCGGTGAGTTCGCCAACCAACGCACCGATGCGGCCGCGAATCAGATCCGTGAGCGAAGCCCTTCCCTCCCCGGTGAGCGCGAACTGGAGCCGGCTCATTACGTCGCTGCCGTATGCGGCCTGCGGATTCAGCGCCGCGCGGACGGCGAGCACGCGCCCGGTGTCCAGGTCGAGGAGTTGAGCGACCAGCGTGGTGGTGCCGAGGTCGACGGCAACCGCCAGGCCTTCGCTCGGGGTGAAGTCAAACGACGAATCGTCGGCGAGAATGGCGACATCCCACTGAGCGATTTCGAGCGTCACGGAGGCGTCGGCCCGGGCGTGACACGCCAAGCGCCAGCCGTCGCGCAACTCCTCGGGCGACAGCACGCTGGCGTCTTCCGGGTGGGTGGCCAACGCGCCCTCGATCACTCGAACGCGGCAACGCTTGCAGCGCCCGCGGCCGCCGCAGGGGAACTCCAGGCCGTAGCCGAACAGGACGTGCCGAAGCGGCGTGCCGCGCGGGAGGTCGAAGGCCTCCCCGAGGGGCTGCAATTGGACGTGTACGGGCTCTTCCGACATTACAATTTCTTCATCATCCTGAGCCGCCCATCGCAAGTTATTGACTTTCGGACCCCGAACTTGGTTAACGTTTCTTAACTTGCATTCGACCGCCGGTTGTCAAGTATACTTGTAAAAATACCCAGGCGCAGCTCAAAGCACCAGGAGTATATACATAGCACGAAAAGGAAACTCGGTGAGCATCAGTCAATTAGCGCGATCCATCTGTGAATCGCCCACCCTGAAGCTGAACGAAACTGCGGCACTGCTCAGGGAGAAGGGTGAACCCGTCATCCACCTCGGCGGCGGCGAGCCGAAGAGCCGAGCGCCGATCGACGCGATCGTGAATTGCACGAGCGTGTTGAACACCGGCGAGGTCCGGTACGCGCCGGCCGACGGCATCCCGGCTCTGAAGAAGGCCATCATCCGCTACACGGAAGAGAACTACAACAAGGTGGCGGGCGTCAAGAACGTCATCGCTTCCAACGGGGCCAAGCAGGCCATCATGGTCGCGCTGTACGCGATCCTGGAGCCCAAGGACGAGGTGATTTACCCGGCGCCGTATTGGGTGAGTTACCCGGAGATGGTGAAGCTGGCCGGCGGCGTGCCGGTGCCCATCACGCCGGAGGACGGGTCGTTCCAGCCCCAAGTCAAGGAGATCGCCGCCGCGGTCGGGCCGTACACCAAGGCCGTCATCCTCAACAGCCCGAACAATCCCTCGGGCGTGATGTACTCGGAGGATTTCATCGCCGAGATGGTGCGGTTCTGCGAGAAGAAGAACCTGTACCTGATCATGGACGACACCTACAACCGGCTGATTTTCGACGGCAAGAATCCGACCAACTGCTGCAAGTACGCCAGCGAGGATCTGAACAACTCGAAACTGATCGTGGTCAACTGCGTGTCGAAGATGTACGCCATGACGGGCTTCCGGGTGGGCTGGGCGGTGGGGAACGAGGAAGTGATTGGGGCGATGATCAACATCCAGTCGCAGCAGACCTCAGGCCCCTCGGTGCCGGCGCAGTGGGCCGCGGTGGGCGCGCTCAACGGCGTGCAGTCGTCGATCCAGAGCTTGCGCATGACGCTGGAGAACAACCGCAACGTCCTGATGGACCGGCTGCGGGCCTTCGACGGCGTCAAGGTGACCAAGCCCGACGGGACGTTCTACACGTTCCCGGATTTCAGCGCCTATATGAAGGACTCGCAGAAGCTCTCGAAGTTCCTGCTGGACAAGGTGCGGGTAGTGACGGTGCCGGGGAAGGACTTCGGCATGGAAGGCCACCTGCGGATCAGCTTCTGCGGGACCATCAAGGAGATCATGGAGGGCGTCGAGCGGATCAAGTGGGCGCTGGATCCGAATTCGCCCAATGAACTGTACCTGGGCGACCGCAAACTGGTGAGGGACTGGCAATGAACGTGTACCTGGACATCCCCTCCCCCGCGCTGAAACAGGCGACCGAGAATGCCAGCATTTTCGGCGTCAACAACCACGGCCTGACCAACCTGCACCGGGTGTATTGGAATCTGTCCAGCCCGGCGCTTTACGAAGAAGCGGTGTTTCGCGGCGAGGGCTCGATCTGCCACGCCGGGCCGCTCATCGTGAACACCGGCAAGCACACGGCGCGGGCGGCGGCCGACAAGTTTATCGTCTCCGAGCAGACCACCGACAGCAAGATCTGGTGGGGGCAGTACAACCGTCCCTTCAACCCCGACAAGTTCAGCGCGCTGCTGACGCGTCTGCAAGGCTTCCTGCAAGGGCGGGACATCTTCGTGCAGGATTGCTACGCAGGCTCCGACGAGGATGTGCGCATGCCCATCCGGATCATCACCGAGAAGGCCTGGCACAGCCTGTTCGCGCGCACCATGTTCACCCGGCTGAGGACCACCGAGGAGATGCGGCGGCACGTGCCCGAGTTCACCATCATCGCGGCGCCCTCCTTCAACGCCTCGCCGATCATCGACAGCACCCGTTCGGAGACCTTCATCATCGCCAACTTTGCCGAGCGGCTGGCGATCATCGGCGGGTCCAACTACGGCGGCGAGATCAAGAAGACCATTTTCACGGTGCTGAATTTCCTGCTGCCGCTGGAGGGCGTTCTGCCCATGCACTGCTCAGCCAACGTCGGCGAAGACGGCGAAGTGGCGATTTTCTTCGGCTTGTCGGGCACCGGCAAGACCACCCTCTCGGCGGATCCCAGCCGGCGCTTGATCGGCGACGACGAGCACGGCTGGAACGACAACGGCATCTTCAACGTCGAGGACGGCTGCTACGCCAAGGTGATCCGCCTCTCGGAGGATGCCGAGCCGCAGATCTATTCCTGCACGCGGCGGTTCGGAACCATTATCGAAAACGTGGTGTTCGACCCCGTGTCCCGGCGGCTGGATCTGGAGGACGCCAGCATCACCGAGAACACGCGCGCCGCGTATCCGCTCGAATACATCGACAATTACCTGCCGGCCAAGCGGGCCGGGCATCCCAAGAACGTCATTTTCCTGACCTGCGATGCCAGCGGCGTGCTGCCGCCGATCTCGCGGCTGACCCCGGACCAGTCCATCTACCACTTCATTTCCGGCTACACCAGCAAGATCGC
>PLEM01000207.1 GCA_003137035.1 Bryobacterales bacterium | reverse complement strand
ATCTCGTATTGGACAATACTGGGCTGCACGACGGGGCGCATCCGGGGTATCATGAAGTCTGTCTTTCGTGCCGGAGGAGGTGAATCAGATTTGGCCGAAGTAGTCATCAACGACGGCGAAACCGTCGAGAGCGCGCTCCGCCGCTTCAAGCGGAAGGTGCAGCAGGAGGACATCATCAAGGAGATCAAGCGTCACTCCTACTACCTGAAGCCCGGCGAGAAGAAGCGCGCCAAGGCGGCCCTTGCGCGCAAGCGAAACCGCAAGAAGCAAGCCAGAATCGTCGAGTAGCCTCCACCGGCGCGGAGTGCGAATTTCGCAGTGCGGATTCGCGCTTCGCGCCATCCTCGAGCCCGCTGCGAAGCGCGTTGCGCCGCCAGTAGGGCGATGTTATAGTCGGTGGTCACCCTCATGATTCGCACCCTCAAGGTTCTCATTGTTCTTGTCATCCTCGGGACCGTAGGATATTTCTACCCGCCCCCTCGCCTGTTTGTTCTGAAGCTGATCGGACGCGCCTCCGTCTGCCCGCTCAAGCAGGCCATGCATAGCTACGATCAGATCAGCGGCACGACAGCGGCTAAGGATCGCCTGCTGCGGGAGAGCCGCCTGGTGGAAAAGGACCCGGCGGGCTTTCATCTGTGGCAGACTCCCAAAGGGCGCTTCTGGATGCCCGCGGGCAGCGACTTCGCCGTCTTCTTCGACCTGGGTGAACAGCAGATGAATATCTACGGCCAGGACGGATTCGGCGTGCGCGCCGGCGACGTGGTGCTGGATTGTGGCGCCAACGTCGGCGTCTACACGCGTACGGCGCTCGACGCCGGGGCCCGCCTGGTGGTGGCCATCGAACTGGCCCCGGACAACCTGGAGTGCCTCCGGCGAAATTTCGCCGACGAGATTCGCGCGGGGCGGGTCATCGTCTATCCAAAGGGCGTCTGGAACAAGGACGACTTCCTCACGTTGACGGTGACCCCCAACAACTCCGCCGCCTACAGCGTGGTGCTGACGCCCGAAAAAGGCCACGAAGGACCTACCGTGCCGCTCACCACCATCGACAAGCTGGTCGCCGAGTTGAGGCTCGACCGGGTGGACTACATCAAGATGGACATCGAGGGCGCCGAGAAACAGGCCCTGGTCGGCGCGCGCGCCACGCTGGCAAAGTACCACCCCCGGATGGCCCTGTCGGCGTACCATCTGCCGGGCGATCCGGTGAAGATCCCCGAAGTTGTCCGCCAGTGTTGGGCGGGCTACCACACGGTCTGCGGGCCCTGCCTGGACGGCGGATCGTCGATCATCACAGCCGTGCTGTATTTCTACTAGCCCCAATTCCGTTCACTTCGTCTTCGCGAGCCGCGCCCCAGCTAGGTCCATGACCGCGAGATTTTGCGCTGCTGCGAAACTGCTCGCTGGCGGGACAGTGAAAAGAAAGTCGCCGGGCAAGCTGAAGCATGCCCCACGTGGGACATGCTTCAGCTTGTCCTCTTCGACGCCACGAGGCGGTTGTTTCACAGTCCCTGGTACTAGCGAGCCTAGCCTCCACCGTAGGGGCGTGGCTCCACGCGAAAGCGCACCAACACACGGTCAGAGCACTAATCCGGGTTCTTTCGGGCCGCCGTGGTCTTTTCCACGAAAAGCAAGAAGTCGAAGGATTCAGGCGCCGCCAAGTCCATCAGGTACCCCGAGGGCGAATCCTCGGAATACACCGCACCGATGGAGCGCGTTCTGTGGGATTCGCTCCACCACGCCGCGACCGGGCCGCTCTTGGGAACCTGCCTCAGGTCGAGCGCGAACAGCGGAATCCCGGTTGCTGCCAGCGTGGCGTCGAGGCTTCCGGCGGGCGCCGGCGGAACGGTGAAGTCCCGCAGTCTCTTCCCCTGTTGGACGGCCTGAAACGAACCCTGGTTGAAGGCGAAGCCGAACACCAGCATCTGGTCGCCGAACATCTTTCGAAGCGCGGCTCCCATCGGCTCGTATCCTTGGGAACCGCCCGCGGCGACGTGGCCATTGTGCGCCCAAACCACAATCTTCGCCCCGGGCGAGCGGTCCAGAATCCACTTGACGTTTTCGGCCATGCTGCGGTCCCTCGTGACTTCATTGGCTCGCATCTGCATGCATTGGAGCACGACCCTGGCATTCTGAATGGCCCACTGGGCATCGTTGGCTGAAGCGCCTTTCTTCCGGTACGCCTCGCGCGATGCTTCGAGATGCCGGACCACGTCCTGCCAAGCCGTGGCCGCCAGCTTGGGATCGACGGCTTTGGGATCATCCGCCGCTGCCGCCACTCGCTTCATGCGCAGGCTCTGTTTGCCGCTGTGGAATACCTGGTTGTCCAACTGCACCTGGTATCCGTCGCCCCCGGTGAAGAAGCCTATCGGCGACGGCGATTCGAAATCGAAATCGAACGCGGCCGGGTCCTGGTAAGGCACGCCATCCAGTTCCACGGTCAGGCCGTCGAACCACGCCGTGCCCGCTCCCGCCAGAAGTGCGCCGAAATTGATGTTCGTGGCGTCGGCCGCCACGGGGATATCGAGCTCGTAGTGTTTCCAGTGTGTGGTCCCGGTGGGGGCGCGGTCCTGGAGATTGGCGAAGGCCAGAACGCCGGAGGCGCCATCCACCCGCCACCATAGCCCGGCATAGCCGCCCGTGACGCCTTCTGTCTTGATGTAGCCGCCGAAGCGCACGCGCTTGCCCGCGGCGGCGCGGACGGGAAACGATCCGGTTGCGACGCCGAAGCTCGTCTTTGCCGGCGTGGGCCTGGATGGGGCCACGGCCATCCCGGAAGCCTTGCGCAGCGCGGCGCCATACTCCGGGTCGTTCCTGGCGATGAAATCGCGAACGATCTCCGCAGCGACGTCGGGAGTCTGCATGTCGAATCCGGTGAATTCGACGCGGCCCATGCCCGACTTGTTGAACTCCCGCATCCACAGGATCATGTTCAGGACTTCCTGGGTATCCCAGGTCCAGAAATACATGCCTTTCAGGAGTTGCTTGGGATCGCCTTTCCCGGTGAGCACGTAGTCGTTGAGACGGTAAGCTTCCGGCATGTTGGCTTCGATGGAGAAGATGGTGAAGCCCATCTCAGTGGCCAGGAATTCCAGCATGCGGTGCTTGAGCTGGAAGAACTCGCGGGTGCCATGGGTGGCTTCGCCGAGCGCGACGATGCGCGCGTTTCCGATGACCTTCTTGAGCGGCTGCATGTCCGCGAAACCGTGCCCGGCCTCGGGAGTCGTGAGGCGCACTGCGTTCGTGCGCATCCACTCGACAACGGGTTGGTCATCGAAGGCCCAGGCCGAGGGCAGAGCGGCCAGCAGCAGGACTGCGATCGGGACTCGTTCGAATCGCATCGCGCCTCCTTTCGGGCGAGCGGAGTTTCGGCTGCCTTTCAACATAGCGGCAGGAGTGAAGGCTTCCAGTTACAGTATATTCATGACTACCTCCATGCGTTGCATCTTCCCCGCCCTGATCCTCGGGGCCGCCGTAACCCTCTGTGCAGCCGGCGTGGAAACCGGCTCGGTCACCGCTCCCGACGGCGTGCGCATCGTCTACGACGTTCGGGGCCAGGGCGACACTACCCTGTTGTTCGTGCACTGTTTCTGCTGCGACCGGACGTTTTGGCGGAACCAGGCGGATACGTTCGCCGGCCGGTACCGGGTGGTGACCCTGGATCTGGGCGGCCACGGGGAATCGGGCAGGAACCGGAAAACCTGGACCATCCTCGGTCTGGCGGGCGATGTGCGGCTGGTGGCGGACAAACTGAAGCTCAAGCGGATCATTCTGGTGGGCCACTCGATGGGGGGGCCGGTGTCGCTCGAGGCGGCGCGATTGATGCCGGGGCGGGTCATCGGCGTAATCACGGTGGACACGCTGCAAGACGCCGAGCTCCGCATCCCCGCGGAAATCGCGCAATCCGTCGCCGCGAAGATGAAAGCCGATCTCCCCGGCGCGATGGCGGGATTCATGGGCTCGATGTTTGGGAAAAACGCCGACCCGGCCGTGATCGAGTGGGTGTTGAAGAAGGCGCAGGCGGCGGATCCGGCGGTTGCCGTGGCCCTGATGCTGGACTTCCCGAACCTGGATCTCAAGAAGATGTTCGCGGCCGCCGGAGTGCCTATTCGAGCCATCAACGCGAAACCCCCTGGGGGGCAGCCAACCAACATCGATGGAAACCGCAAGTACGCCGATTATGACGCGGTGCTGATCGAGGATACCGGTCACTTCATTCAGTTGGAGCGGCCCAAGGAGTTCAACGATCGGCTGGCGCAATTCGCCGCGGCGCTGGCGAAGGGGGCATAGGTCTCTCAGTATAGCGGCGGCTCGCCGGGCGGGCGGGTATTCCAGCGGCGGTGGATCCAGAGCCACTGGTCGGGGTATTCGCGGATGACGGCTTCGAGTTGGCGGTGCAGGCGGCGCGTGTCGTCTTCGGCGTTGCCGGTGATTTCGAGCGGCGGATAAAAGCGCAGGATGTAGCGGCGCTCGGCCTCAGACCACAGGGCGAAGCCCGGAATCACCGCGGCGCCGCTGCGCGCGGCCAGGCGCGCGAAGGCCGTACCGGCGCAGGCGGGAACGCCGAAGAAATCCACGAAGACGCCTTCCTCGAGGCTGGCGTTCTGATCGATGAGAATGCCCACGGCCTGGTTGGCCGCCAGAGCCTTGAGGATCGCGCGGGCGGAGTCCTTCTTCCCGATCAGATGGTTTCCGGAAAGCCCACGGAGCCGGGCGATGAGGCGGTCGATGCGGCGGTTGTCGAGGGGGCGCACCAGCACGTGCATGGGCGCGGAAAGCAGAGCGTGGGCGTAGGCGCTCAGCTCCCAGTTGCCGAGATGGGCGGTGGCGAAGAGCACGCCGCGGCCGCGCGCCAGGGCCTGCTCGAAGTGCTCGTAGCCTTCGTAGCGAATCCACTTCGAGACGTTCGCTCGCGAGATGGAGGGAAACCGCGCCAGCGCCAGGATGACCCGCGCGATGGAGCGGAAAACACCATCCGCAATGCGGCGATGCTCGGTGGTGGTCTTCTCCGGCATGGCCAGGGCCAGGTTGCGCAGTGCGACGCGGCGCAGGCGGGGCGCCAGGCGGTCGAGCAACCTCGCGTAGCAGCGGGCCAGGCGCTCGGCGGCGGAGAGCGGGAGTACCTGTAGCGATTTGAGCGCGCCGAAAGCCAGCCCGTACTCGAATGCGGTGCGCAGCCGCGAGCGAGGTTTCAAGAGACTAGGATATCCAGCCGCCGCCCAAAACCCAATCGCCATCGTAAAACACCGCCGCCTGGCCGGGAGTGATGGCGCGCTGAGGCTGGTCGAACCGGGCTTCCGCGCGCGAGGGGTCGGAGGTGGGATAGAGGGTGGCGGGCGCGGCCACGTGCTTGTTGCGGATCTTCACCTCGGCGCGCCGCGGGCCGGCCAGCTCCGCAAACGGGAACCAGTTGGCTCCAGTGACGCTGAGGCTGGACTTGAGCAGCTCCTCGTCGCGGCCCACAATCACGCGGCCGGAGGCTGGTTCGGTGGCGATGACGTAGAGCGGCTCGCCGGCGGCGATGTTCAGGCCGCGCCGCTGGCCCACCGTGTAGCGGTGCACGCCCGCGTGTTCGCCGAGCTTCCGGCCATCGGTCGAGACGATGTCGCCGCGCGCGGCATCGCGGGCCACTCCCTGCTCGCGGAACCAGGCGTCGATGAAAGCGGCGTAGTCGCCGTTGGGCACGAAGCAGATCTCCTGGCTGTCGCTCTTCTCGGCAACCGGGAGGCCCATCTGACGCGCCATCTCGCGCACCTCGGACTTGCGGTACTCCCCCAACGGGAACAACGTGTGCGCGAGCTGCTCCTGCGTAAGCCCCCAGAGGAAGTAAGTCTGGTCTCGGGCGGGGTCGGCGCCTCTGCGGAGGAGCCAGCGCCCGGTGCGCTCGTCGCGGGCGATGCGCGCGTAGTGGCCGGTAGCGACCTGCCCGGCCCCGACCGTGGCGGCCATCTCCAGGAACTGGCCGAACTTGATATGGTTGTTGCACAGCGTGCAGGGGATGGGTGTGCGGCCGGCCAGGTATTCCTCGATGAAGGGCCGCACGACTTCCCGTTCGAAGCGCTCTTCGAAATTCACGACGTAATACGGGATGCCGAGGTGCTGCGCCACTTGCCGGGCGTCGTAGACGTCGTCCAGCGAGCAACAGCGGCCGATGGCGCCGCCCTCGGGAACCAGTTCCGGCAGGCGCCGCTGGTTCCAGAGCTGCATGGTCAGCCCCATCACTTTGTGGCCGCGCTGGTGCAGCAGGGCCGCCACCGTGGAACTGTCCACGCCGCCGCTCATGGCGACCGCGATGGGCGGAGAGTTGGCAGGCGGAAGCGCCT
>PLEM01000328.1 GCA_003137035.1 Bryobacterales bacterium | reverse complement strand
TAATCCTTCGGCGGATACGCCCAGCCCGCTTCGATGGGCGTCTTAGGCCAGTCGTGTTTGTACGGCTCGGGCTTGATGGAGAGCGCTTGCGGCATGAATCCGATCTCGACCATCGGCTTGCCATGAGCGGCGAGGTAGGTGTCGAAGATGCGATCGACAATGGTCCAGTCGTAGACCGGCTTGCCCGCGGCGTCCTCGGTATACGCGTTGGTGGATCCCCACTTGAGCGCGGGCTGGCCGTCGCCGGTCACCAGCAAACTGTGGGTGCGGAAGTAGGCCGGCGCGGGCGCGAGCGCGGTCAATTCGCCGACCAGCTTCTTGCCGTGCGGCATGGTGGTGTAGTTCGGCTCGTCGTAGCCGAAATAGCGGTAGACGGGCCGCCACGGGCCGATCACCGTGCCCGCATCCACGCGGATGGTGACTTTCTCCTGCGCCACGAGCGCGCCAGCGAGCAGAACCAGAGGGACAAGTCGGCGGATCATGTCCTTACATTAAACCGCACTTGCTATAGTGGGCTCCAGGGAAGGACACCAACACGATGAGTCTGTTTTTCGGAGCCGGATCGGAAACAACCGAGTTCTCTCCCGCCGATCTCAAGAGCGCACTGTTCCGCGCCCTGGATGCGCTGGGCGAGCGGCGCACTGTGCTGTGCGTTCCGCCCGACTTCACCCGCTTCCATTCGCGCGCCGGCGAGCTTACGGGTTTGGCCTGGCAATACTACGGAGACCGCCTTACCGACGTGCTGCCGGCCCTCGGAACGCACTCTCCGATGACCGACCGCGCGATCGCGGCCATGTTCGGCGACGTGCCTCGCGACCGCTTCCGCGTGCACGACTGGCGCAACGGTCTGGTGACACTCGGGGAAGTGCCGGCCGCGTTCCTGCGGGAACAATCGGAAGGCAAGCTGGATTTCACCTGGCCGGCGCAGGTGGACCGGCTGCTGGTGGAGGGCGGCTTCGACCTCATTCTCTCGATCGGCCAGGTGGTGCCCCACGAAGTCATCGGCATGGCGAACTACAACAAGAACATCTTCGTGGGAACGGGCGGCAGCGAAGGCATCCACAAGAGCCATTTCCTGGGCGCCGTGTACGGGATGGAGCGCATCATGGGGCGCGCGGACAACCCGGTGCGGCGCGTTCTGAATTACGCTTCGGACAACTTCGCGCGCCACCTGCCCATCGTTTACGTGCAGACCGTCGTGGCCAAGAACGAGCGCGGCCAACTGGCGGTCCGCGGTCTGTACGTGGGAGACGACATCGAGTGCTTCGAGCGCGCCGCCGAGCTCAGCCTGAAGGTCAACTTCGTCATGCTCGACGCCCCGATCCGCAAGGCCGTGGTGTACCTCGATCCAGCGGAGTTCAAGAGCACCTGGCTGGGCAACAAATCGATTTACCGGACCCGCATGGCGCTGGCGGACGATGCCGAGTTGATCGTGCTCGCGCCCGGCGTGCGGGAGTTCGGCGAGGATCCGGCCATCGACCAACTCATCCGCAAGTACGGCTATGTGACCACGCCGGAGGTCCTGGAAGCGGTGCGGACCAACGCCGATCTGTCCGCGAATCTCAGCGCCGCCGCCCACCTGATTCACGGATCGTCCGAAGGCCGGTTCCGCATCACCTACTGCCCCGGGCATCTGAGCAAGCAAGAGATCGAAGGCGTGAACTTCCGCTTCGGCGATCTCGAGCAGATGATGAAACGCTACAACCCCGCCACCATGACGGACGGCCCCAACCTGATCAACGGCGAGGAAGTGTTCTTCGTCTCGAATCCGGCCCTGGGCCTCTGGGCGCACCGCGGCCGCTTTGGGATATCGAACTAAAACAGCAACTCCAACCGCTCCCTTGCGGTCGCGGCTCGGCAGGCTGCTACTGAGCCGCGCGCGCAAGCANNCACGATGCGGTCGGGCGCGTCGAAGGTATTGCAGGCGTTGAAGTCGTCGTGCTGAAGGATGCGGGCGCTCGCCGAGGCGGCCGTGCTGCCCGCCAGAACAAAGTTCACGCGCATCGAGACGTCGTGCTTGGGATTGACCGCGGTCACCGCCATCTCCTTCCCCAGCAGGGAGGCGGATATCGAAACTCCCAGCGGCGAAGAATCGTCCGTCTCGACGCGCACGGCGGTCTTGCCCTGATGCGGCTTCAGCAATCCGAAAGCATAGTAGCTTGGGGTGCGGATGCAGCGGTCTTCTTCGGTCAGCAGCAGCGAGTGGAGCACGTTGACGATCTGCGCGATGTTGCACATCACCAGCTTGTCGGCCTGGCGGTGGAACAGGTTCAAGCCGAGGGCGGCCGCGATGGCGCTGCGCATGGTGTTCTGCTGCCACAGCCGCCCGTAGCGTCGCTGCTCTTCGGGAACCATGGCGTCCCAGACTCCCCACTCGTCCACCAGCAGGCCCACCTTGCGGTCGGGATCGTAGCCGTCCATGAGCGCCCGCTGCTGGACCACGGCCTGCTCCAGGCGCGCGAAGGAGCTCAATTGCTCCCGCATCGCCTCGACGGTGAACTTGGTCGGCGTCGAGTTCCGGCTGCCGGAATAGGAGTGCATGGCGAAGCCGCTGGGCCGCCGCCGCGCGCTCATGGTCTCAAAGAACTTCCGCGACCAGTTGGTGTCGTTGCCGCTGGGTCCGCAGGCGATCAGGAAGGGCTGTGTGTCGCCGAAGGCGCGAATGTATGTCGAGAAGCGGCGAAACTCCGTGGCGTATTCTTCCGGCTGCATGTTGCCGCCGCAGCCCCANNGTTGCAGTACTCGACCCAGTCGCGCAGTTCCTGCGGCGTGCCGCTGCCCACGTTGCCGGCCAGGTACGGCTCGGCTCCGATCAGTTTGCACAGCCCGAGAAACTCGTGCGTGCCGAAGCTGTNNCGCCCGGCCAGCGCAGCACCGGGATGCCGAGCTCCTTCAGGTATTCGACCGCCTGCTTCCGGTACCCGTTGATGTTCGGGATGCGCGATTCCGTTCCCACCCACAACCCGCCGTAAACGCACGAGCCCAGGTGCTCGGCGAAATGGCCGTGCAATTCAGGCCGGATTGTGGCGATGCCCACGTCCGGGCGTATGGTAACCGGCTGGTCTTTGGGCGGCGCGCCTAGGGCCGTCCGGTGTGCCAGGCCAGCTATGGAGAAGGCGGCGCCGCCAAAGGCGAACGTCCGCCGCGAGATCGGGGTGGACACGAGACCTCCTTGTTATTGTCCGTTGTGCCAGTAAATGTCCCAGTCGAGGTAGCGCCGGGTAGCTTCGACCACCGCGCCGGCCACCGACGAAAGGTTGGCGGCCACGTGGTGCTCGAAGCCGCGGTCACAGATGAAACGCAGCAGCTCCTGGAGGCGCGGGATGCGCACCACGCCGGCGCCGCCGAAGGTATCGAGGGGATCGTCGGTG
>PLEM01000228.1 GCA_003137035.1 Bryobacterales bacterium | reverse complement strand
ACATTGAAGGCAACCCGGTAACCGCCCTACTCGCCGCAAGACCGGAGCAATATGCATGGTCCAGCGCCGGGCGGGCGGCCTGGGAGGCCGCCGCAGGCCGAGGGCCTGCCCCACAAATGTAGAAACTCCAGGCACAGGCATTCAGCCTGTGGCGGCTCTTAGTGAACCGGTGTGGTCATGAGCGCCACCCGGTCCATGCCGGCGCCCCGGGCAACATCCATCACGTGCGCTACCGGGCCGAACTCCAGGTCCCCTTCGCCGCGCACGAAAATCACGCGGTCGCCGCGGTACTTGAAAATCTGCGCCAGCCTTGCCGGAAGGTTGGCGGGCTCGACCGCCTCCTGGTTCAGATCCAGCGTCCCATCGCTGCGAACGGTCAACACCAGCTCGGTTGACTGCCTGGGAGGCGGGTCAACGCTGCCTGCCTGCGGAACCAGCGTGGGCAACCCTCTGGGCTTCAGAGGAGAGACAATCATGAAGATCACCAGCAACACCAGCAGGACGTCGATCATCGGCGTCACATTCATCTCCGCTTTCATTCGATTGGTTCCACCGATTGACATCGCCATGGCCTTTTCCTCCTGCCCATTGGACACCTGGAGTGGCGCGAATGTTCCTGGAGCGAATCAGTGGGCCGATGGCGCGGCGGTCACCGAAACGGTCGCCGGGCCGCTGGGCACTCCACCCACCGTGACGACCAGCGGATAGTCGCCCGCCGGGAGCGAGGGAACCTCGATATTCGCCTGCGCCAGGCCTACCAGAGTGGGAGTCAGGCCGATGAATTGAACCGGCGCATTGACTCCGCCGATGGTGGCGCTGGCGGGCAGAAGCGCCTGTGCCAGCGGACTCAGGGGGGTGGCAACTCCATCGGCAGGCGTCGCAGTCAGCGGCCCGATCCCGGTCAGGTACGCGACGAGGACCGAGCCGGCGGGGGCGGGCGCTTCCGGGGAGTTGAGCGGCCCCATGCCGTCGGTGGCCACTGCGCGATTCTGGCCGTACAGAAAGATCCCCGGAGCCGCCGCGTCGATCGCGAACGGAAACTCCTGGCTGATGCCTGACGCGGAGGTGACAAACGCCGTTCCGCTGCCGGGCGAAACTCCCGAGGGGATCTGGAGATTGATCTGGCTGGCATCTGTGTACAGAAGCGGGCAGGTCATCCCGTCCACGAACACGCTGACACCCGCGAGGCTGGTGGATAGCGGAATGCCGCCCGCCCACGTGGCGTTCGGGGCGAATCCCGTTCCGAAGATGGCCGCCAGGCTGCCGGGAGAGACGCGATTGGTGAAGCTGGCCGCATTCGTGACCGCGTTCACCACGGGAGGCGACTGGCAGCAGGAGGAAATCAGAACCGGCGAGCCGGTGACCGTCAGCGTCGAACCCTGTATCGGCTTGACCGCGCCGAAGATGTCTCGAACCGTTAGCGCCTGAAGGTCCTGAGGCGCCGTGAACTGCTGGCTCTGCGTGGGGTTCCAGACGATGAGGCCCTTGGCTCCGGTGGCCAGCGTGAGCCGGATCTGCCAGTTGCCGGCCGCATCGATCGTCGCGCCGTCAAGCGATGCGCCGAGCAGCCAGTCGAACATAAAACGGTAGGCGAGCGCGGCCTTGGTCAGGATGCGAGGATCGTTCTCCTCGGTGCCCACACAGTACGGCGTCGCGTGCCCCCAGGTGTACCAGTCATAGCGGCCCGAACCGAAGGCCAGGGCGACCAGGTATTTGCGGACCATGTAAGTGGCGGCCAGGTCCGCAGAAGTGGTGGTGTCGCCGGAGGCGCTTTCCGTGTCCCATAGCGGCAGCGAGCTTGCATTGTTCTTCGCCAGCACCAGCCGCACATTCGCCATCGCCGCGCCCGACACCTCCGGAGGGGTCCGGTAAAAGTGGTGGCCGATGACATCCACGTACTGCGCGATGCCCGCCTGGAGCAGTTGATCGAGGTATCCCGGCTGGTACGCCGCCGGCGACACCACCGTATTTCCAGCATCCACTGCCTTGATGATCGAGTATGCCTCGCGGGTGAGCTGCGCGAGTTCCGCGACAGTTCCGGTGTAGTATGTGGGGTCGTTCGGCTCGTTCCAGATCTCGTAGTAACGGATCGAGCCTTTGTAGCGCTGCGCGACGGCGGTGATGTAGTCGCGCCAGTCCTGGATGTTGGCGGGAGGCGCGGGCGCGCCTGCGCCGACATAGTTGACCCGGTCCGGATTCGAGGAAGCCCACGGCGGCGACTGGCCCAGCGTCAGCAGAATGTCCTTCACTCCATGCGCCTGCGCCGCGGCCACCCAGGTGTCGAGCGGTTCCCAATTCCATACCCCCTTCTGCGTCTCCAGCGAGGTCCACGAGGTGCCCGAGTCCCACAGCCGCAGCGTGCCGAACCTTGCCTGTGGCCACGGCACGCCCCCGGAAACCGGGTTGCCGGAAGAATCCGTGAAGGCAACGTCGTCCACCCAAAACGTGCCCGGCGTTGTCGCCTGGAACATCACCAGGAGGTCGCCCGTGTCATTCACCGGCCCGTGGGCCGAGTACTGCCGCCAGTCTCCCGTCAGAGTTGCAACCGTCTCGGCATAGTGGGTGTAAGGAGAATTGGCGTTCTGCAGCACCAGGTTCACCCTCATCCCAGGGTCGCCCCGCATCCAGGCGGTCAACGTGTAAGTCCCGCCGGGAAGGACGGTCACCGCTTGCGCCAGTTGCACGGCGTCCCCCGGCGGCATCGTCTGCACGCTGACCTTCTGCGAGGAAGTTCCGCTATGCGGGTTGTTCGTCTCCAGCGAATACGTCACGGTGGGATTCGGAGCGCCCCACGACGAGTTGTCGCCCCAGGCCACGGCGACATTGCCCGAAATCGGATTGTTCACACCCACCGAGGCGTACGGCGGTTCGAAGCCGCTGTTCATGAGCCGGCTCCGCAGGAAGTTCCCCACGTGAATGCCGAAGAACGAGACCGGGATCGGTCCCAGGTTGGGCGTGGGCGCAATGGTTCCAGGCGCAAACGAGAGGGAGAAGTCGTCCACCCACACCGTGCCTGGCGTGCTCATGGCGATCATCAGGTAGGCGCTCTCGCTCGTGGTGACGTATCCCATGGCCGTCACCTGCTGCCAGCCCGCGGTCAGGCTGATCGAGCTTTCGATATACGTGGCGTAAGGGGACGTGCCCTGTTGCACCAGCAGCGAGACCTGCACGCCGGGAGTTCCACGCAGCCACACCGACGCCGTGTAGATGTTGCCCGCCTGCAACTGGAAAAGCTGGTAGAACTGCATCCGGCCCAAGCCCACGCTCTGCACCACGGCCTTCTGGCAGGACGCGCCGCCATGCGGGTTGCCGGTCTCCTGGGCATATTGCACGGAAGCGTTTGCCCAGGCCGAATTCTCGTTCCAGCCGTCGGCGATCTGCCCGCTGATCGCGCCGTTGTTCAGGTTGACGGTGCGGTAGGGCGCCTCCATACCCGGATTCACCAACGGCACGGGAGTGGAGGCCAGCGCGAGCGCAATCGCCGTGGACGCAATCGTGAGGAGTTTCAGCACGGATTTCCACTCCGGACTCCCGGCCGGTTCGGCTCGAGTGTACAGCCTAACCAGGCACGCGGCTGACCCGCCTGGGCACCGAGGTGAACGAGCCGTCGCCGCGGCTGTCGGGATCGCGGCCGGCGGTGTTCTCCGGGGGCCTCAGTCCGGTGGCGCGGTAGTAGTGTTCGAGCAATTCGGACTCGTTGTAGTCGATGGCGCGCGCGTACTGCCGGATGTAGCTGGTCGAGTAGATCCCACCCGGCAGTTTGGTGAACTCGCCCTCTTCGATGGCCCGAAGGTAGTTCACACCGATCTTGGTCGCTTCGGCGATCTCCTGGAGCGAGACACCCTTCTTCCGCCGCACGGTAATCAGGTCCGGCGGGCCCCCGTGTTCGAGCTTCATGGAAGGAGTTTTCTTATGCACTCTGGCTGCCAAAGCAGTGCTTCCTCCTAACACTATATAAATACGACAGAACCGGTTCTGCGTTCCCCGCCTGATGTAACCTTTACACGGTAGTCCTGGCCGTGAGGCAGGTTTCCCATTGTCGCACAGGGCCGCTGCCCGGTGGCCAGAAGGGACCGCTAGGGAGCGGTGGCCCCCTTCTCCAGTTCCGCCGCCGCCCCGTCGATCAATGCCGCCTCGGCGGCGAGCACCCGGCCAACCCGCGCGATCTCGGCTTCCGCCTCCGTCCAGCGCTTCTGTTCGATCGCCTCGCGCACCGCTGGTATCGTCTTCACCCCATAGCCGGTGTACATTCCGGGAGCGTAGATCTGGTGCTTGAACCAGGGGCGGCCGGGCAGCCCGCCGGGATCGGTAAGCCGGCGCTCGCTCTCAATCAGCTTGTGGTTTGCCGCCTGCAACGACGCCCGTCCCAGCGCCGCCTTAGCCAGCGCTTTCTCGTACCGCTCGGCACTGCGAGCCAGCGCCTCGACGCCGTTTTCGAGCGGGGCAAAACCGAGGAAGGGCGGTACCGGCTCGGCAGCCGGCGGCGCCGACTTCTCCCGAGGATCCGCCGTGGCCGCGAAGACCCCCTCCTCGATCTGCCGGTTACGCTCGCGAATCTCCTCCTGCTTGTCCTTGAGGAGCTTCTGGATCTCGCCCACGTACTTGCGGGCCGTGTCCGCCAGGTTGGTGAACTCGTAAGGCAGCAGGTCGGCGCCCGCCATCCGCATCACCGCGGTCCCGGCGGTTTGGGCCAGCGCGCGGCCGTAGCGGAAGTCGGAATCCGAGAAGTGCGTGAACCAGTAGAAGTCGTCGTAGATCGAGTGGTAGATGCCGCCGCCATCCTCGCCGCCGAAGCCGAGGTTGAGCGAGGCGATGCCCAGGTGATCGACGAACACGGTGTAGTCCGAGCCGGAGCCCAGCGCACCGATGCGCAGGTCGGGGCGCTGGCGGGCGTCCTGACGCGATTCGGGCGACTCGGCGATGCGCTGGAGCTGGAGGCGCTTCCAGACGCTGAGCTTGGTTTCCGGATCCTCGATGTCCCGCGCCACGGTGTTGACGAACTTTTCCAGCGAGTGCGACCCTCCGGCGTACAGGTAGCCCCGGCCGTTGGAGTCGGAGTTGATATACACGGCGGCGGACCGGCTCAGTTCGGCGGCGTGCGCCTCGGCCCATTCAGTCGAGCCGAGCAGGCCCTGCTCCTCGCCGTCCCAGGCGCAGTAAATGATGGTGCGCTTGGGTTTCCAGCCCTGCTGGAGCAGCAGGCCGAGAGCGCGCGCCTCTTCCAGCAGTGCGCTCGCGCCGGCCACGGGATCTTCCGCCCCGTTCACCCAGGCGTCGTGATGGTTTCCGCGGACGATCCACTCGTCGGGAGCCGTCGAGCCGGGTATCCGCGCGATCACGTCGTAGACCGGTTTTAAGTCCCAATTGAACGCAACCTTCAGGTGCACTCGTGCCGGGCCGGGGCCCACATGGTAGGTGATGGGCAGGGCCCCGCGCCATCCGGCCGGCGCCACCGGTCCTTTCAGCGCCGCCAGCAGCGGCTTCGCGTCAGCGTAGGAAATCGGCAGCACCGGGATCTTGGTGAGCGTCTGGGCGTCTTTGAGCGGCAGGCGTTTGGCTTCGGCGGTTGCGCCCACCCCGGGCGTGAGCGGGTCGCCGGGGTACAGCGGCATATCCATCACGCTGCCGCGCTGCACCCCGTCCCGCGGCCGCCACGCGCCCTCGGGGAACACGTCGCCCTCGTAGTAGCCGTCCTCGCGCGGATCGGAGTAGATGATGCAGCCCACCGCGCCGTGCTCGGCGGCGACTTTCGGCTTGATGCCGCGCCAGGAGCCGCCATAGCGGGCAATTACGATCGCGCCCTTTACAGAAATGCCCAGCCGGTCGAGTTGCTCGTAGTCCGCCGGCACGCCGTAGTTGACGTAGACCAGCGGCGCCGTCACGTCGCCGTCAATCGAGTAGGCGTTGTAAGTGGGAAGCTGCTCGGCGTTCTGTCCCGAGGTCGGATCGCCGGCCACCGCGGGTTCCTCGAGCCGCGCCGTGAACTGCACCGGCTCCAGCATCTCCAGCCGGCGCTCTTTGGGGGTGGGCAAGAGCACCTGAAAAACCTCGATCTGCGCATCCAGGCCCCACTCCTTGAACTTCCCGAGGATCCACTCGGCGTTGTCCTTGTCGTAGGGCGAGCCCAGGTGGTGCGGCCGCGCCGAGAGGCGCTGCATGGTGTCCCGCAGGCTTTGCGTGTCGGGAATGGCGCGGAACTTCGCCTCCCACTCCCGCTCCACGCGCGCGGACTCCGGCGCATAGCCGCGCAGCGGCGCCTCCTCCGCGGCCCCCGCCGGCCACGCAACCGCCAGCACGCAGACCAATCTCCCGATGCGATTCATCGATGCCTCCCCGATAGTGTTATGGTAACAACCCAACGGAGGGCGGGTTTCAACCCGCGCGGGGCTTGAGCCCCGCCGCGCCGCGAAAAGCTGGGAAGAAATTTCCGGCCGCTGAATATGGTTTTCCGGCGCGCGGCGTTCCGGTGCGGCCTCAGCGCGCCCGAGCACGGCGCGCGTCGGCGGGGCCACCCTCGAGTTCTCGTTCGAGATCGCGGTAGGCGGCTTGCGGGCCGGTGGCGCGCAGGGCGTCGTCGAGGGCGGCGCGGGCTTCCGTGCTGCGGCCCTGGTCCACCAGAACCAGGACCAGATTCCGGCGGGCCTGGACCAGCTTCGGGTTCAGCTCGAGGGCGCGGCGGATTAGCGGCTCGGCTTCGCGCGGCCGGCCACGCGAGGCCAGCGAGGCTCCCGCGTCGCTGAGCTTCGCGGCAATGGCTACAGGGTCGCCCCCGAGAGGGATGGC
>PLEM01000372.1 GCA_003137035.1 Bryobacterales bacterium | reverse complement strand
GCCAGTCATTTCGTCGCCAAGCACGGCAAACGGGCCAGGCGCAGGGTCGCGGGCATCGCCCCTGAAGCGCTCGCCTGTCTGAAAGCTCACGACTGGCCCGGCAACGTCCGCGAGCTCGAGAATGTCATCGAGCGGCTGGTGGTACTGACGGCCGGCAACGAAATCACGCTCGAGGATTTGCCGGAGTGCTTGCGGCGGGAGAAGGCCGCCGTGGACCAATTGCGCCTGGATCTGCCGGCCGAGGGCCTCAGCCTGGAGGGCGTGGAGAAGGAACTCATTGTTCGAGCGCTGAAGAAGTTCTCCTGGAACCAGACGCAAGCGGCTCTGTACCTGGACATCAGCCGCCGGACTCTGATCTATCGAATGGAGAAGTACGGCTTGCGCAAGCAATAGAGCGACCCGCTGCGGGGCCGTTCCGCGTCTCGCGCACTGTACCATATCGTACACCGAGATCCGATTCGTACACTCGTTTTGGTACACCGGCCACGCTGCGATCCGCCGGCCTGACGCCAAACCCCTGCATTATTAACAACGCCAATCAAGAGGCGCGCCAAAATCAGCCTTTTCGATAATGGCCCGTGAAGTGCCCCAATGCGGCGGGGGCTGCCCCCTCGATGACGCCGGGGTTTGAACCATGGATTTTGAGGATCTCGAACTGTTCCGGGACGTTGCCCGGACAAGAAGCCTGAGCCGCGGCGCGGCCTCGAACGGCGTCAGTCAGCCGGCGGCGAGCCAGCGTCTGCACGAGATCGAAAAGGGACTGGGCCTGATACTGCTGGACCGCAGCACGCGCCCGGCCGGCCTTACCCCCGCCGGACGCATATACCTTGACTTCTGCTGCGAGGTGCTGCGGCGCAAGGAACGCCTGGACGCAGACCTGGACGAGCTACGCACCAGGATCGAAGGCTCGGTGCGCGTGGCCTGCATCTACTCCGTGGGGTTGTCCGACATGACCCGCCTGCGCCGCGAGTTCGAGGCGCGCTGGCCGCAGGTTTCAGTCGAGGTGGAGTACCTCCGCCCGGACAAGATCTACGAGGCGGTCATCGAGGGCGCCGCCGATATCGGGATCGTCAGTTACCCGGAACTCGTCCGCTATGTCGTCGCGATTCCGTGGCGTAACGAACCCATGGCCGTCGCCGTGGCGCCGTCGCATGCGCTGGCCGGCCGCGGGACGCTGAAGCCATCCGACCTGCAAGGGCTCGACTTCATCGCCTTCGATTCCGATCTCCCCATCCGCCGGGCCATCGACCATTTTCTCCGGGAGCAGGGAGTCGAAGTGACCATCGGCATGCACTTCGACAACATCCAGATGGTCAAGGAGGCGGTGGCGGTGGGCGCCGGTGTGAGCATTCTGCCGCGGCGGGCCTTACGGAGCGAGATCGAGCTGGGCCGGCTCGCGGCCCTGCCCATGCGTCCAGAAATCACCCGCCCGCTCGCTCTCCTGCACCGCCGCGGGCGGAAGTTCAGCCAGGCAGCGCTGCGCTTCCTCGATCTTCTGATCGAGAACGGGAAACACGAGGAGGACCCGGCGGGCGCGGAACCCGCTGGGCAAGAGACAGCTACAACCTAACAACAAAGGAGCGTACGTGAACACATCCACATACACAGCAGCATACATTGATCAGGTTTTCGAGGGCATCAAGAAGCGGAACGCCGGCGAGCCGGAGTTTCTGCAAGCCGTCGGCGAAGTATTCCGGTCGATTACTCCGGTATTGGAGCGGCATCCGGAGTACGTCGAATCGCGCATCCTGGAGCGCCTGGTCGAACCGGAACGCGTCATCATGTTCCGCGTCCCCTGGCAGGACGACGAGGGACACGTTCAAGTCAACCGCGGGTTCCGCATTCAGTTTTCCAGTGCGATCGGTCCGTACAAGGGCGGCATCCGATTCCACCCCACGGTGTATCTCGGCATCCTGAAGTTCCTGGCCTTCGAGCAGGTCTTCAAGAACTCGCTGACCACNNGCCAGAGCTTCATGACCGAGCTTTGCCGGCACGTCGGCTCGGACACGGATGTGCCCGCAGGCGACATCGGCGTGGGCGGACGCGAGATTGGATACATGTTCGGCCAATACAAACGCATCCGGAACGAGTTCACGGGCGTATTGACGGGCAAGGGCCTGGCCTGGGGCGGATCGCTGATCCGGCCCGAAGCCACGGGATACGGCTGCGTCTACTTCTGCGAGCAGATGCTCAAGACGCGAGGCGAGGATTTCAGCGGCAAGACCTGCCTGGTCTCCGGGTCGGGCAATGTGGCGCAATACACGGTCGAGAAGCTGAACCAGCTTGGCGCGAAGTGCGTCACGCTTTCCGACTCCGACGGCACGATCTACGATCAGGACGGTATCGACGCGGAGAAACTGGCCTGGGTCATGGGCCTCAAGAACCTTCGGCGCGGCCGCATCAAGGAGTATGTCAGGAAGTTCCCAAAGGCCGAGTATCTCGAGAACCGGAAGCCCTGGCACATACCGGCACAATGCGCGTTTCCGAGCGCTACTCAAAACGAAATCAACGGCGAGGATGCCAAGCAGCTCCTCGACAACGGCTGCTATGTCGTGGGCGAGGGCGCCAACATGCCGACCACGCCCGAAGGCCAGGAGCGCTTCCGGGCGGCGAAGATTCTCTTCGGCCCCGGCAAGGCGGCCAACGCCGGCGGTGTGGCCACCTCCGGCCTCGAGATGGCGCAGAACTCGATGCGCCTTTCCTGGAGCCGGGAAGAAGTGGATGGCAGGCTCAAGGGCATCATGACGTCGATCCACAGCGCGGCTTGGGAAACCTCCAGGGAATACGGGGCTCCCGGCGACTATGTCACGGGCGCAAACATCGCCGGCTTCGTCAAGGTGGCGGACGCGATGCTCGCGCAGGGTCTAGTCTAGTGTAGTGCGCTGTGTAGGGCGGTCCCCCTGGACCGCGCCGGGTCCCCTGACCCGGCCAAACCCGACAAGTGGGTCGGGTTGCGGCTCAGGGGAACCGCCCCACACAGCTTCACGAGGTTTCATGAAACTGCCGGACCTTCGCGACCAGCTCCGCTACGCCTACGATCCGCAGTTTCGCGGCCTTCACCACCTGATGGCCCGGCGTGTGCGCAGGATCCTGATGGTCTCGAGCGCTTACGAGTCCTTCAGCCTCTCGCGCGATTACTCGTTGACCCAGGATATCTACGGCGCGTCCCAGTTGCTGCACCTGCAGAACGTCCCGCAGATTGTCACCGCCCTCTCCGGCAAGGAAGGGCTGAGCATCCTGGGAGAGGAACGCTTCGATCTGGTCCTGGTCTCCGGCAATTTGCCCGACATGGACACCGCCGACTTCGGCCGGAAGGTGAAGGCCGGCCATGCCGGCCTGCCGGTCGTCATGGTGGTCTTCGACGGCTCCTGGTTCGACCAGACCTATCGCGGCGCCGAGCCCGAAGGAATCGACCGGACATTCGCCTGGCGCGGCAGCGCGGATGTTCTGCTCTCGATCATGAAACTGGTCGAGGACAGCCAGAACGTCGACCGCGACCTGGGCATCGCTTCCATTGGGACGATTCTGGTCGTCGAGGATGCGGTGGAGCACTACTCGCTGATTCTGCCGCACCTCTACTCCATGCTCATGCAGCGCACCTTCATGCTGGTGCCCGAGGGGATCAACGAGAGCGATCGCCAGGTCCGGACGCGCGTTCGCCCCAAGGTTCTCCTGGCGCGTACCTTCGGCGAGGCCAGCGCGCTTTTCGAGAAGTACGAGACCTCGCTGGTGGGGATCGTCTCCGACCTGCACACGTTCACCGACGACCTCGCCGACCCCGGGACGGGCGTGCGGTTTCTGCGTACGGTCGCGGCTCGGGCGCCGGGAATCCCCATCCTGGTTCAGTCCTCCGAGCCGAACCTGGCCGAAGTGGCCCTGTCGGTGGGAGCGCGTTTTCTGAACAAGCGCGGGTCGAACCTGAGAGCCGGCATCGAGCAGTTCGTTCTCGAGGATATTGGATTCGGCGACTTCGAATTCCGCATGCCGGACGGGACCATGGTCATGCGCGTCGCCAACCTGTGGGAGATGGAGCAGGCGCTTTCCGCCGTGCCCGACGAATCGCTGGTGTTCCACGTCGAGCGCAACGATCTGTCCCACTGGTTCCGGGCGCGGGGCGAAACCACGCTGGCCGCGGTGCTCAGGCCGATTACCCTCGCGGACTTTCCCTCGGTCGATGCCATCAAGGAGTACCTGATCAACGCGATTTCCATTGCGCGCAGGGAGAAATACCGCGGAGCGATCGCCGACTTCCGCCCGCCGGAATTCGATCCGGGCTACCCCTTTCTCGTGCTCGGGCGAGGATCGCTGGGCGGCAAGGGCCGAGGCTTGGCATTCGTATTCCGGCAACTGAGCCACTGGTTGACGGACGACCGCATGCAAGGAATCAAAATGCGTCTGCCTCGGACGCTGGTCATCGGCGCGGACGAATCCGACGTCTTCCTCGCGGACAACGGGATCGACGTCACGTCCTTCGCGGGACTCGCCGACGACGCCATCCTGCGGCGCTTTGCCGACGGCCAGCTCGGCCGCCGGTTGCGCGAGTGCCTGGAGTTCTATGTCCAGCGGGTGGATGTTCCGCTGGCCGTCCGCTCCTCGGGGCTGCTCGAGGACTCCCATCGCCAACCCTTGGCCGGGCTTTACGCGACTTACATGCTGCCGAACAACCATCCGGATTTCGAGGTGAGGCTGAACCATCTGGCGACCGCCGTGAAGCTGGTCTACGCCTCGGCGTACGTCGAGCGGCCACGGCGCTACCTCGAGGCGATCGGGCACGATCTGGCCGAGTCGCGGATGGCCGTGCTGGTTCAGGAAGTCGCCGGTCACCGGTACGGCCGGTATTTCTACCCGGCCATCTCAGGCGTGGCCCAGACTCACAATTACTACCCGGTGTTCCAGATGAAGCCGGAGGATGGCGTGGCAACCATCGCCCTGGGTTTGGGGAAGCAGGTGGTCGAGGGGGGAGATGCGGTGCGGTTCTGCCCGCGCTACCCGCAGGTGCTGCCGCAGTTCCGGTCGCCCGCCGAAGTCATGCGGGTCGCGCAGCGGGAGTTCTTCGCCCTGGACCTGGGGCGCGGCGAAGCCGACTTGCTGGGCGGCACGGATGCCACGCTGGCCCGGCTGCAACTCTCTCAGGCCGAGGCGGATGGGACGCTGGCCCTGGCCGGCAGCGTGGTGGACACGGACGAGGATAGGATCTACGACGGCGTGGGACGGCGCGGCAGCCGCGTGGTCACGTTCGCGCGCATCCTCAAGCACAACGTGTTCCCTCTTTGCGCCATCCTCAATGAACTGTTCGAAGCCTGCCGCAGGGACTTGGGTTTCGCGGTCGAGATCGAGTTCGCCGTGCACCTCGACGCCGATCCGTCCCGGGAACCGGAGTTTTACTTCCTGCAGATGAGGCCCTTGGTCGCTTCGCGCGAACGCTGCGACATCGCCTCCGATTCGATCCCGCCGGACAGGCTGCTCTGCCGCTCCGAGCGCGTGCTGGGAAATGGGCGCATCGAAGGCTTGCGCGATATCGTCTATGTCGATTCCGCCAAATTTGACCGCGGGCGGAGCGCGGAGGTTGCATCGGTTGTGGCGGAGATCAACGAGCGGCTGAGGCGCGAACGCCGGCCCTATGTGCTCGTGGGGCCCGGACGCTGGGGCTCGTTCGACCCCTGGATCGGAATTCCCGTAGTCTGGCACCAGATTTCCGGGGCGCGCGTAATTGTCGAGGTCCCCGCGAAGGATCTGCCGATCGAGCCGTCGCAGGGCACTCACTTCTTCCACAACATGACCTCGGCGGGCATCGGCTATTTCTCGCTGGGCGGGTCGAGCGAGAAGGAGTTCGTCCGCTGGGAGTTGCTCGAGGCGCTGCCCGGCGAGGAGATCGCTCCAGGAGTGCGGCACGTCCGCCTGGCCCACCCTCTGTCGGTGCGCATGGACGGCCAGACCCAGCAGGGAGTCATATTGTTATCCTGAGAGGCCACTCGGAAAGAAGGTAAGTCCCATGTCGTTGGCTGAAGCCCATCCCAGCACCGGGCTACCGGCGCTTGACCGCATTCTCGAAGGGTTGCTTGCCGGCGACAACGTCGTCTGGCAAGTCGGATCCATTGAGGACTACCTGCCTTTTGTGCGCCCCTATTGCGCGGAAGCGCTGCGGCAGGGCCGCAAGCTCATCTACTTCCACTTCGAGCGCCACGACGAGCTGATCCCTCCGGACCCGCGCGTTGAGACCCACCGCCTCGACCCGGCGGCGGGCTTCGAGACGCTCACGGCGGAGATCCATCGCGTCATCGCGCGCGCCGGCCGCGGCGCCTTCTACCTCTTCGACTGCCTCTCCGATCTCGCCGCGGATTGGTACAGCGACATGATGCTGGGCAACTTCTTCAAGGTCACCTGCCCCTACCTGCGCGAGCTCGACACCATCGCCTACTTCGCACTTCTGCGAAGGCGTCATTCCTACCGCGCGGTGGCCGCCATCCGGGACACCACGCAGCTCCTGCTGGACGTCCACCGTCATGCGGGCACGCTCTATGTCCATCCCCTCAAAGTCTTCGAGCGCTACTCGCCAACCATGTATCTGCCGCACGTCTGGGAGGGTGAAACTTTCCGGCCGGTGACCGAGAGCGCCGCCATCTCCGGCATCTACGAGCCCCTGGTCCGCGAGGGCTCGGGGAGGGAAACCGACCGCTTCGATCTTTGGGATCGCACTTTCCAAGCCGCGCAAGAAACGCTGGATGCCGTCCGGCGCGGCGAGCGCAAGCCGGAGGCGGCGCGGGAGACGGTCCGGCATCTGCTGCGCATGGTGATCAGTCGCAACGAGCGCATGTTGGAACTCGCGGAACGCTACCTCACCATCGAAGACCTGCTGGCCGTGCGCCATCGCATGATCGGCGCCGGCCTGGTCGGCGGGAAGGCCACCGGCATGCTCGTGGCCCGCGCAATCCTGCGGCGCGCGGCCGAACGCTGGCAGCAAGTCCTCGAGCCGCACGATTCCTTCTTCGTGGGTTCCGACGTGTTCTATTCGTTCCTCGTCAGCAACGGCTGTTGGCGCATGCGGCAGGAACAACGCGACAGTGCGAGGTTTCTCGACCACGTGGAGCGCGCCCGGGAGCAGATGCTCGCCGGCTCGTTCCCGGAGTTCGTGCGCGACCAGTTTGCGGAGATGCTGGACTACTTCGGCCAGGCCCCCATCGTCGTGCGCTCGTCCAGCCTACTCGAGGACAGCTTCGGGAACGCTTTTTCGGGCAAGTACGAGAGCGTCTTCTGCGCCAACCAGGGATCGCCGCAGGAGCGCCTCGAGGCATTTCTCGCGGCCGTGCGCCAGGTGTACGCGAGCGCCATGGGCCGCGATGCCCTGCTCTATCGCGCTCAAAACGGTCTGCTCGACCGCGACGAGCAAATGGCCCTGCTCGTCCAGCGCGTATCGGGAGCCACGTACGGCCGCCTTTTCTTCCCGCAAGTGGCCGGGGTAGGACTGTCCTTCAACCCATTCGCCTGGTCGGAACAGATCGACCCGGAAGCCGGCGTTCTGCGGCTCGTCTTCGGCCTCGGCACCCGCGCCGTCCGCCGCTCGGACGACGACTACACGCGCATCGTGGCGCTTAACGCGCCTGCGCGCCGGCCGGAGACGACCTCCAGTGAGGTGTGCGGATATGCGCAATGGCGTGTGGACGTTCTGGATCTCGAGAAGAAGGCGCTCTGCTCGCGTCCCTTCGAAGAGGTGGTCGGGTCCTGCGGCGAGCAATGCATTGAGATGGTTGCCGGGCGCGATCCCGAGCTGATCAGGCGGTCGAGGGAAACCGGACGCCCGGCCTTCCCTTGGGTCCTCACCTTCAAAAAGCTCCTCGCGGAAACCTCCTTCGTGGCCGACATGCGCAGCCTCCTCGAAACGCTCGAAAGAGCTTACGACTATCCCGTCGATATCGAGTTCACGACGAACTTCCTTCCAGATGGCAACTATCGCATCAACCTGGTGCAGTGCCGCCCGTTCCAGGTCAAGGGTGGCGGACCCGTGGTCGCCCTGCCGGAGGTGGTTGCCGACGCCGATCTGGTTCTGAAGACGCAGGGCGCCGTCATCGGTCCAAGTCTGGCGGCGGAAGTGGGACGGCTCATCTACGTCGTGCCCTCCGTCTATGCCCAGCTCCCCCTCAGCGATCGTTATTCGATTGCACGACTGGTTGGCCGTCTCACGCGCCTGGAGCGGCAGCCCGCGGGTGCGCTCCTTCTGGTCGGCCCGGGACGCTGGGGCACCGCCGAACCCGCTCTCGGAGTGCCTGTCTCGTTCGCCGAGATCAGCCGGGTCAGCGCCTTGTGCGAGGTCATCGAGATGCGGGAAGATCTGGTGCCGGATGTCTCGCTCGGGACCCACTTCTTCAACGATCTGGTTGAAATGCAGGTCCTCTACCTGGCGCTGATCCCCGGCAAAGAAGGAAACGGCCTCAACACCAGCCTCATCGAGCAGGCCCCCAACCACCTGGCCGCGCTCATCCCGGCGGAAGCGGCTTGGGCCAATGCCGTCCGTGTCATCGACCCCGCCGACCTCCCGGGTGGGCGGGCGCTGCACCTGCGCGCCGACGCTTTGCGCCAGCGCGCCATCTGCTACTTCGATCCATCCGCGGATGTTCCGGAGCCGTAACCGAACCGCGACCTTCAGGAAGCGGCATTCTCGCGCAAGCCTCCCCTCCCAACCCGAAACTACACTAGACTCGAATGTGGACTACATTCCTATGCGTCTTGGCATCTCCGCAATACTTCTAAGCGCTCTGGCCTGCGCGCAGCAGCCCGAGTGGGACAACCCTGCCGTGATCCACCTGGGAACCGAAAAGCCCCACGCGACCATGATGGTGTATCCCACGGCCGACCTGGCCCAAACGGGCGACCCCGCGAAGTCCCCATGGTTCCAATCGCTCAACGGCAACTGGAAGTTCCACGGCTCGCCCCGGCCCTCCGACCGCCCACTCGAGTTCTATCGCCCCGGCTACGACGACTCCCAGTGGCGCCGCATCCCGGTGCCCTCCAGTTGGCAACTCCACGGCTTCGACATCCCCGTCTACTGCAACCTCATCTACCCCTGGCCGCAGGATCTGGCCAAGCCGCCCCAGGTCCCCCACGAGTGGAACCCGGTGGGCAGCTACCGGACCACCTTCGTCGTCCCCCCGGCCTGGAAGGGCCGGCCCGTCTTTCTGCATTTCGACGGCGTCGATTCCGCCTTCTACGTCTGGGTGAACGGCGTCAAACTCGGCTACAGCGAGGACAGCCGCACGCCCGCCGAGTTCGACCTCACGCCGCATCTCAAGCCCGGCCCCAACCTGCTCGCCGTGGAAGTGTACCGCTTCGGCGACGGCGCATTCCTGGAAGACCAGGATATGTGGCGCATGAGCGGCATCTACCGCGATGTCTACCTCTGGTCCCCCTCCGACCGCCACGTGCGGGACTTCGAAATCCGCACCGAACTCGATAGCGCGTATCGCGACGCCCAACTGGTGGTCGACGCCAGTCTGGCCAATCGCACCGCCAAACCCGCGAAGGTCTCGCTCACCGTGGCCCTTTCCGAGGCTTCCGAGACGACCTCCGTCGATCTTGCCCCTGGAACGGAAACGACCGCCCGGCTCTCGATGAAGGTGGCCAATCCGCGAAAGTGGTCCGCCGAGACGCCCCACCTCTACCCGTTGCTGCTGACGCTGAAGGACGCCTCGGGCGCCGTCCTGGAAATGATTCCGGCCAAGGTCGGTTTCCGCAAGGTGGAAATCAAGAACGCGCGGCTGCTGGTGAACGGTCAGGCAGTGCTCATCAAAGGCGTCAACCGCCACGAGCACAGTGAGGAGACCGCCAAGTACGTCGACCTCGCCACCATGGTCAAGGACATCCGGCTGATGAAGCAGTTCAACATCAACGCCGTGCGCACCTCGCACTATCCGAACTCGCCGGCCTGGTACGACCTCTGCGACAAGTACGGCCTGTACGTGATGGACGAGGCCAACATCGAAGCCCACGGCTACGGCGACGACGAGCATAATCCTCTCAGCAACGACCCGGCATGGGAGCCCGCCTATCTGGATCGCGTCCAGCGCATGGTCGAGCGCGACAAGAATCATCCCTCGGTAATCTTCTGGTCGCTGGGCAACGAAGCCGGGGACGGCCCCAATTTCTCGGCCGTCTATCGATGGACCAAGCAGCGCGACCCGTCGCGCCCCGTCCACTATGAGGGGTCGATCCGCCGCGGAGGCCCCAACTCGGACATCAACTCGTCCATGTATCCGACGCCCGAGGGCGTCAAGGAACTCGCGGCCCAGCGCCCGGGAATGCCGCTGATCCTGTGCGAGTACGCGCACTCCATGGGCAACTCCGACGGCGGTCTGAAGGAGTACTGGGACGTCTTCTATTCCGGAACCAATGCCCAGGGCGCCTTCGTCTGGGACTGGGTGGACCAGGGGATTCGTCTGCCGGTCCCCGGCGAGTATCGCACCAACACCACGAAGTCCACCTTCTTCGCCTACGGCGGCTGGTGGGAAGACAAGTCCGGCGTGCGAAACGACAACACGTTTAACAACAACGGGCTGGTTGCCGCCGACCGCACTCCGCATCCCGGCCTGTTCGCTCTCAAGTACGTCTACCGTTACCTGCACGCTTCGCCCGTCGATCTGGCCGCCGGCAAGATTCGCGTCAAGAACTGGTTCGACTTCCTCAACCCCAAGGATCTCGCCCAAGGCCTCTGGGAGGTCAAGGCGGACGGCCGGACCATCGCATCGGGCGCGCTTCCCGAGCTGGATCTCGCGCCGCGCCAGGAAAAGGAATACCAACTCGCATTGCCCAAGATCGCGCCCCAGCCCGGAGTCGAGTACTGGCTCAACCTGAGCTTCGTGCTCAAGGCCGATACGCCTTACGCCGCCAAAGGCCACGAGATCGCCTGGGACCAGTTCGCGCTGCCCGCCTCGGCGCCCGCGCCGCCCTTTGACGCCGCCAAGTCTCCCGCGCTCCTGGTGAAGGAGGAGGGCGACATCGCAACCCTTACCGGCCCCAGTTTCTCGTTGCGCTTCGACAAGCAGGCCGGCCTGATCACTTCCTATCGCTACAAGGGCGTCAACCTGCTCGAGCGCGGGCCGCGTCCCGATTTCTGGCGTTCGCCCACCGACAATGATCGCGGCGCCGTCAAGGGCGGCGGCGTCAGCATCGAAGTCTGGCACAACGCCGGAGCCGAGTGGACCGTCAAAGACGTTAAGGTCCGGAAGATCGACGAAAAGTCCGCGCGCATCACCGTCACCGCCGGTCTGGCCGGCGTCGATGCCGCCTACTCGATGACGTATACAGTAACCGGCGCCGGCGACATTCTGGTCGAGTGCGCCTACCAGCCGGGCCCCAACCTCAAGGCCCCCATGATGCCGCGCTTCGGAACCGAGTTGGTTGTCGCGCCGGGTCTCGAAAACATCGCCTGGTACGGCCGTGGGCCGGTCGAAACGCACATCGACCGCCAGTTCGAGCGCATCGGCGTCTACCACTCCACCGTGGACCGCCAATGGGTTGAATACATGCGCCCGCAGGAGAACGGCAACAAGACCGATGTCCGCTGGGTTACCCTGACCAACGCGCAGGGCATCGGCCTGAAGGCCGTAGGCGAGCCTACGCTCAGCGTGGCCGCGCGCCATTTCCCCAAGGAGGAAATGTACCGCGCGGCTTACACCTTCCAGATGCAGCGCCATCCCGAGATCTTCCTGAATCTGGACTGGAAACAAATGGGCGCCGGCGGAATCGACAGTTGGACCCCAAACGCCTACCCCATGCCCCCCTACCGCATCCCCCCCGACCAGCCCTACACCTTCAAATACCGCCTCACCCCCATCTCCAAAAACCCGTGACAGTACACTCAATCACCGATTTCCGCCCAGCGGCGCGAGAACCGGAACCGGGTTCGTGATATACTTCCAGCCAAACTCTGGACCGGGTCGTGCGATATGGCCCCATCCGCACCGATTACCGAGTTGTTGCTGGACTGGCACCAGGCCGAGGGCTGGCCGTTGCGCGAACTGACGAAAAGCCATGCCGGGTGACGCGCGCTGGGAAAAGGTCGAGCAGATCTACGACGCCGCGCTGGAGCGGCCCGAGGCCGAGCGCGCCGCGTTCCTCCGCGAGGCCTGCGGCGGGGACGAGCACCTGCGCCGCGATCTCGAATCCCTGCTGGGCTTCGCGCAGGGCGCCGGGGACTTCCGCGAGCAGCCCGCCCCGAAGGCCTCGGTGCTGGCGGCGGGGCGCTGCATCTCGAACTACCGGGTCATCTCCAAGCTGGGCGTCGGCGGCATGGGCGAGGTGTATCTGGCCGAGGACACACGCCTGGGCCGCCGCGTCGCGCTGAAGGTGCTGCCCCGCGAGTTGGCGGGCAATCCCGCCCGCAAGGCGCGGCTCATTCACGAGGCCCGCGCGGCTTCGTCCCTGAACCACCCCAACATCGTCACCCTCTTCGACATCGGCAGCGAGGGCGGCATCGACTTCCTGGTCATGGAGTACGTGGCCGGTAAGCCGCTCGCCGAACTGATCCCGCGCCAGGGCATGCCCGTGAACGAGGCGCTGCGCTGCGCCATCCAGATCGCCGATGCGCTGACTAGCGCGCACGCCACAGGCATCGTACACCGCGACCTCAAGCCCGGCAACATGATGGTGGCCGCGGATGGGCTGGTCAAGGTGCTGGATTTCGGGCTGGCGAAGTTCACTGGGGCGCCGGAGGCGGAGACACAGACCCGCCTGACCACCGAAGGCGCGCTGCTCGGCACGGTGGCCTACATGTC
>PLEM01000234.1 GCA_003137035.1 Bryobacterales bacterium | reverse complement strand
CACGAGATTGCCGCCATGGTATGGAACTACAACGACGACGAAGCGCCCGCCCCCGCCGCGCCGGTGGAAGTGGTTTTCGAGGGCATCCCCTCGGCCGCCACCCGCGTGCTGCTCAAGCATTACCGCATCGACGGGCGCCACAGCAACGCCTACACCGCCTGGAAGGAGATGGGCTCGCCGCAGGACCTGACCCTCGTGCAAGGCAAGCGCCTGGAAGCCGCCGGCCAGCTCGAGATCCTCGAATCTCCGCACTGGCTAGAAACCGACAAGGGCGCCGTCCGCATCGAATTCTCGCTGCCGCGCCACGGTCTCTCGCTGTTGCAGTTGAGTTGGTAGCCTATACGCGAAATTCGTATACTTCGGAAGACTAGGAGGACGCTGTGTTCGCACATCTGGCCGTAGTGACGGTTGCGCTGGTGGTCGCCGGGACCTGCAATGCCCAGGTCTACTTCCGGCGGGTCGCCGAGCCTCGGGAGAAGGCGTTCACCATTCTGGTTCCCGCGGGCTGGAGCACCGAGGGCGGTATCGTGCGCGTGAATCCGCTCTCCGCCAACGGCGCAGGGAACGCGATCGGCGCCAAGGTGGATTTCGCGGTGAAGCGCGATGCGGCCGGCAGCGTCATGCTGCGCGCGCTGCCGGAGATGATGTATGCCGACCTCCGGAGAACCCCGGTCGGCCAGACCGGAATGTTTCCGGTGGGCAGCAAGTACAACGGCATGACCGTGCTTCCGGCAATGGACGCGGCCACGTTTCTGGCGCAGGTGGCCTTCAAGTATGCGCATCCGCGCGCCACCGGCGCTCGCGTGGTGGATCGCCGCCAGAATCCCCGGCTCGCCCAGGCCTACGCGCAGCGCCTGCGCGCCTCCGGCGTGCCGTTCCAGTTCCACTATGACGTGGCGGTGATCACCGTCGAGTACCAGGAAGGCGGCGCGGCGTACACCGAAAAGCTCTTCACCGCGATCGAGAACATGGGGCAGGCGGCCGGGGGCCTGTGGAGCAACAAGGATACCCTGCTGGTGCGCGCGCCCGCGGGCGAATTCGAGAAGTGGGCGCGCACGCTCTCCATCGTGCGGGCGTCGGTTGAAATGAACGCGCAGTGGGTGGCGGGAGAGATCCGCGGCCAGGCGCAACGCAACAAGATCGCTCTCGATACGCAGCGCGACATCGCGCGAATCGACCAGGAGATCGTCGCGCACCGCCAGCGCACCAACGCCGAGATCAACAACGACATGTTCCTCACGCTGAACAGCCAGGAGGAATACGTCAATCCGCACGCCAAGCAGGTCGAAACCGGCTCGAACCAGTGGAAGTACCGCTGGGTGACGTCGTCGGGCGACGTGGTCTACTCGGACGAGTCCTCGTACGACCCGAACCACGACCCCAAGTTGAACCGCAGCGGTTTCGCGCGCACGCCGGTACGCCAGCGTTAACGCGGCGGCTCGACCAGGCGCATGCGTTCCTGAACCCCAGCGGGCTCCAGCCGGGTCTGCATGCACAGGTTCATCAGCGGGACGACTTCATCGAAGACCGCCAGCATGGATTCCACCAGGTCCAGGCCCGTCGAGCCGCGGACTTCGCTCTCGCTCATCGGGAAGAACACCTGAAAGCCCACCCAGTTGTCCTCCGGAGCCGCTTCGAGTGTGCGCCGGAGCTTGCTCGCGCCCGGAAAATCGACGCGGGAGAAGTTGACCGCTTCCGCGTCCCAGGCGCCGCCGTGCAGCAGGAATCCATCGCCCAGCAGCCGGGTCAACTCGCGCTCCATCTCGCCGCGCGGCTTCAGCGCCTTGATCAGCCGGTTCCAGTCCCAGTCCTCGCGCAACTGAAATGCCCGGGAATCGCGCGGCGCCTTCACCATGCCGCGCTCGATCTGCAAGCCGCACTGGAACACGCGGGTCTCGCGGTCCACGGTCAGGTAGAACTTCGAGCAACCGAAGCTGACGTCGCTGGAGAGCGGCTTGGCGGTGCGATTGGCTCGCGCCAGGAACCCGATCCACTGCCAGAAGACGCCGCGGCCCCAGCGCTCGGTGACGAACGGCTGCGCGTAGCGCGCCTCGAGCGCCAGTTTGAGAATCCGCGTGATGCGCTCGTGCTCCTCCAGGTTGCCGACGCGAATCCCATGCTCGAAATCCAAGTACTCCGGCCGAAACCCGGCCATGATCGCAGTTGGCTCCATGATTGCCCTCGATGCCTCCTCAGTGGCAGAGGCAGACGCGCCCGTTGCTGGTGACCAGTTGGCCGCTCAGGTACAACGCCACCGCCTCCTCGATGGTATGCTGGGCGGCGGTGACGACCGGCGCGATTCCGTGAGCCGCGAGCGCATCGGCCGCCCCCTGTCCGATGCCGCCGCAAAGCACCGCGCTGCAACCCTCCAGGAGCTCCACAAAACTCCTGTGGTTGCCGCAGGCATCCGTTCCCCTTTCCCGAACCGTCCGGGAAGCCACCTGGCCGTCCCGGACCTCCAGGACCACGAAGGCGGAGCTCCGCGCCAGATGTTCGCACACCGCAACTCCATCGCTTGTGCCGACAGCAATAGTCACTGAGCGCCTCATCTCCATTATCTCCGTTTGCGCGGGCCAGAGCCGCGAGGCGATAATTGCGGATCATGACTGGACTGCTTATGATCGCCGTTCTAGCGATGGCGGGCCAACAGGACGCGCGGCATCGCGTTCCTCCGCCGCGAGAGGCGAAGAGCTGCGAGACGGCCGCGGATCCGGATGAGCGGCCCAAGCACCGGTTCGAGCGAAAAGGTGGACGCACGACTCGCGCGACGGTGCGGACCGACGGCGGAGCGCTCACGGTGGATGGCGTGGCACAGGGCCGCGATCTGGGCCGGTACGACAAGCTCGACGTGGCGAATCCCCAGCCCAGGCTGACCAGCGAGATCGAGAGGGACCCCCTCCTGGCCCGCGCCCGCTCCTTTCTGTGGGAGCACTGGAGGGACCGGCGGCCAGCCTATCTGATCGTTACTATGAGCAGCGTTGACGCCAGGAGTACCGCGCACATATTCGTGGAACCGGACGAAACCGGCCGCTGGCGCGTGTACCGGAGAGTGGTTCGGCAAACCGATGAGATCGACGACTTACCAACCGCTTACTCCGTGGAGTGGACGATCGGCGTCGGTTGGCATGGGCGCCGAACGCCGCTTTCCCTGGGCCAAGCGCCCGATCCTACAAAACACGTGCTCGAGTTCCGCGATAAGTGCGGCGACGTGGAGGGATCTCTGTAGGTTGAACGACCCTTCCCCATGCACTGACCAGTTCCGCTTGACTGCCCGGCCCCATAGGTGATGAACTGGCAGCGTGCGTTTTGCGCTCATGCTTGTCGCCCTCGCCACGGCAGTGGCACAAACGGAGGGGGGATCTTCGCCCGAGAACACGGTGCTCCTCGCGCGCATCCAGCAGCGCGCGGCAGAGGACTTGGCGAGCGTGCCCAACTACGTCTGTGTCGACTCCATCGATCGCTCCCGGTGGATACCGGGCCAGCGCGACTTCAGGCGGCTGGACCGGATGTACCTCGATCTGGCGCACATCGAGGGCGCCGACCGGTTCTCGTGGCTGGGAAGCTCCTCCTTTCAGGAGAAGACGCCGAGCGCGATAGTAGGATACGGTGCCAGTTTCAGCGGCGACTTCGCCGATAACCGCGCCCTGGTCTTCAAGAACCGTTGGACAACAATACGGTATGCCGGGCGGGTAACCATCGAAGGCAGGCCTGCCATGCGCTACGAGTATGCCGTCCCCCCGAACCACGGCGGCCTGGCGGCGATCATCGGCAACGACTCCGGCTTCGCGCCAGCACGGGGAGTATTCTGGATCGATCCGGAAACGCTGGACCTGTTGCGCATCGACATCGAGGGTTACGACATCCCTCCAAGCCTGCCGCTGCAATCCGTAGTTGCCCGCACGACTTATTGGCGAGTACTCATAGGCGGACGCGGAGTCCTGCTTGCGCGTAACTCCGAGTTTCTCCTGACCGAGCGGGATGGGACGGTGAAGCGCAATGTGTCGGTCTTCTCGAATTGCCGGGAGTACCAGGCCCAGAGCACGGTAACGTTCGGGCCAAGCACTACGTCGCAGCCTTCGCCGCCTGCCGTGGAACCCACGAGGCTACAAGCGGGCTTGCAGCTCCAAGTGGTTCTCGACACACCCGTAGACCCAAGTGCAGCGGCGGTCGGGGAATCGGTCCGCGCTCATGTCGTGGAGAGTTCCGGCGAAGTTCCGAAAGGCGCTCGGGTGTACGGCCGGGTGAACCGAATCGTCCGGTACGTGGATGAGGTGCTGATCTATCTCGAAATCACGCACATCGAGTATCGGCGGAACCGCGTGCCGTTCATGGCCCGCCTGATCGCGGTGGAATCGCAGCCGGGAAAACCGGGGATGCAGATCCGCGGCTTCGGGTATTTCGGGGACGCCAACATCGTGCGATACGATCCGCCAGGGGCGGCAAGCCTCTACATCTCGGAGCGCGAGCCCGTCCTCCGGCGCGGCCTCGTGATGCGGTGGGTCACGGTAGAGTCGCGGCGCGGCTCTCCATAGGCTCGTCTGGTCTACTCCGGCTGCACCACCAGCGTGCCTTTCGCCTCCACTTTTCCGAACTGCATCGGGCAACCGCGGCCCTGCTGCCAGGCGTCCGACTGATCCGTGTAGTGCCCCGAAAGCGGCTGCCCGGACTCCCCGGCCGGAAGGGTGAGCAGCGACCTGTCCAGATCGCCGAAATCCACCGCCATGCGCATGGACGGCCCCATGCGCCGCGTGGTCTGCTTCACCGTGGTGGTCGAGCCGCTCTGTTCCACCGGGCCGATATTGAAGTACTTACCCACCAGCGGCAGGCGGTTCAGCACCGGATGTTCGACCAGTAACCGATTGTATCTTCCGTAGTCCCACTTACTCAGGTTTCCGCCCTGCGTGCGCCGGCCTTCCTCCATGGCGTCCAGAAACACGCGCAGCAGCAGTTGGTCGTAGTCGGCGAACCAGTCCTTCGGCCGCTCGCGCAGCAGCCTCTCGATCGCTAGCGGCGCCATCTGCACGCTGTCCGCCCCCACCGCCATCGGAACGTCGTAGTCCGCCCCCTTGCCCGGGGACGCCCTCTCCCCAACCGCCTTGCGCAGTTGCTCGAAAGCGAGCGTAACGATCATCGGAGCCGCCCCACCCTCCATCTGGCCGTTCCACGCCCGCAGAACCTTCACCGCCTCCGCAAGGTGCGGGCTGGCCATCCCGCGCCGGTCGTAGGCTGCCACGATCTGGCGCGCGAGCAGTTCGCAGAACCCCGAGTAGACGTCCCTCTGCACGGCGGCCATCTCCTCCGCCCTCCAGCCCTTTCGCTTCGACAACAAGTTATCGATCTGGGCCGATCGGTAGGGCGCGGCGAAGTTTCCACTTACCCGATACGGGTAATCGGATGGAAACGGGTCCTGGTTGGCGGTAACGATCAGCCCCGAGGCTGGGTTATAACTGCGCGGCAACTGCTCGAATGGGATGAAGCCCTCCCACTCGTATTCGCCGGCGCTCCCATCCACCGGCACGCTTCCATCGAAGCTCTTGCGAATCGGCAGCCGCCCGGTTGCCTGGTAGCCGATGTTGCCATCGAGGTCGGCGTAGACGAAATTCTGTCCCGGTCCGGTGTAGCGGGCGAGGGCCGCGGAGAATTCCTGAAAATTCCGCGCACGGTTGAGGTCCAGAAACGGGAAGGCGAATTCGGCCTCGGCCGCCGCCCAGCGCAATGCCAGAAAGCGGGTTCCCTCGCGGAACACCGGCCCGTGCCGGGTCACCCACTGCGCATACTCCACCGGCGCGCCGCCCTTCACCGGAATGAGTTCCCGCTCGAGGCGCGCCTGTTCGACCTTCCCGGCGAACAGGTAGGCGCCGCTCTGGGGATCGAGCTTCTCGATGTAGAGGTCCTGCACGTCGAATTGCAGGTTGGTTACGCCCCATCCGATGCGCTGGTTGTGGCCCAGAATCACGCAGGGAACGCCCGGCAGCGCCACTCCCGCCACGTCCAGCCCCGGCGCCTTCAGGTGCACCGCGTGCCAGACGCCCGGCATGGAGTACTCGATATGCGGGTCGTTGGCCAGCAGCGGCCGCCCGCTGGCCGTTCGAGCACCGCCCAGCACCCAGGCATTGGAGCCGGGATGCACTCCTCCGCCGGCGCGGTCCGGGAACAGGTAGTTGACCTTGGCGGCGTCCCCGCCTACCAGCATTGCGGCCTTTTGAAGCTTGTTGGGCCAGGTCAGAGTCATCGCGCGGTACATGTACAGCCCGATCAGGAGCGAATCCTTCACGCTCCAAGGCCGCGGATCGTAGCGCAGCAGCGAGAACTCCAGCGGCAGCTTGTCGCGGTGCGTTTCGAGAAACGCGTTGACGCCGCGCGCGTAGGCCGCCAGCACGGCGCGATCCGCCGCCGGCAGAAGCGCCGCGTTTTGCTCGGCGCCGCGCTCCGTCCGCAGCCGCCGCGCCTCTCGGTCCGCCTCCAGCGCGGCAGGCCCGAGGACCTCCGCCAGACGCCCGGCAGCCACCCGCCGCAGCACGTCCATCTGCCACAGCCGGTCCTGCGCGGTCGCGTAGCCCTGGAGGAACAGCGCGTCCTCGATGGTCGCGGCGGTGATGTGCGGCACGCCCAGCGCGTCCCGCTCGACGGTGGCCTTCGCGCCGACCGCCGCCCTCAGCGTTCCGGAGGTCTGCGGCAGAGGCCGCCAGGCGAACCACCAGGCCGCGCACAGGAGCAGCACAGCCAGGAGGCCTATTCCTATGTTCAAATATTTGAGGACGCGTTTTAGGGCCACGTCACGATTTTACTGGAACCAGCGTATGGAAGAGACCTACTTCGGTTACCGATTCCTTCTGCTCGGCTTTATCGTCGGGCTGAACGCATTCTTCGCTTCCGCGGAGATGGCGCTGATCTCGACCCGGCCGTCCCGCTTGCGCGAGCTGGCCGGCGGCGGCGCGGTCGGCGCGCAGGCCGCGATCAACATGTTGAGCCACCCGGAGCGGCTGCTCGCCACCGTGCAGCTCGGGGTCACGCTCGCCGCGCTGGGCGCCGGCTGGGCCGGTGAGGACACTTTCTACCAGGCGATCCTCGCACTGCTACAGCCCATCACCACGCCGCGGATTCACACGCTGCTCCACGGAGTCAGCTTCGTCCTCGCGTTTCTGGTGCTGACTTTCTGCATGGTGGTGCTTGGCGAAGTGGTTCCCAAGAACTTCGGCATCAAGCTGGCCGAGCGCTACGCGGTGGTCGCGGCCCCGCTTTTGCTGCTCTTCTACCGCGCCTCCCAACCGTTCATTTTCGTGCTGGAGCGCTCTTCGGCCGTGGTCTCGCGCGCGATGGGATTGCGCCCGGGCGGGTCCGGGGCCGGCCACTCGATCGAGGAACTGAAGCTGATTGCCTCCTCGGTCCGCGCCGCCGGCCTGATGTCTCCCTTCGAAGAGATCGCCCTGGGCCGCTTGCTCGACCTGTCCGGCCTCTCCGTGCGGGAGGTGATGGCGCCTCGGAACAACATCGTCTCGATCTCCATCGAAGCCTCCCTCGATCAGGCACTGCGGACACTGGTCGAGAACCAATACACCCGCGTCCCGGTCTATGAGGGCGAGCCGCAGAACGTCGCCGGCATTCTGCACTACAAGGATCTGCTGCCCGTGTGGCGCAGGATGCGCATCGCCGGCCGCTCCAACGCGCCGGCGCCCGACCTCAACCTGCGCGCCTTGCTCCACAAGGCTCTGGTCGTCCCCGAAAGCAAGCCGCTCAATCAAATGATCGACGAGTTCCGGCGGAACCACGCCCAGATGGCGCTGGTGGTCGACGAGTTCGGTACCATCGTCGGCCTGGTTACCATGGAGGACGTGCTGGAACAGATTTTCGGCGAAATCGAAGACGAACACGACCCGCACCGCCCCCGGCCTTCGCTCGGCGTATCCGTGCTCGAGTTGGATGGCGTTATCCCGATCCGAGATCTGGAAACCCAGTACGGAATCGAGCTCCCCACCAGCGCGGGTTTCGAGACCCTCGCCGGTTTCCTGCTCTTCCGGCTGGGCTACATCCCGAAAGCCGGCGAGAGCCTGGAGCACGATGCCCGCCGCTTCACCATCCTCGGGATGGAGGGCAAGCGCATCGCCAAAGTCAGGATCGAGAAATTGTAGCCGGAGGAGTTATGACCGTTGCCGATCTTCTGGCCCCGGTTCATTCCGATCTGGCCGCGCATGTGGACCCCGAATACCGCCAGGGCGCCCTGAGTTTCTTTCGCGAGCCCGTTGGACTCTGGGGCGTCCGCGCACCCCACGTCAAGCAGACCGCCCGCCAACCGCGACGAGTTTGCCACCGAGCTTTGGAAGAGCGCCAAGATCGAGGAACCGGGCGTCGCGATCTGCTTGTACCGCCGTTTTCGCAAGCAGTGCGCGGGGCGCGAATTCCGGCTCTTCGAGCGCTGGGTAGATCGCCACGTAACCAATTGGGCGAACTGCGACGGCGTTTCCCCCTGGCTGCTGGCGGCTTGCCTCGAGAACGAGCCCGCCTTGATCCGCCGCCTCCCCGCCTGGACGCGATCGGGAAACCGCTGGAAGCGCCGCGCCGCCATCGTCTCGCTCTTGCAGGAGGCCAAGCAGGGCCGCCACACCGCCGCGATTCTCGATATCGCCGCCAAGCTGCTCGGCGCCCCCGACGACATGGTGCAAAAAGGTGTGGGCTGGGTGCTGAAGGAAGCCTATCCCAAGCGCCCGCGCGAAGTCGTCGCCTTCCTGAAGCCCCGAGCCGCCACCACGCCCCGCCTGGTGCTGCGCATCGCCGCCGAGAAGATGACCGCCGGAGACCGCGCCACCGTGCTGGCAAAATGATTCATGGCAGGCGAAACCGCCTGCCCCACGCTCGCCCATGTGGCGCAGGCGGTTCCGCCTGCGTCTTGCTTAAAATCTCAGACTGGAGTATCTTCTTTCCATACGCCGGAGGAACCATGTTCCGTTCATCGACGGGCTTTAAGGCGCAATACCATTACCTCACGCTGCTGGTGGCGTCGGATTTCGACGAGTGGCGGATCGTGCTTACGGGCCCGGGTCTGACCATACATGGCCACCGCCAGTTCGGCGAGGCCAAGGCCAAGCAGCACGCAGTCGACATCGCCGAGATCTACTTCCGGCAGGAAAAACACGAGGACCTGCCGCCCATGCCGCAGGTCGACTGGGCGCCGCTGGGAGCCGGCGAGTGGCTCAACTGGCGTCCCTGATATGCTGCAACTCCCGGACTCATTCTGCTGTATTGATTCTTACGACAAGGAGGAATGTCCGATGGCCTGCAAGACCTGCAAGACCAAGCCCGCACCCAAGCCCGCCAAAGCACCGGCCAAAAAGAAGTAGCGCGTACGGGAAGCCGGCGGCGCAGACCGCCGGCGCTCCCACATCAAATCACGTCGGCGAAGTTCCTCTTCAGCTTGTAGAACCACGCGTGGCCGAGCAGGAACAGCACGGCCGAGACCAGCCAGAGTTTCCATAGCGGGCCGAAGGCTGGGGCGCGCCCTTCCAGGAAGATGTCGCGGTAGGCCTGGACCAGCACGAAGAAGGGGTTCTTGGAGAGGACGGCCATCGCCTGGGACGGCAGGGATTCAACCGGGTAACAGATGGGCGTAAGGAAGAACCAGAGGGTGAGGAGGAAGCCGTTGATCTGGCCCAGGTCGCGGACATAGACGCCCAGGGCGGCCAGGAACCAGCACAGGCCCAGCGTCAACAGCAACTGGGGAATCAGCAGCAGGGGCAGCCAGGCCACCGTAGCGGGCACTCCGCCGCGGGCCAGCAGCAGGCCAACGACGAACACCAGCAGCGCAAACAGCTCGGTAACCAGCCCGGCGGCCGTCAGATTTACCGGGAGCGTCTCCAGCGGGAATACCAGCTTCTTGACGAAGTTGCGGTGTTCGAGGACCACGAAGGGCGCGCGGCCGGCGGCTTCACTGAAGGCCAGCCAAGGTAGCATCCCGCACAGGAAGTACAGGACGAACCCGGCGCGGGAGGGGTCGCCGTGAAAGCGGGCGCGCAACACGATGCCGAAGACGAAGAAGTAAGTCGTCATCAGCAGGAGCGGGTTGAGCAGGGTCCAGAAGACGCCGCCGAAGGAGCCGCGGTAGCGGCCCAGGACGTCGCGGCGCACCATGGAGCGGATGAGGCTGCGGTTGCGCCAAACGATCGCGAGCGGGTACTTGAACCCGCGGCCGAGGGAGCGCAAGAGGTTGCGCCGGCCGAGCGCGCCCATCGTCGTCGTCGCGCTGCGGAGCAGGTGTGCGCCCTCTTCGTCCACCTGGGCCTCGATCAACAGGAATGGCTTGCCCTGCTGATAGTGCCAGCAGACGTTCTCGCGCATCGAGGAGACGAAGATGCGGTAGCGGCCGTGCTCGGGCGGCAACTCCACCTCGACCTCGGCATCCACGGACTCCCCCGGGGCGAGCGGGCGGGCCAGCGGCGCGCGCGGGCCATCCACCACCAGCGTATCGGTTTCCGGGTCGAGGATCTGGTAGCCGACGGCGTAGCCGTCCTCGGGCTTCCACGTTTCGACCGAAGAATTCACGACGCGGAAGCTGGCGCGAATTGTAAGTGCGCTCATTCGCTTCCACCGTACAACCAGGCCGGGTAGCGGTTGCGAGGGGGACCGATCTTGCGGCCAACCACGTAGATGCCCTCGTCGCGCAACTCGGTGGAATACTCGTAGCGTTCCAGCAGGCGATGCACCCAGGCCAACTCCGGCCGGGGCTGGTCGTAGAATGGCCCGGTCTCGAGCAATCGCACCTCGAAGCCGGCGTCGGCGAGCAGCAGGCGGATCTCGAAAGGCGTGTATTCGCGGCTGTGGCGCGGGTCGATGGAGCCGTCGGCGGCGGGCCGGATGTACTGCGGGAACAAGCCGGGATGGTAGCCCTGGAGGATGGCCGAGATGGCGCGCAGGGAGGCCAGGTTGGGAGTGGTGAGCACCAGGTGGCCGCCGGGCCGCAGGATGCGGTTCACTTCGCACATCATGTGCATGGGGTCGAGCGCGAGGTGCTCGACCAGCTCGCAGCACAGCACCGTGGCGAAATACCCGTCCGCGTAAGGGAAGACGTCCTTCTCGGCATCGAACAGCTCGACATCGAGTTCGAAGCGCTCGCCGTCGGTGGAGGTGACTTCGCGGTGCTCGACCACGCCGAGTTCGCCGTAGTAGCAGCCGCGCACCTCACCGTAGCCCAGACGCTTGCCCAGCGCGGGAGCCACTTGCAGGTAGGTGCCCATCTCCAGGACGCGTTCGGCGGGTGAGCCGGCTGGGGTGATCTCGAGGGTCTTGGTGAGACGCGAGAGATGCGCGTCCACGTATGAGCGGAACAGCGGGTCGGTGGGCGCCCACTCCAGGATGTCGCTTTCGGTGGGAACCACTCCCTCGCGGTCGTGGC
>PLEM01000217.1 GCA_003137035.1 Bryobacterales bacterium | reverse complement strand
TTACCGAGATCGGCATGGCGGCGTTATTGCCGAAAGCAAATGAGTCCGCCAAAGTGGTGGCTGTTGGAGGCGGCAAGCTGGCACTCGAAATCGGTGGCACGGTAATCAAGGATCGCAAGGATCGGGTGGCGTTTCTGAAGGAGAACGTGGGAGTGGCGGTCTTCGATGCGAAACTGGAAGACCTCCTCCCGAAGCCAGCCAAGAGGGTCAAGGACGGCATCCAGAACGCTCAGTTGATCCTGATTACTTCGCAGGAGATCGACGAGTTGTGTGAGGCTGACAATATCGCCCAGGCGAGAATGCAGCTTGATGGCGTGCTGCGTGACCTGCGCCGGGGCGTGAGGGTGCTGGCCGATCACGGCATCAAGACTATTGTGTTGGTGGCTGACCACGGCCATCTGTTTGCCGAAGAGATCGGTGAGGACATGAAGATCGAGTCTCCCGGTGGCAAGGTGGAAGATCTGCATCGGCGGGTATGGGTGGGCGTTGGAGGAAACTCGGAACCGTCGTATCTGCGGACCTCGCTGGCTTCGTTGGGAGTGGACAGCGAATTCGACATTGCAACCCCGTGGACCTTCGCTGTCTTCAAATCGAAGGGTGGTGGCCGAGCCTATTTCCACGGCGGACTGTCGCCTCAAGAACTGATTGTTCCCGTGGTCGTGATGCACTCGTCGGTGAAGCCCTCGCTCCCCTCGACTGGCATTCAATGGACGCTGACCCCCGGCACGGCGAAGCTGACCACGAGGTTCTTTTCCGTGCAGATCGCCGGAAGCCAGTCCAGCCTGTTCGGAATTGAACCGCCCAAGGTGCGAATCGAACTGAGGGCCAACAAGAAATGCGTTTCGCTCCCGGTTAGCGCCTCATACGGATTCGAGGATGCGACGGGCGAAGTGAAACTGAAGGCTTCGGAGAGCGACAACCAGCGAATCGAGCCGAACACCGTCACCGTGATGCTGTCCGAGGAGATTTCGCAGAAAACGATTGGGGTCTACCTGCTGGATGCCATCACTGGTGCAGAACTGACGGCTCCATTGACGGTCGATGTCGCCATTTCGCTGTGAGGAAGAACTATGCCTGAACTTGATCGAAAAGCGGCTTCCGTGTTTGCGGGCAAGGTGGTTCGCAAGGACTTGGTTCGCAAGGTGAAGGTGGGAGCCAACGTCCCAGTCTTCGTCCTGGAGTACCTGCTGGGCAAGTATTGTGCGACCGACGACCCCGTTGCCATCGACGCCGGGTTGAAGGTGGTCAACAATACGCTCTCCTCGAACTTCGTCCGCCCTGATGAAGCCAACAAGGCGCAGTCGATGGTTAAGGAGAAAGGGAAGCACACCCTCATCGACAAGGTGCAGGTGCGCTACGTTTCCGACGACGACAAGTACTGGGCCGAACTGAAGAACTTCGGTCACAAATACGTCCACATCCCCGAACACTTCCTGCGGGACTACGACCGCTTGCTGATGGGCGGGATCTGGGCGCAGGTGGAAATTCGGCACCAGTACGACGAAGAGCAGAAGGGCAAGCGCAGCCCATTCTGGATCGACAGCCTGAAACCGATCCAGCTTGCGACATTCGACCTCGGAGAGTACCGGGCGTGCCGTAGTCAATTCACGACCGACGAGTGGATCGACCTGCTGCTGCGAACCATCGGCCTCGAACCGTCGCACTTCAACCGCCGCCAGAAATTGCATTACTTGGTGCGGCTGATCCCGCTGGCCGAGAACAACTACAACTTGGTGGAACTTGGCCCACGTGAGACCGGGAAAAGCTACGGCTATCAGGAGTTGTCGCCGTACACCATCCTGCTCACTGGAGCAACGACCGTGGCCAATCTGTTTTTCAACATGGCCAGCGGCAAGATGGGATTGGTTGGAATCTGGGACGCCATTGGCTTCGACGAAGTGGGCGACCTCCAAAAGATGCCCAAGGAAGTTGTGACGACGCTCAAGACCTACTGCGAGTCAGGGACATTCGCCCGTGGAAGGGATTCCCTGTCCGGCATGGCTTCTATCGCCATGTTCGGGAACACGAACCAGCCGGTCGAAATGATGGTGCGGTCATCGCATCTGTTCATGCCAATGCCCGACGTGATCCGAGAGGACATGGCGTTCCTCGACCGAATCCACTTCTACATCCCAGGCTGGGAGATGCCAAAGATGAAGGTGGAGTTCTTCACCAGTCATTACGGCTTCGTTGTGGATTACCTGGCAGAGGCCCTTCGAGAGCTACGGAAGCACACCTTCACCGAAATCCTGGATCGGCACTTCTCGCTGGGTGCGCACCTGAAATCACGTGATGTCAAAGCAGTGCGGAAGACGGTATCGGGCTTGGTCAAACTGATCTATCCGAACGGAGAACTGTCCAAGGATGACGTCGCCGAACTGGTCGAGTTGTCCCTCGAAGGCCGTCGCCGGGTGAAGGAACAACTCAAGAAGATGGGTTCCTTCGAGTTCCATCAAACGTCGTTTTCGCTGATCGACAATGAATCACGAGAAGAGAAGTTCGTTGGCGTCCCGGAGCAGGGCGGTCGAGACATGATCTCGCTCGACCCGCTGGCCCCAGGATCGGTGTACACGTCATCGGTGGACGATCATGCAAAGGTCGGCCTCTATCGTCTTGAAGTCGGTTGCTCACCCGGAACTGGCAAGCTCAAGATCGCTGGCGGGGTCGAGGGGCCGATGCGGGAGTCGATCAACCGGGCCTTTGCGTACCTGATGGGCCAGAAGGTCAAGATGGGCATCGGCCAACAGGTTGACACCACGGATTTCCATATTGAAGCCATCGATCTTTTGAGCAACCACGTGCCCTGCGAAGCCGGGATCGCACTGGTCGTCGCCATCTATTCGGCGCTCAAGAGACTCCCAGTGCAGGCGGGCCTGGTCATCCTCGGCGACTTGAGCATCCAAGGGAACATCAAGGCGATGCGGTCCCTGGCCGAGCCGTTGCAGGTCGTGATGGACAACGGCGCAAGGAAGGCGCTGATCCCGCTGGAGAACAAACGGAACTTCCTCGAAGTCTCGGGCGACATCGTCGAACGGGTTGACCCCGTGTTCTTCTCCGATCCGATGACGGCGGCGATGAAGGCGCTGGGGATGACGTGAGCCGAGGACACCGCCGTCCGGTGGAGAGTCGGGATCAACACGGCGATTCACCCGGAATCCTCTGGCGTGTCCATCGAAGGCGCTGACACGACGGTGTCAGTAGTGGTAGCATCCGCAAATGGCGTATTTGGACGTAGGCTTCCAAAACGGCAACTCTGATCTGCTTTGGAAGGCGAATCTTGCAGTGGCTTGGAATTCGGCACGTCAGCGGTTCAAGGAAATCGAGAACCTGCCCTACCGTGGGGAGTGGGTACTCCGATGCGAACTCACCGTCTTCGGCGATGTGACCGAGTTTCCTCAAAGTATGGTTTCAGCCAAGGCCGATGAGATGTCATCCGTAGAGGTTTCAAAGGGCAAGCTCACGCTGTTGGTGCCTGCCTACCTCGACAAGCTGCTGTGGTTTCCAAAACTGAACAAGGCCGGGTGCTGTACGACGACCGAACTCACGAAGATCGGCTACCCCAGGTTCTCAGTGGTGGCCCTTGCCACTTTTCAACCTCCACGCCACATGTACGTTCCTGACGTAAGGGTATGGGATACGATTGGTCCATCAGCAGGATTGCCGAGCCTTGGAAAACGAAGATAGCAGCAAGATCGCAGACGGCGTACAGACGATGCCGCAGACAAACCCGCTTCTGGACGCCGACGACCCAATCCCCGGCCTCTCCGGTCACACCGTTGGCGACTTCTGGCAGTGGGCCTATTCCGATATCCTGTCGAATCGGAACCGTTCAATCTTTGCCGAGTTCATTGTCGGCGTGGCGCTCGGGGTCGTGGACAAGCCGAGAGTGGAATGGGAGCCTTTTGATTTCCAATACGGCAACTTCAGAATCGAAGTGAAGTCCGCTGCCTACGTTCAAAACTGGAAACACAAGAAGCTCTCGACGATCCGGTTCGACATCGGCAAAGCCCTCTTCTGGAACCGGGCAAAGGGCGAGTACGAAGGCAAACCAACCCGGTGCGCCGATCTCTACGTCTTCTGCCACTACACCGAACGTGATAAGGCCAAGGCCAACGTGCTCCACGTTCCGGCGTGGGACTTCTACGTGGTTTCGACGGCGATCCTGAATCGGGAGTTCGGTGAAGCGAAGTCGTTGTCCTTGGAGGCCGTGAAGAGGGTGGCAGCACCGTGCAAATGGGAAGGTCTGAAGATGGCGGTGGTGGATCAAGTTGCGGCGACACCGCAAGGAGCATCGAAATGAACCTCAGTCCGATCACGACCCGAAAAGAGAGCAAGATCGCATTCGACGCACTGCGGTCCTGCTTGTTTGCGGGTTCCAATGAAGCGGAGAGAGGAATGACCGTCTGGAAAGCGAGGGATAGCGAATGAAGCGCACGCTCACCATCGTTCTGCTATTGACCCTGTGGAGTTCTCAGGCACAAGGCCCGTTGCTCAGAATTGAACAAGTGATGACGCCGAGAGAGGTGCAGGAAACCGGCGTGGCGACTCTTTCCCCCAAGCAGAGGGCTGCTTTAGATCGCTGGCTCGTAGCGTACACGATCCGGGTACTGTCGGCAGCGGGCGCTGTGAAGGACGAACCTCTTGGTCGCCCTCCAGCACGGCCAAGCGGATCAGGTTGTGCTCCTGCAATTGAATCTACGATTTCTGGTGAGTTTACGGGTTGGGAAGGCGAGACGATTTTCAAACTCGATAACGGGCAGATTTGGCAACAGGCCGAATACGCCTACACGTACTCCTATTCGTATCGTCCTGATGTGACCATCTATCAAACGGCAGTAGGGTGTCGCCTGAAGGTCGAAGATGAAGACGAAACCATTCTGGTTAAGCGGATCAAGTAGGACCGATGGCGTGATGGTGAACTGGCGCAGGTGCCCGACGATCTGTGGTATGGTCTACCAGCACTTCTATGAGACGTACAGCGGACAGGGGAAGAGCGTGTATGCGGTGAATTGAGGGACGGATGCTCTTGGAGCGATGATGAACGAACCCGACCAGACGATCAGCGAGTTCACAAGACGGGCGATCATCGACTACCTGTCGATAGCAAAACAGTGGTCGGGGGCGCTCGACGAGGAAGAGTTCCTTTCCCGACTCTACGATCTGAGCAAACTACCCTCGACGGACCATCGCTTCCAAGATGCTGCTGGAGACATCTGGCAGCACCGAACACGGAACAACGACTGGCCGCAGGCTTGGGTCTTCACCGACACTCGGTTCAATCTGCTTCATGGTCCCGACGAGCCGTTCCTGAGATTCCTCGCAGAAACCCTAGATCCTATCGTTCGGCCCAATACGGATGAGGCATGGGCGATGGTTAGGGAGTACAACTCGCATCTGGGCATCGACGGGTGGGAGCTTTACGTAGTGAAGGAGATTTCCCGCAGGCCCTTTTTCGGCTATCGCCTGATCGCAGATGGCGCACTTCCGAAGTTGGAGCAGGCAAGGGCGGTTGCCGAGCGCCTGAGTGGACAGTACGTCAGTCAGCAGATTCGACGCCTGGAGGATGCCATTGACAAGGACCCCGAACTCGCAATCGGCACCGCCAAGGAGTTCATCGAAACGCTTTGCAAGACAATTCTGAGTGAGCGTGGCGTGTCGTTTGCCAAGAATGAGGACCTTCCGGCCCTTGTGAAAATGACAATCAAGACGGTGAAAGTCATTCCCGACAATCTCGTAAGCTCGGTCGGTACGGGGAAGACAATTACCGTGTTGCTGAACAATCTAGGTTCAATCGGCCATCAACTCGCCGAACTCAGGAATCTCTACGGCACAGGGCACGGCAAGCTGACGCATCACGTCGGTCTTGAGAAGCGCCATGCGAGGCTCGCTGTTGGAGCGGCGACTACCTTGGCGCTGTTTCTGTACGATTCGCACGAAGTTGAGAAAACGGGCCACCCGTAACAACGTGCCGATGTCCGGGACGCTGGCTTCCGGTTCGGAGGTCTGATATGGCGGATGTTGTTCCTTCATTCGATGAGTCGCATCTCGAAGGTATTTGTAGGACTCTTGGCGATACCAGTTCCGGCCTGACGGGTTCGGAGATTGGCCGGATTCTCCAGCAAGCTGGCATCGAAGACGGCGACCCCGCCGCAACGAAATGGAAGCGGCTCTTTTTCGCACTGTGCAATCGTCAGAGACAGGACGGATGCGGAAACAACGTGGTCCGGTTCCTCTATGCGGCGATGGACCCGGTTCGGTACACCGGCAACCCCGATCTGTTTGAGGATCGCCGCACCGAACTCAATCAGGTGCTCATCTTCTCGGGCTACAGCCTTGAGAAGAACGGGAAGCTCAAGAAGCAGCAAGCCGCCGCCACCTTGGACGAGGCTCAGGAACGTGCGAACCGCCTCAAGGCCGAGCTTCAGCGGCGTGGCGTCCATCATGACGTTCTCACTTTCTGCAAGGCTGAACTCGTCCAGAACAACTACTTCCATGCCGTTTTCGAGGCAACCAAGAGCGTCGCCGAGAAGATTCGCAGGATGTCCGGGTTGACGGGCGATGGTGCGGCACTGGTGGATCAAGCCTTCGGGATTGGACAGGCCGGGATGCCCTTCTTGGCGCTGAACCGTCTGCAAACGGAGACCGAACGAGATGAACAAAAGGGGCTGATGAATCTCATCAAGGGCATGTTCGGTGCATTCCGTAACGTGACTGCCCATGCGCCGAAAATCTCATGGACGGTCACCGAGCAGGACGCCCTTGATCTTCTGACCATCGCTTCGTTGATCCATCGGCGGTTGGACTCTGCGGTACGCACTCCGAGAACATCTTGAGACTCGTTGAAGAACAGACATGGCTCGATCAAAGACGATATGGGAACCCGCTGCGTTCTACCAGTGGTACGAACGGTTGCCCATCGACAAGCGAGAAACGGTGTGGAACGATCTGAAGCGGGACCAGCAGAAAGTATACATCGAGTGGAAGACGTTTCGAGACTTTGCCACTGCTTCGGGGCTGGACATCGACCCACGATCAATCGAGACCTGTGATCCCAATGCTGCTTCACCGCCGCTGCCTGATGTTTGCTGTCTGGTCTCCGGTGAGCCAGCGTACTTCGAGCTTGGAGAAGTGACTGATGAGGGTTTGGCACGCATCGCCAGCATCGCCCAAAAGAATCGAGACCCTGTGTACGGTGGTGCTTTTCTCCAACGCCAACCGCTCGTCCGAATCTTCCTGAAGAAGTGCCGCAACCGCTACACGACGAACGGGTGTCCCTTGCATCTGGTTCTTCACTTCGCCGTGGGTCGCCAATCACCCTTCGTGCCGCAGTTGAACAACGACCTAGAGAAGTGGCGAGATCGACTCGTTAGGCGAATCCAGCGAAGCCAGTTCGATTCCGTCTGGCTGTATGACGACTGGAGGAAACGAGTGCTGGTGCGATTGGATCGGTGACAGTCATTTAGGATTGAAGAGCCGTCGCTGCTTGTGCTGTACCTGTCGTCGCAAATCTTTGGTCCATCCCTGCAACCCACCTACCCAAGAGTCGTTGTACACTCATTCATAGCCACATGAACACACTCAACCGCACCCTCCTAGAAGCCGCCCTTGTTGGCCTCGAAGCGCAAAAGCAGCACATCGAGGCTCAGATCGCCCAGGTCCGAGCCATGCTACCGGGTGGCCCCGCAAGAGCCGCTGCCACACCAGAATCCGCTCCACGAAAGCGCAGGAAGTTCTCGGCTGCGACGAAACGCAAGATGAAGGCGGCACAACAGCGCAGATGGGCGAAGATTCGAGGAGAATCCGAGCCAGCGCCAGCTAAGGCACCGGCCAAACCCAAACGAAGACTCTCTGTGGCTGGCCGAAAAGCGATCATCGAGGCCACGAAGAAGCGGTGGGCCAGGGTCCGAGCGGAAGCTGCGAAAGCGGCAGCGAAGAAGGCCTCAGTGAAGAAGGTCGCCGTGAAGAAGGCAGCACCGGCAAAGGCAGCAGTCAAGAAGATTGCACCGGTCAAGAAAGCGACTGTGAAGAAGACGGCGGTCAAGAAGCCTCCGGTCCCAAAGACGGCCCCGGCTCCTGCACAGACTATGGCGGAAGCGGTCGCCCAATAGCCGACCGCCGCCATTCGCTCATCCGTTAGACCACTTCTTCCCGGGCCACTCTCACCGCCCAAGGGGCAGTCCGAGTTTCTCCAGTTTGAAATGCTTGATTCCGTTGCTAGTCAGAGTATTATATTCCCAAACATCGCCGCTTCTTGGATCAAAGAAGTAGAACATTCCGCCAGATTGAGAAAACTGGAGGACACTCATATTCGCTTGTGCTAGCGCTGGCGTCGGTTGAATAATCGGTCTTAGGACGATCACCGCAAGAAGCAGAGCGATGAGCGTGAGAATCGTTTTTGTGTACAGGTCAATGCGCATGTGTACGCCTCCAATCGGCACCCATTGTAGCAAATAGCACGTACCGCAAGCCGCTGACGGCCCGTGGAGCCGCCGTCGCCAGGGATGCCGTCACACATACCACCGGGCGGCTGGCGAACGTCCTCAGAGCTTCCTGTGCGCCGGGGCGGGGTAACGGGCAGCGGTGTGCGCCCTTCTTGCTCGGAGCCGCCGCCAAAGAAGTTTGGACAGCGAAAATCCAAAAGTGGGTTCCCGGTCAAAAGAGTACTACGTAGCCGACCGGCAGGTTGAGGGGTCGGGAGATTTGCCGCCTTCAGAATCTCGAAGAAGGTACTCCGGGGCGGAAGTTCAGATTCCAAGTGAACCCAACCGCTCCCAGGCGCTACAAGCCGCCGCAGTCTGCTGACGCCCAGGTCCACTCCGGCGCTGTTGAGCGAACTGAGGGGCGCTGTGAGCGTTCTGCGGGGCATCTGGCAAGGACTCGGGTCAGCCGTAATCGGCCTTGAAGCGTCCGGCTTGCTCACCAGTCAGCGAACTCATTACCGAAGTTGAAAATGGCCATTTTGGGGGCACTCGGGCTATGAGTACTATAGGACCCGTTTGAGCATGAAACTCTCACGCTCCGACGAGATCCCATCTATAATGCAGCCGTGACTCTCCGCTGCTGTTGTCGGAGTTCAACCCCGACTGAAGCACATCTCCTGCTGCGTCCGAGGACTTCTTCTGGGATCGATCCGGCTCATCCCGGCTCTCCTTCTCAAGCCCATGCTGATATGTCGCCAGCTTTCCAGGACGTTCTGATCGGAGATCGACAGTGAACGACTTCTGTACGACGTGTGGCAAGCCGTTGGCTCCGGGCACACGGTTCTGCGGTCGCTGTGGAGCCGTGAATGCCGAACCGAGTTGGACTGGTGCGCCAATGTCATCTGTTGTACCGATGTCAGCCAATCCGTCTACTGGCACTGGCGGAAAGAAGACCCTTGTCACCTGCGCCGCTATAGGGAGTTTTCTCTGGGCGGCGATCATGACTGTGCTGGTCTTCCTTCAGTTGGTAGTGGCTGCGACAAACAGGGATGACGAGCTAACTGCTCTGGGCTATTGGAATCTCGTGATCGTAGCGGTCTATGTGGTAATCGGAATCGGTATCCTCACAAGAAAGAACTGGGCATGGGATTGGGGCATCGGTTCTAATGCCCTCAATTTCTTATTCGGGATTTACGAACTCACGCAGGGGAGATTGGTAAACGTCTTACTGCTTCCCATCGAACTGTTGATTGTGGTTGCCCTGTATGCGACCGGAGCCGATGGACCAGAAAGTCCTGCCTCAGTTGCCCCACCAGCGCAACACAGTGCGCCAGCGCCGTATGTCGCACCAGAACGTGGTGTTTCGGCCCCTGCGATGCTTTCCGTGACGAAAGCTATCCTTATCACACTGGCGCTCCTCCTGCTTTGGGTCCTTGTCGCATTCGCACTTCAGGATGCCAATGCTGCCACGGTACTACTTGGGTTGATGGTGCTTGGCACGTCGCTGTGGGCCGCAATAGATTGGTCCCGTCTGAGGCTGAGAGATTACTGGAAGCAACTGTCAGTAGATCCCGTTCTCCTTTTCTTCTGCATGTGGCTCCTTTGGATTGTCGTCTTCCCTAGCTATTTGGTGGTTCGGAGCAGGATCAAGGCTGGTGTGATGCCGAGGCTTCAGGACGCAGGGCAGGGTCGTTCGGGAAGTGCGCTCAAAGTCGTTCTTTGGATTGGCGGTGTTTTGGCGCTCATTGCGGTTGTGTGCGCTGCCCTCTTCATCTCGACATCGGGCAGCGTAAACAACATTTGGCAGGCGGCGAATTCACGGCTGGTTCGAGCGGCAAAGCAGTCTCCCGTTGCGGATTCGAGCCTGACGACATCGCCCGGAGGCTCGGCGCAGCCTGCCGCCACTCCGACAGGAGCGGAGGTTTCGGCACCCGCCCCGACTTTGGCGAGTTCTGACGTACATCTTCAGACGTATGCGGGAAGACTTCCCGATAAGGCATTCTGGGTAAGCGTTGATCGAATCTTCTCAGGCAATCTGGTCGGCGAAGGATCGGAAGGCACAATGGCTCTCAATTCTTTTGAGAACAACTTAGACACGTACATCTTCGCTCCGTGCCAGTACGACGCCCAGACAAACACGATGACAGTAACGTGGCGAGGGAGATCGAAGCCGGAAGAAGGCGACATCGCTGGCTCGCTTTCTGAGAACAACGCCATTTCATTTGATCCTAGCAATCCGGTCACAGGCATCGTGGCCACGTTTTCGGATTCTGGCGGTGGTGCCAGTCTGACTTTTTATGCGCATGGTCGCTACTCGCCTTCCGATGCCAATCGGATCGCTAGCGGGGATCTGAGCGCTCTCCCCGAGGATCTTCGGGAATGGGGAGCAGCGCTGATGAAACAGAGCGGCAAACCGGTGACGATAGACCTGGAATGATTTGGCGACAAGAGCCGCTCGTCGCCGAGATGCCTCGGGTCCACTTTGCTGGAACTGAGCCGTGGCGATTACAGAGACGAAGCTAGCGGTCTTTCGTAGGGTCTTGGGGGAGACAGGGCCATCAAGTGGGTGGCGATAGGATTGTGGCAATCAGGTGTTCGAAAGGAACCGTTTATGTTCTGTGAGAATTGTGGAGTTCAACTGGCTTCTGATGTTACCTCGTTCTGCGGGCATTGCGGGTCGCCCGTCAAGGCGTCTCGACAAATCCCTGTATTGCAGATGAACATGAACACTTTCTGCATGACCTGTGGCAAGCCGTTGGCTCTGGGCGGACGGTTCTGTGGTTACTGTGGAGCCGTGAATGCCGAACCGAGTTCGACTAGTGCGCCAGCGCCGTTTGTTGCACCGGCTCCAGTTCCGGCTCCCGCTGTCGCATCAGAAAAGCGGAAGACCGGAAACAAGCTGTTGTGGTTGGGCGCTCTCGGCATCCTTGTGCTCATTGCGGTGATCGTTGTTGCCCGTCACTCCAGGGACTCGGGAGTGAACGTGGGTTCAGATGGCTCGACGCAATCCAAGGACGCAGGAGCGAACCTGAGTTCAGGAGACTCGGGCGTCATCAACGTTGTCAAGAACGGAGTGCTGGCGAACTACAACACGACTACCGTTGGGAAAGCATTTGAGGGAACGTTTCAAGACCCGACGTGGAAATCCTTCGTTTCGCCAAAGGGAACTACCATTGTCGAGTTCCATGGGACGGTCAAGTTCAGGGCGTTGAAAAAGGGCGGAATGTATATTGCAGATAGCCCACCGACAAATACGGCCATCACCGCCTGTATAAATAGTCTCGGTTGGAAGGACGAAATTACGCAAGACGCACAACTACGTGGCGAACCGTTAACGTCCGTTGTCAATTGGATGGGGCTCACTCACCCGGAGAGATTCGACAAACTCAACGAATGCGTGAACCTGCCGGTCTCGTTCCAATTCGCCCTTTCCGCTGATAAGGAGACGTTCAGCTTGGCGTACATTGACGAGATGTTCTACAATCAGGCAGAGAAGGTCATGGATTTCATCTATCACTAGAGATCATGGGCTTCCGCTTCATGATTAGCGCTGACTGTGAACCAAACCCGGGCTTGGTTGCGGCGCACTTCTCTAAGACGGGCGAGTATCTGCACAGGAACAGCGGCAAAGGCGAATAGGGGCGCTGTGAGCGTTCTGCGGGGTATCTGGCGGCAGGTTCGCCCGTCTTGAACCGCCGCCTGGAATTGTGGGCAGCTTTGCGCTCGTTGGACAATAGGGACCATGCCGGTTCGCAACGTGGCTCTCCTCCTTTGCGCTTTTCTGCACGTCGGCTTCTGTCAGAATCCCGCCAGGATTCTTATTGAGGGAATCACAATTGGACCTAACTGGGCGCTGTCCGCTTCGGAGCTTGCTCTCCTGCCGCAGCGGACCATCACAGCCGCCGATCACGGAACGTCCGTCACATTCCAAGGCGTTCTGCTGACCGACGTGCTTGGCAAGGTCGCAACACCGACTGGCGAGAAGTTTCACCAGACGGCGGCATCGTACTACGTCGTGGCGGAAGGCAGAGATGGCTATCGGGCGGTCTTTGCATGGGCTGAACTCGACTCGACGTTCATGGACAAGGCCGTCTACGTGGTCACGAAACGAGACGGGAAGCCGCTGTCGGAAGATGACGGGCCGTTTCAGTTGGTCGTGCCTGGGGAGAAGCGAAACGCCCGGTGGGTGCGACAACTGAGGCTGCTGCGGATCGAGCCAAACCCAACGCCCTACGGTTCCGAACAAGCACGCTGGATAGGGGCCAATCTGCCGGAACTGGAATCCATCAAGGTCGGCATGACGAGGGGCGAACTATTGAAGGTCTTCATGGGGGAGGGCGGCATCTCGACTCGGGGGTGGCATCGTTACGTTTACCGGAAATGCGGATTCGTCAAGGTTGATGTGGAATTCTCCCCGGCTGGCGACCCGAGCAGCTTCAAGGAGAGTCCAGATGATCGGATCATGAGAATCTCGAAGCCGTTTCTGGAACTGGCGATCATGGATTAGGTCGAGCCGAGTATTGGAAGCCGCCGCTGTCGCCGGGGTTGCTGTGGCTCCAACGGGCTGGTGCCGATTGAATTGGGAGGCGCTGTGAGGCTTGCGGAGGGTTTTCTGGTGATGGGTTCGTCCGTCGTGGATCGGAGCCGCCGCTTGGAAGGCTCGAACGGTGAAAACCCGCCAAGAGCGGCCCCAGGTGACATACAGGTAACATAGAGGGGAGAACAGCGGTGCCAGTGGTGTCAGGGGTGTATTGAAAGCAGGGAAGTTATTGATTCTATTGGGAAAGTTTTAGTCCGACTCCCACTAGCTTCCGCCA
>PLEM01000068.1 GCA_003137035.1 Bryobacterales bacterium | reverse complement strand
CGCCGATCTCGACGATCACCACATCCACCCCCGAGGAGACCTTGCGGATGGCCGCCTTGATTTCATTGGTGACGTGCGGGATCACTTGCACGGTCTTGCCGAGATAGTCGCCCCGGCGCTCCTTGCTGATGATCTGCTCGTAGATGCGGCCGGAAGTGACGTTGTTGCTCTGCGTGAGGTGCGCGTGGGTGAAGCGCTCGTAGTGGCCCAGATCGAGGTCGGTCTCGGCGCCGTCGTCGGTGACGAACACTTCGCCGTGCTGGAACGGGCTGAGGGTGCCCGGGTCCACGTTGAGGTAGGGATCGAATTTCTGCAGGGTCACCCGCAGGCCGCGGCTCTCGAGCAGGCAGCCAATCGAGGCCGCGGCGATACCCTTGCCTAAAGAAGAAACCACACCGCCTGTTACGAATATGTACTTAGCCATCGTTTTTTATAAGTGCCTTTTCCAGTTCCGGATTCGAGCCGCGACCGCAAGGGAGCGGTTCCGCGTATAGCCGCGATACCCGCTCCAAATCCGTGAGCGTGTCCACGTGCGGCGAATCGTAGTCCGTTTCGGCCACACGGATCCGGTATCCGTTCTCTAGCGCCCGCAATTGCTCCAGCCGCTCGGCCTGCTCCAGCGGGCCCACGGGAAGCCCGGGGTAGGCCAGCAGGAAATCCCGCCGGTAGACGTACAGGCCGATGTGCTTATAGTGCGCCGCGCGCTCGCCGTCGCGAACGTTGGGGATGGTCGAGCGCGAGAAGTAGATCGCGTTGTTGGCCCGGTCGGTGACCACCTTGACCACGCTCGGGTTGGTCAAGTCTTCCGGATCTTCGATGAGCTTCTTGAGCGTGCCCATGGGGATCTCGGGGGCATCGAGCAGGGCCTGGACCGCCGCGTCAATCGCCTCCGGCGCAATCAGCGGTTCGTCGCCCTGGATGTTGACCACCAGTTCGGCGGCGTCCGAGGCGGCCACCTCGGCCACGCGGTCGGTTCCGGAAGGATGGTCGGCGCGGGTCATGCGCACCGGAGCGCCAAAGCGCCGGGCCTCGGCGGCGATTCGCTCGTCGTCGGTGGCAATAATCACCTGCGCCAGCGTGCGCGCCCGGCTGGCCCGTTCAAACACGTGTTCCAGCATGGTTTTGCCGGCGATCAGGGCGAGAGGTTTCCCAGGAAAGCGAGTAGAAGCAAACCGGGCCGGAACGACCCCCAAAATCCGACGGGGCACAGTCGATTCTAGCACAGGCACCCGCGATCGGTTTGCTAGGATGAGGCTCTGACTTGGCCACAGATTGAAGTCCGTGCCACGGCCTTCTGCAACTCATTGATTCTGCACCGTGGCACAGGCTACCGGTCGCGCCCGGCACGGCCCCGTGGGGCGGGCGTCCACGCCCGCGTTNNGGCCTCCAGGCCGAACTCCCCGTTGGCCACGTCCGCTCTACAGGGCTGTCCGCGGTTGGGACACCGCGCGATGACGCCGATTGTCACCCGATGCTGCAGACCTCTCGCGCCCGCCGCTAGCGTTGGGGCTCTGTAGCCGTACGGGCGCTGGCCGACGTCTCCATCGTTAGTGCTTTCGCGTCTCTTGGTGTTTCATAGACGAGATTCACACAAATAGAGGAGTTCTTTGTCGCATTCAACCACAGCAATTTGTCGCCGCGGTAACTCAATTCGTTCCAGGGGAACACAATGGTGGTCCACCTTCTGACGCTATTCCACTGGGGCTTCCCCGGGTCATAGGCGAAGACGAAATCATCCGTCGTGTCGCCGGAGCTACAGGGCTTGCTGGCGATGGGCGTGAACTCACCCTTGGGCTTGGCAAGCAAATGCAACTGGTCGATTCTGATCGGATCGGTTTCAACCGCGATGTTCACCCGCACCGCGACGAAGGCTGAATTTGGGAGCGATGGTGAGAAGGTCGGGCGCGGCATCCCCATGGGGCTTCCGTCCTCATACCAGTAGCCCTGCCGGGAAAACTCATCGGCATTGTATGCTTTGACGGACAGGACCTTCACGCTTTGGGGCATTGCTGTAATTGACACCTTCCCTCCGTCCTGCGGGGACGGCTCGCCGGGGTTCGCAGCGCTGGCCGCGGTCCCGCGAGATATGGCAGTTGCGGCGGCAGACGCCGAAACGGGGCTATCCTCTCCTACCTTGTGCGCGCTCGAAACAAATCCCCGATCGAAGAGACGCTCGTAGGCACACAGCGATGTGAAATGGTCCTCGCCCGGTTTCGAACCCAACGCGATCTGGCCGTACACATGGTAGTCGGTACCTCGCTGCAGTTCCTGGTTGAGTGTTCCTGGGCCGTATTTCTTCAGAAAAGCTTCGATCGGAAGGCCGGTGTCACGCAGAGCGCTGCCCATGCAGAAGATGCGGTCCAGCTTTCCCGGCGCCCTTCCATTGGCTTTCAGAATGCCATAGAGTTCCTCCTGGAGCGCCCACACCTTTCCCCGGGCGGAGAACTGTTCGTCTAAGACGATACGGGCCCACATCGGTGCGTTTGCCGGAGACCCTGCCTTTGGGACCACGTGCTGCTGGCTGGGCTCCGGCTTACCCGCTGGGCCGCCGAAGACGACTGGAGCGAGGTTCCACACGCCGCACGCGGTGATGACCCAGACCGACAATTTGACCATGTCCTTCATGGAGCCAATCCTCTCTCTGATTCCGGGTTTATTGATCACGAGGCATTATACACTCAGCACCATGACGCCGACTGTCAACCTTCGGGCCTGCCGCCGGGCTTCCGACCGGTGTGGGGCTGCCTGGTCACTCTCACTTGCACCCCGAGTGCTTCTCGCGCTTCCAAAACCGGTCAAAAAGCCCAAGCGACCGCCCGCAGATCAAGCACTTGCGGTACTGCCTGCGCAGGGCGAGGCGGACCTGCTCGGCTCGTTTCTTCCCGGTGCCGCCTGTCGCGGCCGCCTCTTCTGGCGCCGGCTTCCAGTGTGGCCAGAACAGCTCTCGGCCGTCGGCGTCGGCATCGACCCACCTGACGGAAAGCCAGTCTTTTCCGCGCCACGCGGCCGAGGGGCTGTAGATGCCGCCTCTGTCCCTGGCAACCACCGCAGCAGGCGCCTCTACGACGACGTAGTACTGTCCCTCGGTGACGGTGATGCCGTTCAGGAACTCACGGGCTTCTCGCTCGCTGCCCGCACGGTATACCTCATAGGTGTCGTAGCCCACCACCGCACCCTTGAGTAAAGCGCGCTCTGTAGGCCGCACTGGCATGGTGGATGGTCCTGTTTCGGTCTACGCACCCGTGAACGGGCGCATCGCGACGCTCTTACAATGGGGGCAACCTTGCATTCCGGGAGGAATTGTGGCGAGACAGTTAGAACAACTGATCTTTCCGCATTTCGCACACTGAATTGCTTTTCCACGCAATTGATCCGGCGACGCAACCGTAACCCTGCTTTGCGTCGAAAATGGCTTCAGCGCGGAGTAGCAGACCGAGCAACGAACCTTCGGAGAGTCTGTCGATCCCTCGCCCTTGCCAAACAACTTCGCCAGCCAGGCCATTCACATTCTCCCTTGTGCCCGGTTATCCGAGCCAACTGCCAATTCCGTGCCACGCCGATTCAAGCTTTCTCGAGAGTGATGCGGCTTGCTCGTACTCCGTTTTCGAAAACAACGCGAGGACAAACAGTTTATGGACTTCCTGCATCATCCGGAACCCGCCAGATCTGTTGATCTCCTCACCGATCTCGCGCGCACGTGTGCCGGCAGTTGTGGCTTCGCCGTATGAGCCCTCGCGGACGCCGATGTCCACCAATTGCTCAACGGCGGCTACGATGTCGTCGCGCCCGCCGCTCAAGAGTTGGCGTTTATGCGATTCCCACTCCGCCGCCTTGGCTCTACTCATCTGCTTGATCTTTTCGTCGATGTCGCCCCATTCTGGACTCATGCTGCCCGTTCCCTTCAGGTTCGCCCGCTTGCCGGCCGCAAAATAGCAGGATCGGGAATTCGGTCCTCCAACCGTTTCGGATCCTCGGACCCGGAAGCATTATAGCCGAGCTATGCGCGCCGCGGTGTCCGAAGACACCGTAGCCCGGCCCCAGAGGTCGTTCATGTCACGCCTTTCGTGTAACTACGTCCCTCGCCGGTTGGACAGCGTTCGATCAGCCAGTCACACAGCTTCATGGGTTTTGTTGCTCCAGCCAGCGCTGCTGGCCACCCCCCGGAATTGTGAGCCACCGCAAGCCGTGCCGTCGAGCGCCGGTTAGAATGGGTGCGAGGCGAAATCATGCCGCCCGCGCTCATCGCCGGCCGCTCCGGCCCCGAGAATGAAAAAGTGCAAAGCAAACCCAAATTCCCCGGCCGGCGGCCTCCCCGGGCCGCCGCGGCAATCTCCATATCCCATTCAACCCGTGCCTCTTGCGCCCGCTGCATCCCCGAAAATCAAAACTCGACGTTCGAACCCATTCCCGCAAACGGACACTCCCTGGCTCGCTCCATCCTGACCGCCGGCCGGCAGGCGAGACCATCCCGCGCTGAGCTTCACACCACCCCCCCGGCCCACCCGCCCGAAGCACATCCCGCGCATCGGATCTACAATGGTCTCGGGCGGTTCCCGAAAGGGGCATTTCGGCCCCGCGTGATATGCTGAGGATGGACGCAGCCGTGACGCGGAGGGGAGAGCGAGTGATGGTTGCGAGAAGCTCAAGGTTTGCCCTTGCGGGGGCGGTCTGCGCGCTCCTGCTGGCGAGCGCCCTCGCTGCCGGCGAGGACCAGAAGCAACCCGCAGCGCGCCCGCAAGAACCTGAGGTCTCGATCAAGCCGCGTCCCGCCAAACCCGCCCCGGGGACCGAGGGCGAGACTTCCCGGGTGCGCAGTCTGCGCATCGACGCCACCGTGGTGCTGATCCCCGTCACCGTCACCGATCCCCTAAACCGCTTCGTCACGGGCTTGGAGAAGGAACACTTCCGCCTCTTCGAGGACAAGGTCGAGCAGAAGGTCACGCACTTCTCGAGCGAGGATGCGCCGGTGACGGTCGGCATCGTGTTCGATACCAGCGGCAGCATGGGCGCCAAACTGCAGAAATCCCGGCAGGCGGTGGCGCAACTGATGAAGACCGCCAATCCGGAAGACGAGTTCTTCCTGGTTCAGTTCAACGACCGGCCGGAAATGACGGTGGGTTTTACCCGCCAATCCGAAGAGATCCAGAACCGGCTGACCTTCGTGCAATCCCGGGGCCGGACCGCCCTGCTGGATAGTGTGTACCTGGCGATCAACACCATGAAGAAGGCGCACAATGCCCGCAAGGCGCTGTGTATCATCTCCGACGGCGGCGACAACAGCAGCCGTTACACCGAGAGCGAGATTCGGAACCTGGTGCGCGAGGCGGATGTCCAGATCTATGCCATGGGGATTTTCGAATCGGCTTCGGCCCGCGCGCGGACGGCGGAAGAACTGGCCGGCCCCAGCCTGCTCAGCGAATTGGCCGAGCAGACCGGCGGGCGGCATTTCCCGGTCGACAATCTGAACGAGTTGCCGGACGTAGCGGCGAAGATTGGCATCGAGCTCCACAACCAGTACGTGCTGGGATACGCCCCCAGCAATCGCGAGAAGGATGGGAAGTACCGCCACGTGCAGGTGAAGCTGGTACAGCCCAAAGGGCTGCCGCCCCTGCGGGCTTTCTGGCGGCTGGGCTACTATGCGCCCACGCAGTAGAGGCTGCATTCCGCTGCTGGCGGCCGCGCTCTGCCTCCCCCTCCCGGCGCAGGAAGGGCCGCCGGTGTTTCGCAGCGATACCCGGCTGGTGGTGCTGCATGCCACGGTGGTGGATAAGCACGGCAAGCTGATCACCGACCTGCCGCGCGGCGCTTTTCGCGTCTACGAGGACGGCGTCGAGCAACCCCTCAAGCTTTTCCAGCGCGAGGACGTCCCGGTGTCCATGGGCATCGTCATCGACAACAGCGGCAGCATGCGGGACAAGCGCAAGAAAGTCGAGGACGCCGCCATGGCGCTGGTGAAGGCCTCCAACCCACAGGACGAGGTGTTCATCGTGAACTTCAGCGACGAGGCCTATCTCGACGTCGATTTCACCAGCGACCTGAAGAAGCTCGAGGAAGGCGTCGCGCGTATCGATTCTCGCGGCGGAACCGCCATGCGCGATGCCATCGACGTGTCCATGGACCACCTCAGGAAGAAGGCCAAGCGGGACAAGAAGGTCATCGTGGTGGTGACCGACGGGAACGACAACGCCAGCGAGCTCGCGCTCGAGAAACTCATCCAGAAGGCGCAGCAGCGCGAGGTCCTCATCTACACCATCGGACTGCTGAACGAGGAAGAGCCCCGCGAGGCGAAGCGGGCCAAACGCTCACTGGACGCCATCACCACCGCCACCGGCGGCCAGTCGTTCTATCCCAACCAGGTCGCGGACGTCGGCAAGTTCACGCTCACGGTGGCCCACGATATCCGCAACCAGTACACGCTGGCCTACAGCCCGCTGAATCAGGCGCTCGACGGCAGCTTCCGCCAGATCAAGGTCACCGTGAAAGCGGCCAGCAACCCCCAGGTGCGGACGCGCACGGGCTACTACGCCACCCCCGAGCTGTCGAAGGTGAGCCAGGTTCGCGCGCCATCCAGGCTCCTTCCGCGTTAACCTTTATTCATGGGATTCAATCTGGATGGGAAAGCCGCCCTGGTGACTGGGTCGGGGCGGGGGATTGGGCGCGCCATCGCGTCCCGACTGGCGAGCCTGGGCGCCGCGGTGATGGTCAACGATCTCGACGAAGCGCCGGCCCGCGAGACCGAAGCGGCGATTCGCGCCGCCGGTGGCCGGGTCGCCTGCCTGGCCGGCGACATCACCGCGCCGGCGTTTCCGCAGCAGCTTGTAGACGCTACCTTGGCGGCCTTCGGCGCGATCGACATCATCGTCAACAACGCCGGATACACCTGGGACAACGTCATTCAGAAGACCAGCGACGAGCAGTTTCAGGCCATGCTGGACATTCACATCACCGCGCCGTTCCGCATTCTGCGCGCGGCCTCAGCCTACCTGCGCGAGACCGCCAAACGCGAGGCGGCCGAGGGGCTGCGCGTGATGCGCAAAGTGGTCAACATCACCTCCGTTGCCGGCACGGACGGCAACCCCGGCCAAGCCGGGTACTCCTCGGGCAAAGCCGGAGTCCTGGGGTTGACCAAAACAATGGCCAAGGAGTGGGGCCGCTACAACATCAACGTCAACGCCGTGGGCTTCGGATTGATCGAAACGCGGCTTATTCAGCCCGTCGGCGCGGAGGGCGCCGCCATCGACGTCAAAGGCCATCACATCCCGGTGGGGGTGCAGGCGCGGTTCCTCGACGGGCTCAAATCGGTTTGCCCGCTAGGGCGGCTGGGCACGCCCGAGGAGGCCGCGAGCGCGGTGCTCTTCTTCTGCTCGCCGCTTTCCGATTACGTCACCGGCGAAGTGCTGCTGTGCACCGGCGGCCTGCACTTCTGAGCCGCGGGTCTATCGCGCTCGGCAGCGGGTCTTGTGTACCACTAAAACTCGTGGCGCACGCACTCGT
>PLEM01000004.1 GCA_003137035.1 Bryobacterales bacterium | reverse complement strand
GATTTCATCCGTCGCGACGCCCGTGCCGAACACCTCCTGCCAGGTCCCGGCGGTTTTGTTCCCGGCCGCCCGCCACACCTGGCCCAGCTCAGGAATTAGTGCATCCTTGTGCGCCTGAAGGTAGTCCATCAATTCCTTGGGCACTGGCCCCTCGAACGCCCGATTGGCCACCGGCGAGCGGTCGCGGGAGTCNNGCATCGCTGAAGGGGCTGAGCATTTCGATGCTCTTGCCCCCCGCGACCTGCACGCGCGGGAACCGCTCGAAATCCTTCTTGAGCCAGTCGGGCGGGTAGCTGGACGAACCGTTCTTATAGCTCGCGAACCACAAAAGCACGAGGCGCAGGTTGTGACTCCGAGCGTCCCGGATGATGCCGTCGAGCACGCTGAAGTCGAATTTGCCCTCTTGGGGTTCGATCTGGGCCCAGGNNGTCCCCTGCTTCCGCAAGTGAGGAATCTCCGGCGAGGTGGATGCCGTCTCACCCGATTTCGTGCTGCATTGAGTCGCGACCAGGGCGAGACAGCAAACCAGAGCGCAGGAAAACAGGCTGCGTAGTTTCATGGGCATCTCCATCGGGTCTCCATTTCGGACCCCGGGTCCCGTTCAGTATACCCCAGGGGGCATCATTGGATCATGCGAGTTGGATCGAGCGAGCAAATCCAACCAATCCATCCTGCAAGCCGCCCATATTCGTCTCGAAACCCGGAAGAAACCGTGATATGATCTTCCTCGATGAAGCCGACCGGCGCGAGTCTTGTGATACTCTCCGTTGCCTGCATCGGGGGACTGGAGCGACTGGCCCAGGGACGGCGTCGGACGGAACTCCAAGAGAAAGCCCAGAAGCTGTTAGCCGCGTTGCCCTGCGAGCCGATCCCGCCCGGCGCTGGCGATGGGTCGAGCCACCAGTCTATTTCCGACGCCGTCTTCGTTTGGATGGTTTTGCCTGTCTTTTGAGGGTTCTCACGAGGTGCTCCTCTTTCGCGAGTTGCTTCTCGAGCTTCGTCGCGTGGTCGATGGCAGCCTTTTTCTCAGAATGCAAGAGCTCAAGTTCCTGAGACCGCACTGCCACGAACTGGCGCACTGCTTCCGACATCTCTTTCCGAACGCGTTCCTTCGCAGGATTGAGGTCGTCATCCCTGCGCGATCCGACCTCTCGATCATACTTTGCGATGGAATGCCGGACGTGATAGTCCTTCACTGCGGCCTCTGCCAATTCCTTGACGCTTACCACGCCCTTCTCAATGAGCGCCTTTTGTTCCGCCAGAATGGTTCTTATTGCCTCGATTCCGAGATCGCCGGTGACCACACCAAACCGCATCTTCGGCTGCAGGCGGGCGAAGTGACGGCTGCCCCGCGTTTCGGAGTCGATGAGATCCAGATACTGGAACCAAGTGCGAGGCGTGTAGGACATTGGGAGCGGGTAGCGTTCGCGCTCGAGCCGCTGGAGCTCGGTGAGAAAGTGGTCGGTTGTAACGAACCATATCTTTGTCGCAAGGCTCGGATTCTGCTCGCGCCGCAAGTGCACGACGTAGAATTGCCTGGCCTCGTGCTCGCATAGTAAGCGCGTCTTGAAGCGCCCGCCCTGCTTACGAAGGTGCTCGATCGAACTAGTGATGTCGGCGAGCTTTCTCGTGTCACTTTCTTCTGGCGTCAAGTCGTCACGTTCGATCTGGTACAAGGCCCCGAGCGCCTGCTCAATACCGGACTCGCTGCTGCCGCCATCTGGCCCAAATATCATGGCCATGTACGATTCGGGCGTAAGCGCCGGATCTCGGTCGAGCTGGTTGACATACCCCTCCAGAAAGACGTTGCCGTTTCCTGTTCCGTTCAGCGCAACGTATCCCCGAAGGACTTCCCGAATTTCGACACCAGTGTTCCTGAATTCGCGGAGGGCTTTGCGGGCGCTTCGGACGTTCGCCTGCACCTCGTTGAGCATATCTCGAAGGACCTTGAGCTTCATTCCGAGGGCGTGAGTCCTGTGGAGCAGCCTCTTGTATACGCCGTTGGCGGGATGGCCCATAGCGATCGCGGGGAGGATGATAGATGAGTCCAGGTACACCCAGTGGTCCCGAGCGTAGTCCGCGAGCAGTTTCTCGCTGGTCGGGTTCAGGACGTATGCGCTCGTGATGAAGTACGCCTGGAGCCGCTTGAACAGAAGATCTTCATCTTTCTCGCCAGGATCGAAGAGCAGGCGTTTCAAGGTTTTGCGATAGAGCCGCGCCTTCTCGACGATCTGCTTCTTGGAGCAGTACTCTTCCACAATCCCCTCAACGCGGTCGAGGTCGCCCTTCGGCGGTCGGCTGAACAGAAGCAGTTCGGCTACCTCCGTGCCAACTGCCAAGAGCACGTCATCCAATACCGCTGCTACGTGCCGCTCATCATCGACCTCGACCTGAACAGCAAGCTCGTTCGCCTGCTCACGCAGCGCTCGCGCTACCCAGTCACATTCGGCAGTTTCCGCTTTTACGACATTCTCGTTCAGGCGCTTGACGACCTCAGGATCGAAAGAGATTGTGTCGCCATCCCGGCTGATGAACCTGCTGGTCACGAGTTCGGCCAGAGCCGCACGCATAGCGTCTCGCACCGGTTCCGAATCCTGGCCCAAGGTATCGCGTCCATGCGCCAAAACTTCCCGCTCGGAGAGCGTGCACGATCCTGCCGATGCGATATGCTCAAGCACGATGGCCTTACATACGAGCACTAGCCTCGAACTCTGCGTTGGCGAGAACTGAAGGCACAGTAGAACGTACCGCTCCAACTCCTGCGTAGTTTGCCTAGATGTCGGCGCAAGCAACACCTTGGGCAACTCGCTCCCCCGGCTTTGGAGTGCGGCCAGAAGCTTCGGCACGAAGGCAAACGATCCATCGTCAGCGAACTCGACAACCTGCACGTTCTTCTCACGCAGTTCTTCGTTGCGCGCAGCCGTCAGCGATCCCCGGGGACAACAGTAGATCGCCGGTGCGCGGAACACCCGTTCGCTCAATACATCGTCCCAGGCGTGGCGAAAATCAGGATCGCCGAGCCCATATCCCAGGAAGACGATCTGATTATCGGTCACAGTCTGTGCGATGAAATCCCTGAGCTGCCTGTCCGCCTCGACGCGCTTCCAGTCGCTGGTGCTCAGAACCATGCTATCCGGAACGAGGATCGAGCCGTGAGGTTTCACGACGAAGTAGTTGTCGGATGCCATGACAACCCGGATGTCCTGCATCGGAGGTCCGCCACGCTCCAGAACGCAGGCCGAAATCAGGCACTCGTCGAAATTCGTCGTGATGATCCCCCGCGAACCGATTCTTACGAGGGCACGATGGATTTCGCTGGCGCGGTTTTCGCCTCCGAATACCCTCGTCGCGATTCCGCTGTAGGCGGGCTTCGTAAGCCCGGTCTTAAGGATCTCGAAGAACTCGTAGTACTTGTCGTCTCCTAGTTCCTCGGCTGCATGGCCGGCCGCGCCTGGGCGTAGCCCCATGTCTCTCGCAAGTCGTAGGGCCGCCTGGCTTGCGTCTTTCCAGAGAGGATATCCTGCGCTCACTGATATGCCAGCGCCCACGAAGAAGACAACCCTTTTCGTTTCCGTGATGCTGTTTAGGACGCAATCTATCTGCGGCTGGCAGGTTGCCATGTTCCCACCTCCTCCTGGTCAGCGAACTTGGACGAACATAAATATACCCCACGCGCCCAGTCAGGCGCTCAGTATTCCCCCGGCCGCCATCCACTCCGCCATCCCCCGTAACGCCCCTCCCCGATTTCTTTTCCCCGCCTCGGCAGAGCCTTGCCACCTCAGCCGGCCTTCGCCCATCTGACAGCCGGTTACCCTAAGGCAGGGCGTCGGCGCCACTCGCCGCCCTTTGCGAGAGAGCAACCGTGACCCACACATCGAAATTACGAAGCAAAGCCAAAAAGTACCGTGTTTTCAATACAACTCACCAAGAGCAAACCCAAATCGCCACGCTAAAAGCCTGCGAAACTCGGAAACTCCTCGCCGCTTCGGGCGCACGCCGCCCAGGTGGCACCGGCCCCCCAATCTCTGCTAAGCTATTCTCTCTTCCTCGGTTGGCCCCGTTGAGGAGGGTGCGCGGGCCGAGCGGTACAGGTGGGTCTTCAGAGTCTTACAACTCCAAGGAGGGAAAGTGCCCCTGCGAATCATTGTGCTTGCCAAACAGGTGCC
>PLEM01000097.1 GCA_003137035.1 Bryobacterales bacterium | reverse complement strand
GTTGTCTTCGAGGATGCGGAAGTTGCCGCGGGGAATGTTGGGGATGAAGTGGCCCTTATTGTCGAGCACCGCCACGTCGACGGTGACCGCGATGACGTCGCTCTTGAAGCTCGGCACGCCTTCCCCCGGCGCCTGCTTGGTCTTGTCGAACTTGGAAGGGATCTTGGGACCTTCCGGCGTGGTGTCGGCCGGCTTCTCGCCCTTCTGGCGCGGCTTGGCGACCGTCTCGCTCCCCTCCCTGCTGGGGCCTTGCTGCGCCGCGATGCGCAGCATGCCGGACGCCAGCAACATCGCTAGCGGCAGCGCAATTCTGACACAGGATTTCATGGACGCCCCCAAAACCGAATATACCATTGCGTTTGACGCGCCAGGGGCGGAAGACGTTGCGCTCGAGGTTGGCCTCAGGGCTTGTCGCGAAGTTGCCTTGCCACTTCAGCGAACCGCTTGCTGGCGCGCGCGNNTGCTTCTTCATGTAGACCTGGAACTTCCGGCGGGCGCGCTGCCGCTTCCATTCCTGATACTGGTGGCGTAGCGAGGCGAGCGGGTTGCCGCGGGCGCGCTTGAGGCGTGTCCGGAGGTACAGGTAGCCGAAGATCATGCCGCCCAGGTGGGCCACGTGACTGACGCCGCTGCCCGGCCGCCACGAGCCGAAGAAGGCGATTGCACCGTAGATCATGGCGACATACTTGGCCTTCAACGGGAAGAAGAACATGAACAGGATGATTCGGTCGGCGTACAGTACACCATAGGCAAGCAGGACGCCGAGGACCGCTCCGGAAGCCCCCAGCGTCGGGACGTTCATTTCCTTCGGGCGCAGCAGCGCCGCCAGCACCACGCNNCACAGGTCGCCGTGCAGGAACATGTAGGTGACCAACTGCCAAACCGTGTAGTGGTGCAGGACGTGATCAGGCACCAGGCGGAAGAGCCAGAACAGGTCAGCCTCAAACCACACGCGAGCAAAGAAGTCCACCACGAAGACGGCGGCGTTGACGATCAGCAGCCATTTCACGCCGCTTGGGAAATAGCTCGGAGAGTAGACCCCAGCCCGATGCCTGTATTGCATAACAGAAGANNCGCGGTTCGGTGCTGGGGGTCGCCCGGCTGTACCGAACCGCGACCGTGAGGGAGCGCCCCCGCCTGGCTGCCGCAGCAGCGCCGCAGTTTACCCGGGTGCGACCCAAGCCGTAACGCCTTTCGGCCGGGCTACAGACCGCCGCCGGCCAGCGATTCCAGGAAAACGCGCTCCACCGGCCACGAACCGAGAACGCGGAGCCCCTTTTGTTCGAAGATGCCGGCCGTGAGAATGCCGCTCAGATCGCGCGGGTTAGGCGTCTGATGCTCGCGGGCGACGAGTTGCCCCAACAGCGTCGTGAGAGCGCGGAGCTGTGTAGCGAGTGTGGCTGCCTGTTCGTTCGAGTTGCAGGTGGCCTCGAGTTGCAGCCGCATGCGGGAGCCTTCCGGGCCGCCCGAGAGCACGACTTTCTGTGCGCCCCGCAGCGCGCGAGCGAACGGCCGCAAGCCGGCGGGCAGCCTGGCCTCGTCCTTGAGCGCGGCAGGGGGAATGAGCAACCAGAGCGGGGCGGCGAGGATCTCGGGGCGGGGGCCGCTGCGGCGGCCTTGAAGCCTCGTGGCCGCCATGTTGTCCTCGCTGACGGCCAGGGCCATGAGGTTCGGTTGCAGCGGAAAGTAGGAGATCTTGCGCTCGGGAGCGCTGCCCTCCAGCCGGCACAAGGAGTTGTAGCACGTGCCACCCTGGCCGCGCACGTACTCGCTGAGGTTGCTCCAATCGAAACGGCCTCGCAGCAGGAGGTACTTGCCGGAAGAGTGGAAGGAGACCAGCGCCGTGTTGAGGTCGCGAACGTAGTTGAACCCGGTCGACTCGACGAAGGAGCGGTACTCGGGATCCTGTGTGCCGGCAGCGGCGGCGAACAGATCGAGCAGCCCAGCGCGGCGCAAGCCCTCGAAGTCGACATAAAGCACGACCGCGTCGTCGGAGGGAAGCCGCTGGAGAAGATTGGCGTTCGAGAAGCTCCGGGAGCGAAGGTAGGCGACGCCGAAGATGATGCCGGCGCAAACGCCCGCGAGCAACGGCAGGACCAGCCAAAGCGGATAGCGATGCCTCACATTACGAAGATACACGAACGATCGGAAAAGTACGAATTACGAATTGGGAAGTACGAAGTGAAGGCCGGCGGCGGCGCATCGCAGCCAGTCGCTTCGTCCTTCGTCATTCGTACTTGTTGTTCAGCGTGGGTACGGGTGGCCGCGCAGGGTTGTGGCGGCGCGGTAGACCTGCTCGGCGAGCATCACGCGCGCGAACTCGTGCGGGAAGGTCATCGCGGACAGCGACAGCAGCAGATCGGCGCGCGGCCGCCAGTCCGCGGGGAAGCCGTCGGCGCCGCCGATGAGGAACACCAGGTCTCGCGCCTCCCTCTGCGCGCGCTCCACCAGGGCGGTGAATGCGGCGGAATCCAGGGAGCGCCCGGCGTCGTCGAGCAAAACCTTCATGCCCGCGGGATGGCGCTCCCACGGGTCGAAACGGTCCGGGCGGATCTCGCGCATCTCGCAATGCAGGTAGCGCGTAGTGCGCCGCACGTATTCCTCGGCCATCTGGTTGGCCCGTGAGTCGCGCGGCTTGCCGATGTAGTAAAGATAGACCTTGATGTATGCAATGATACGCGAATCATCGCGCACCCTGCTTCACTCTTGCCGCAGAGCCACCGCGGGATCGATGCGCAAGGCGCGCAGGGCGGGCGCGAGGGTTGCCAGCGCCGCGACGAGCGAGAGCGCGAAGGCTACCGCGACGAAGTTCGTCGCGTCCGTGGGGCGCACTCCCGGGACCAGGAACATCGACAGGGGACGGACGGCAAACACGGCGACGCCGAGGCCAATCGCCATCCCGGCCCCAAGCAGCCTGGCGCTCTCGCCGGCCACCATTCCCAAAACCCTGGCGGGCGTTGCGCCCAGAGCCACGCGCACGCCGATCTCCCCAATCCTCCGGCTGACGGCGTAGAGCAACACGCCGTAGAGCCCCACTGAGGCCAGCGCCAGTCCCAGCAGCGCCATCGCTCCGAGAACCCCCGCGCCGATGCGGCTCGGCAGCAGAGCCCAGGAGAATACGTCGCGCATGGCCCAGGTTTCCACCGCCGCCGTGGGATCCAGATCGCCCAGCGTGGCATTCACCTGCCGCAAGAGGAGATCCGGCGCGCCCTTGGCCCGGATGAAGAAATGCGCGCCCGACCACCCATCGCCGTGCTGGGCGAAGGGGCCGTAGAGCGCCATCGCGTTCTCTTCTCCCATGGTGACGTACTTGCTGTTCCGGGCAACGCCGGCGATCCTGACCTCGCGATTGTCCGGAAGGAGAACCGTATGGCCAACCGGATCGATGTGCCCGAACAAAAGTCGCGCCAGGTTCTCGTTCAAGATCGCGACGGCGGGCGCGCCCTGGCGGTCCGACTCCAGGAAAGCCCGGCCCCGAAGGATGGGAATGTCCATCACGTGAAAATAGTCCGGACCAACGGCGTTGAAGTTGTACTGAGTACGGATCGCGTGGCTGCTCGTATCCGGACGCACCTCCCCGCCTACCCTGGAGAACGCCAGGAACGGGTTCAGCGGCGCCGCCCAAGCCAGCGAGACGCTCTCCACGCCGGGAAGCGCGCGCAAGCGTTCGAGCGCGGCGCCGATCAGGTTATCGGTTTTCGCCGTTGTCGAGGAGTCCGGCACCGCGCGGACGGAAGCCATGATGGTATGCCCGGTGTCGAACCCGACGCTGGCCGAAGAGGCGCGCAATAGATTGCGGAGGAACACCAGCCCGGCGCTGAGCAGCACGATCGACACCGCCAGTTGTCCCACCACCAGCGCGTTGCGCAGCGTCCAGCGTCCCGCTCCCGCCTGCCGCTCGCGTTCTTTGAGCGCGCTTCCGATTCCAGCGCGCGTGCCCCTCACGGCCGGCACGAGTCCCGCCGCGAACGTCACCAGGACGGCGATCCCGGCGCAATAAGCCAGCAGCCGCCAGTCCGGCTGGATCACGATCTCGATCGGAAGCGGGGTTGGAATCCTAACGCCGCTGAGCAGGCGGGTGAGGATCAGATTGAGCGCCACGCCGGCCGCGGTTCCGCACGCCGCCAGCAGCAGGCTCTCCGCGAGAAGCTGTCGCACGATGCGGCCGCGGCTGCCGCCGAGCGAGGTTCGTATGGCGAGTTCCTGGGAACGGCTGAAGGCGCGGGCCAACAGCAGGCTGGACACGTTCGCACAGGCGATCAGCAGCACCAGCCCGGTGACAAGCACCAGCATGCCCATGAACGCGGCCATTTGCATCCCCGCGCCGCCTTGGAGTTCGAGGCGATCCATGCCTCCGACACCGGAGAGCTTAGCCCCCTCCCCCCACTTGCGATCCCGGTCCGGAAACACTCGATCCATTTCCCGCAGAACGGGCTTCAGCCGGGCGTACACCGCCGGGCGGCTCATTCCCATTGGCAGCCGTCCGTAGATCGTCACCTCGCCTACGTCCTTGGTCAGGTACAGGTCGGGGGTCATGCCGAACCCGACCAACATGCGGTGGTCGCGGGGCAGGACTCCGACCACGGTGTACGGCTTGCCGTCCAGCACCAGCCTGCGGCCCAGCACGTTTGGATCGGAGCCCAGGCGCCGCCTCCAGAATCCGTGGGTGATCACCGTGACGTCGGTCTCGCCGCGCTCGATGGGCCGGCCTATCGCCACGGGAATGCCCGTCACTTCGAAGAAGTTGTCCGTCACGTGGGTTCCAGCGAGCTTGTACGAAGTGCTGCCGTTGCGCCAGTTGACCACCATGCCGATGTTCATGCCACCGAGTCCGTCGAACACCTGCGCATCGCGGAGGAACCGATAGTGGGGCATCAGCGTCCAGTCGTGGCGGCCGACGGAGACTTGCACCAGCGACCGCGCATCGCGGCAGGAAGGCTCGCTGAACAGGAGTTCCATCGCCACGCTGAACATGGTGGTGTTCGCGCCGACTCCCAGCGTCAGGCATGCGATGGCGGTGAGCGCGAAGGCCGGGTTTCGGCGGAAGGCTCGCGCGGCATAGCGCAGATCGGCCCACAGGTCCTCGAGCCAGCGGAACTGCCAGGCGGAGCGCGCGTCTTCGCGGGCCCGCAGGCTCGAGCCGAACTCCCGCCGCGCCTGGATCAACGCCTCGGCGCGAGCCAGGCCCTCCTGTTCCAGCTCGTCCGCGCGAGTCTCCATGTGAAACCGGATCTCGTCGTCCAACTCCCGCTCGAACCGGGAGCGCCCTTTCATCCAGGCGATGCGGCGCGCAATTTCCTCCCAGAATGCCATGCGAGCCTCCCCTCTCAGGCGGTGCGCATCACGAGATGGATGGCGCGCACCAGGCGGTCGAAGTCGCCCGCTTCCCGCTCGAGCTGCTTGCGGCCCTCGGGCGTCAGCCTGTAGAAGCGGGCCTTGCGGTTGTTCTCGGAAATGCCCCACTGGGCCGCCAGCCAGCCCTTCACCAGCATGCGGTTGAGCGCGGGATACAGCGACCCATCTTCGATCTGAAGGCCGTCGCGCGAAGCGTCCTTGATTCGCCGCGCGATGGCGTAGCCGTGCAGCGGCCCGCTGCGTAGCGTCCGCAGGATCAGCAAGAACAACGTGCCAGGAAGCAGTTCGGGGCTCGATTGAGTTTCCATATTACCTTTCCAGCCTAGGTATAGCCCGGACCAGGGAAGAAGTCAAGGGGGGCGGGCTTCAGCCCGCGCGGGACTTCAGTCCCGCCAGGGAGCGGACGCGGTTTCGGACGGATCGAAACCGAGCCGCGCGCGCCAGCAAGCGGTCTGGAAACCGTGTACTAGTGGTGTGTCGCGCAATTCCTGGGCATCATGTAAGGCGGTCCCCCTGGACCGCGCCGGGTCCCCTGACCCGGCCAAACCCGGCCAGGGGGTCGGGTTGCGGCTCTGGGGAGCCGCCCCACACGACTCGGCAAACCGTGTGTTACTTGCGCCGCACTACACTAAGCTGTATGCATGCGCTGGCTGACCATCCTGGTGGCCGGCGGACGCCCCGCCGCGCTTACTCCGGCTGAGCGTAGTACCCGGATCGCGTGCGCGCCGCCAGTCCGGCTTTGTCGATCTTCACCTCGAGCGCATGGTATTCGTTGGGGCCGTCCCCGGGAAGGGCGTCAAAGGTGAGAACATATGCAGAATTCGCGTCCGCGATGCACTCTGCGATCTTGCTCGCCAAATCGTTGCCTGAATTGAAAACCAGGCCTCCACTTTGAGTCGCAAGAACCTGCAGTGCCAGATTCCCGGGCAGCGCCTGACTTGCCCTCTTCACTCCCTTCAAGAAGCCCTGATAAACCGACGATCGGAATTGGGCCGCGTCCGCGACTCCCATCGGATTGATACCGTAAAGGGCAATGCGGGCCGTTCGCAGCCCGTCCGAAAGAGCGACAATGTAGTCGAAAAGCCACTGCTGTGCCGTTGCGGTTAAATCTACGTCTGAGCCATTAAGAAGGGGCCAACCCGGACTAATCCACACCACGAGTTTTCGTCCAGGCATTGCCGTTTCATAGTGGGCGAACTTCCGGAGCGCGCCGATAGAGAACTCCAGCCGCTCGCGCTCTCCGTAAAACCCTTGTGACCTGCGAGTTGTGCGCAGGCTGGCTTCCTGCTTATCCAAGTAAGCGATGTGAGCGTTTCCATCTTGAGAAGGGCTGTCCTCGAGAATCGTTCCCGCATCGGAAAGCACAGTCACCGTTACCGGGTAGGCAAGCTGCCCGCCGTTTCGCCCCAGAAACTTCACGACCTCTCTCCGCGCGAACGCCACGTTTGTGAATGAAGCGTTGGCCGCATCGACGACCAAAATGACATCCAGGGGCGGATCCGCCGTCGCGGTGCCACCCCCAGCGGCATGAAAAGACGTGATTTTCTGCGGTTGTTTGTTGTCTAGAAGCGTGAAGTCCTGCTGCTGGAGGCCGGGCGCCGGCGTTCCCGACTTGTCGGTTACCACCACCTCGAGCGTCATCGGACGACTCGCTTTGCCGGGCGGGACAGACGCCTTAGGTCCGGGCTGCGCCGCGGTTCCATTTTGCTGCGCAAATCCGGAGCCAAGCGAAAGACAGAGTAAATAGATACAGCCCATCCATCGCGTATTCATCCAATTCACCTGGCCTTCAATTCCCTTCGTGGCCTCGCGGCCCAAATCAGCATATCACAACGATTTGGGCGCCGACCTCCGCTACCTAACGGTCGCAGTTCCGGACGGATCGAAACCGAGCCGCGCGCGCCAGCAAGCGGTCCGGACATCGTGTACTAAGCTGTAATCATGCGCAAGCTGGCGTTTCTGGTGGCCGCGATAGGCTGGGGACAGACGTTCCAGGCAACCCCGTCCGTGGCCCGCCAAGGGGAAACCATCCGGGTTCGCGACGCGGGCGCGGCCACGTCGGCGCGCATGAGCGGCCGCACCGTTCGTCTGTTCCCGCAACCCGAGGGCGGGCGGCTCGGACTGATGCCGGTGCCAGTCCTGACCACGCCGGGCAGCTTCCAGCTCGAATTCCTCGGCGACAACGGCAAAGTGCTCCATGCGGCCACCATCACGGTGCGGGACGCGCGCTTTCGCACGCAGAATGTCGTGATGGGGAGGGAGATCCAGGAACTACAGCCATCCCCCGGCGAGACGGAGACCTTCGCGGAGTTTCGGAAGAGCGTCAGCGAAATCAGGCGTTGGGCGGAGCCGCTGGCCGCCCCGGTTCCCGGCTGCATGATTTCGCCGTTCGGCGTGAAGCGGCTCCACAACGGAAAGCCGACCGGGGACTATCACGGAGGAATCGATCAGCGCTCTCCGGCCGGGCGGCCGGTGCATGCAGTCGCGGCCGGCGTGGTCAAAATCGTGCGGAAGTTCAATCTCCGCGGCGGCACGGTTGCCATCGACCATGGACAAGGCCTGGAATCGGTTTACCTTCACCTGTCCGGCTTCGCAACCACCGAAGGCGCCGTGGCGCAGAAAGGCGATGTGGTCGGATACATCGGTTCCACTGGGCGATCCACCGGCGCGCACCTGCATTGGGCGCTCTACGTGAACGGCGTGCCAGTCAATCCCGCGCAGTGGGTTCCGCTGACAGCCTGCCCCACCGGCAACCGGAAAGCGCGCCCTCACTCGTAACGCAAGGCGTCGGAGGGGTCCAGCCGGGAGGCGCGCATCGCCGGGGCTAGGCCGCTGAGCACGCCAACCAGCGTCAGGATGCCGATGGAGACCGTGACGGTGGCGAGCGACAGCGTCATGTGGATGTCGCCCTTTCCCGATGTGTCCTTGAACAGCGGGCCCAGCATGGGAAGGGTACCCGAGAGCGCGATCAGCAGCGTCGCGAGACCGCTGCCCAGCGCGCCGCCCGCCAGCGTAAGCGCCAGCGCCTCGGAAAGGAACTGCGCGCGGATGTGCCAGCGGCGGGCCCCCAGCGCGCGGCGCAGGCCGATCTCCCGCACTCGCTCGTCCACCGACACCAGCATGATATTCATCACCCCCACGCCGCCGATGCCCAGCGTCAGTGTCCCGATGAACGCCAGCAGCACCTGCAGGCCGATGGTGATGCCGTCGATGATGGGCCGGAACTCCTCGCGGCCAAACATCTGAATGGCGCGCTTGTCGGTGGGCGAAAAACGCTGGCGCTTACCGATTACCTCGCGCACCTGTTGCTCTGCGTCGCGCTCGAACATCGGCGCAATTGGGGAGAAGACCATTACGGCGGCGTAGCGCGTGTCCCAAATATCGCTGGCGGCGCTGTACGGAATCCAGCAGGATTCGTCGTCGCTGGTGAAGTAGTTGCTCATCTGGATCTTGCGGTCCATCGTTCCGATCACCGTGAAGCGCACGCCGCGGATCAAGACGGTTTCGCCCACCGCCGGCCGGCCGCCGAAGAGCTGCTGCCGGATCAGGCCGCCCAGGTACACCACGCGGCGCCGTTCGAGCATATCCTCGGAGCTGATCCAGCGGCCCTCGGTGGGGATTTCGTTGCGGATGAGATCGTACTCGGGATACACGCCGCGGATGGCGGTGTTGGCGATGCGGTCCCCGTAGGAGATGCCCAGCCAGCGCACGGTCTCGAGGCTTACGTTCCTGACTAGAGTGGCCTCGGCCCGCACCAGGTCCATGTCCTCCTTCTCGAAATGCACGTGGCGCCCCGCGCGCTCGCCGCCGGCCTGCTCGCTGGTCTGCCCCGGCCAGCACACCACCGCGCTCTTGCCAAAGGCGTCGAAGGCGTTCACCAGCACGCCGCGGAAGCTGTTGCCGTAGGCGATCAGCACGGCGACGGCCACGATGCCCCAAACGATGCCCAGCATGGTGAGGAAGCTGCGCAGCGGGTTGCGCCGCAATGCCACCCAGGCTTGCCGGAGGATTTCAATCAGCATGGGTCATCCTCCCGCCTCGTAGCGCAAAGCTTCGATGGGATCGATCGCCGCGGCGCGCCGGGCCGGGTAGAGCGCCGACAGCAGCGCCACCGTTCCCAGCAACGCGAACGCCGCGAGGCCCGCGTCCCAGGAGGCGATCAGCCCGGCGAAATACTGCGGCATGGGGAGCGAATTCACCGCCGCGCACAACCCGTAGGCAATGGTCATGCCGGCGCCGCCGCTCAGGAACACGATGATGACCGTCTCGATGAAGAACTGCCAGAGAATGGCGCCCGCCGTGGCGCCGACGGCCTTGCGCACGCCGATTTCGCGGGTTCGCTCGCGCACCGCCACCAGCATCACGTTCATCACGCCGATGCCTCCCAGGAACAGGCTGATGATGCCCACCGCGCCCAGGAAGTACTTCATCCCATCGGTCATGGTATTGAAAGCCTTGGCGTTTTCCACCGTGTCCCAGATCTTGGCGGCTTCTTCGTCGTGCGGATCGAAATTGTGGACGCGGCCCAGCGCGCGGCGCACTTGCCACTTGCAGGCTTCGTGCTCGGATAGGGATTTCGGCGTGACCAACAGCCGGTCCACCGAGCGGGCCTTCTGGGGCGGTTTGTTGGGGAAATCGCGCAGCATGCTCGAGAACGGGATAAACACCTTGCTGATGTCGCGGCCATCGTAGCTGGAATCCTGCTCCTTCTGCCGCATCACCCCGATGACCGTGTAGGGAACGCCGCCCACGGAGATGGTCTGGCCCAGGGCGGCGCGCGTGGCGAACAACTGTTTCTTGGAGTCGCTGCCCAGGAAGGCCACGTGCCGGCCCAGCGCCTCGTCCTCCCAGCTATAAAAGCGGCCCTCGGCGACCGGCAGCGTGCGGATGTCGGCAAACGGCGGCAGGGAGCCCGTTACCAGCAACGAAGCGCTGTTGAAGGCGCTGTGCACGAGCTCGTCGTTGCCCAGCTCCGGCATCACCCATTCGCAGGCCGGCGCTTCCTGCATGATGAACCGGTAATCCGTGTCTTCCCAATGCACCGCGCGTCCCACCCGCGTCCCCCCGGCCTGCATCGACGTGCGGCCGGAGAAGACGATCATGATGTTCTTGCCGAAATCGTCCGCGACTTTCTTCTGCCCCACGCGCAGCCCTTCGCCCGCCGCCACCATCAGGGTGATCGAAATGATCCCCCAGGCGATGCCGAACATGGTGAGGAAAGTGCGCAGCTTGTGCGCCCAGAGCGTGCGTAGCGTGTCGAGCAACAGGTCGCGGAAAGTCATAAGCGACCTATTGGAGGATGACCCTGTCGCCTTCCTTCAGCCCCGCGATCAGCTCGGTCTTCACGCCATTGGAGATGCCGAGTTTCGCCGCGATCTGCCGCCGGCCTTTCTCGTTGGTGGCATCGGGAACTTCGAGCGAGGTCTTGCGCTGCTTGTCGTAGACTACCGCGGCCTCCGGCACCAGCAGCACGTTCTTCTTCTCTTCCAGGATGATCTCCGCGTTGGCGCTCATGTTCGCCTTCAACTCGCCGCCGGGGTTGTGAATGGAAACGCGCACCTCGAAGGTGGTCACGTTGTCCTTCTCCACGCCCAGCGGGGAGATCTTGGTCACCTTGCCGGAGAACTTCTTGTCCTTGAAGGACTCCACCACAATGCGCGCCGGTTGGCTCAAGTACACTTTGCCGATATCGGCCTCGTCCACCTTGCCCAGCACGTACACGTCGCTCACGTCGCCCAGCGTAAACAGCTTGGTGGCCTGCGACCCCAGCACCAGGATGGAACTGACGGCATCGCCGATTTCCACATCGCGGGAAAGCACGATGCCATCCATCGGGCTGACTATGGTGGAATTGCGTAGGTCTTCGTCGGCGCGGTCCAGGGTGGCCTGGGCCTGCGCCACTTGCGCTTTGGCGCGCGCGATGTCGGCGCGGCCGACCGCCATGTTGCGCAGCGCGGTCATCTGCTTATTGAGCGCGAGTTGATAGGCTTTCTCGGAGTCTTCCAGCAGCGCCTGCGCGATGAGGCCCTGTTTCTTAAGCTGCTGCGCCCGCTCCATGCTGGATTTCAGGAACGGCAGGTCGGGGCCCTCGGCCTCCACCTTGTTCCTCTCATAGGTGGCGTCGGCGGCTTCTTCGGCGGCCTGGGCGGCCAGCAACGCCGCACGGGATTCCCGCACGTGCGCCTGCAAATCCTCCTTGTCAAGTTCCACCAGCACCTGGCCCCGCTTCACCCAGTCGCTGTAGTGCACGAAGATCTGCTTGACGATGCCGCTGGCCTTGGATTTCACCTCGACCTTCGCTAGCGGTTCGATCTTTCCGGTAGCCACCACCGAGCGCGCGATGTCGCCACGCTCCACGCCCGCCAGCTTCGAGGGATCGATCGAGTTGTTGGGCCGGAAGGCGGCCTTCACGCCGAAGAATGCCCCGCCCACCACCACCAGCACGCCGACCAGCCAGATCCAGCGCTTCCGCCGGTGCCCGTTCTTCTTGCCATTGTTTCCGTTCGCCATGGTAGTTTCCTAGCGCTCTCCGCTCTGAAGCTATATACGAACGAGAACCGGGATAGTTCCGCGGGAAGTTCACGTGGGGCCGGTCCCCTTGAAGCTGCCGACGTCTCCGACCGAGGCGGCTCGGAAGTTCTCGTGGGATCCCCATAGCCTGGGACACCCATTGAGAACCGGGCCGCAGCGCCTGCAGTCGGATATATACTCATGGAATGCGAGTTACACCATTGAAGACGAGCACGAGGCTGTTTGGAGTGGCATCCGTGGCATTCTTCCCCTTAATGGGAGGTCTTGCCGCGCAATCGTTGTCGAGCTACGTCCGCACCGACAAACCCGAAGCGGTTATCGACATCCGCGCCGGGCAGCAAAGTTCGTTCAAGATTCCTCGAACGGTGTACGGGATCTACACCGAGAACGTCGCCAACGAGATTTATGGCGGCATATCGGCCCAGCTTCTCGAAAACCCAAGCCTGGAGGACTACC
>PLEM01000351.1:12825-13043 GCA_003137035.1 Bryobacterales bacterium | reverse complement strand
ATCGATCGCGACGACCAGTGGGTGGTCAATTGGTACGAAGATATCGCCAGGACCGCGGCCGAGAACCACTTACTCATCGACTTCCACGGCGCGTACAAGCCGACCGGCCTGAACCGCACATGGCCGAACCAGATCACGCAGGAAGGTATTCAGGGCGACGAATACAACAAGTGGAGCGAAAGAGAAACGCCCGAGCACAGGGCCACCCTCCCCTTCAC
>PLEM01000351.1:0-12761 GCA_003137035.1 Bryobacterales bacterium | reverse complement strand
TACGTGGTCGAGGCGCGGCGCAACGGGAAGAATTGGTATCTGGCCGCGATCACGGACCGCAATGCCCGCGAGTTGGCGGTGCCTCTGAAGTTCCTGGGCGCGGGCAATTGGAAAGTCACCTTGTGGGAAGACGCGCCCGACAGCGATCAGAACGCCGAGCACTTAGTCAAGAACGAAAAGACCGTGCGCCACTCCGGCGCGCTGCAACTGAAGCTGGCGCCCTCGGGCGGAACCGTGGCCATCTTCTCGCCCGCAAAATGAAGCGCCGGGCGGGGCGCCTGGGCGGAGGCCTCGTCTGCCTGCGCATGCTCCAGCCGGAGGTCGCAGAATTCGCGCGCGTCTGCGCTTACGACCGGGCTGGGGTGGGGTGGAGCGATCCAAGGCTCGGGCCGCGCACCAGCAGAGTGATGGCGCAAGAGCTGCGCACGCTCCTCGGCAACGCCGGAATGGCGCTGGTGGATTCCAGCCACCCCGATCAGCCCCGCCGCATCCCGGAGTTCGAAAGATCCTGTGAGTGCCGGAGACGCCAGATCGAGCGGGAACGTCTTCTGATGCCGGTCGGCATCCCGCGCCTCTTGGGCTGGTGCGGGAACTGGTACGGGACTGCCATGAGCGGAATGCAAGCGGCGCTCCGAAGCTTCGATTGCACGGTGCGGCAGAAGCAAGGAACGCTCGCGGAGATGGCGGGCTCGAGCGAGAGTTTCGCCCAGGCCGGCGCGACAGGTTCGCTGGGCGATCTTCCGCTCATCGTGGTCTCTGAAGCGCCGTCGTGCCCTGGCGCAACATGGGTTTCCGCAATTTGGTATCCGATGCAGGACGAACTGGCGCTCCTTTCCTCACGTGGCGCCCGCGTCAACGCTCAAGGCAGCGGCCACGTGATTGCACTGGACCGGCCGGACGCCGCGATCGCCGCCATCCGCGACGTCGTATTCAGATGCCGCCGTCAGTGACACCCCGGGCGCACCGCGTTCGCTAGCGACACAATCGGATAGTGTTCTACCGATTGCCGACCGGCTCCAGCGTCGGAGCGCTCGTCGAGCGAAGGGCCCGGATATCCCGCATCGGTGGTTGGCCGAAAAGACGGCTGTACTCCCGGTTGAATTGGCTGGCGCTTTCGTATCCGACCTCGAAGGCCGCACTCGCGGCATCCAGACCATCCGTGAGCATGCGCCCCCTGGCGGCCTGCAACCGAACCTGTTTCCGATACTGCAGAGGACTCATGGAGGTCAGCGCCCGGAAATGGTGGTGCAGCGTGGACACGCCCATGCCCGCGATTTCCGCGAGGTCTTCCACGCGCAGCGGCTTCGCGTAGTTCGCCTTAATCCAGGCGATCGCTCTTGCCGTGCGGTGGCTCTGGTCTCCGAGCGTGGCAATCCCTCGAAGGCGCGCCCCCTCCGATCCCCGCAAAATCCGGTAGAAGATCTCGCGTTCAATCAGGCCACTGAGAAAGGGAATGTCCTGCGGAGTGTCCAGCAGGTCCACGAGCCGGCAACATGCATCCAGCAACTCCGCCGTCGTCTCTCCGGTTGCCATGGCAGGATTGTCCGACGGCGCCTCAGCCACCTGAATCTCCTCCCGGCTGAGAAGTTCCCGCACCACGGGCATCTCGATCTTGAGCGCGAAGGCGAGACAGGGCGCCGCTTCACTCGCCTCGATCACCCGGCTGGCGATCGGCAAATCGATCGACGTCAGCAGGAAGCGCGACGCGTCGTAGATGTAGGTGTTTCGGCCGAGGTCTACCCGCTTTCGCCCCTGTGCGATCACGATCACGCTCGGCTCGTACGTCGCTGGGCAAGGAGCGGTCGGGGCGGTCCGCCGGTGTAAACTCAGGCCGGGGATGTCCGTTGCCCGATGCTCTGCCGATCCCATGAACAAGGCAATCTTGCGAGCCAGCCTCGTCCGCAAATCGCGCGCCGGATCTGGTAGCGGAGACGCCTTTCCACTGCGGTTCTTCATAGCAAAGGTCTCGCTCTCCTCTACCCTATGATACCTGCGGGCTCCGTGCGTGCGTCAACAGTGCAAGAGAAATAGGCAATCAATCGGAAGGATCGGGATACCGCTTCCACCGCGCTCGACGCTAACCTGGAGATGAGAGAACCGCTTGCGAAGGAGGATCAATGCAGAAACGTAAACTTGGCAAGAGCAGCCTGGAAGTCTCGGCTCTCGGGCTCGGCTGCATGGGGATGAGCTTTTCTTACGGTCCGCCCAAAGACAAGCGCGAGATGATCGCTCTTCTCCGGTCGGCTGTCGAACGCGGCGTCACATTCTTCGATACCGCCGAAGTGTACGGCCCGTTCACAAACGAAGAACTCGTGGGCGAAGCCCTCGCTCCCGTTCGTGAGCAAGTGGTGATCGCCACGAAGTTCGGGTTCAACCTTCGTCCCGATGGGGCGCCGGGCTGGGTGGGCCTGAACAGCCGGCCAGACCACATCAAACAGGTCGCCGAGGCCTCGCTCAAGCGACTCAAGACCGACGCCATCGATCTGTTCTATCAACACCGCGTCGACCCGGACGTGCCGATCGAAGATGTGGCGGGAGCGGTGAAGGACCTCATTCAGGAAGGCAAGGTGAAACACTTCGGCCTTTCGGAAGCCGCGGCTCGAACGATTCGTCGCGCGCACGCAGTCCAGGCGGTCACTGCCGTGCAAAGCGAATACTCGCTGTGGACGCGGGGCCCTGAACAGGAAGTGCTGCCGGCGCTCGAGGAGCTCGGCATCGGTTTTGTTCCATACAGCCCTTTGGGGAAGGGCTTCCTCACGGGCAAGATCACCGAAAACACGACGTTCGACAGTTCCGACTTCCGCAACACCCTTCCACGCTTTACGCCGGAGGCTCGAAAGGCGAATCAGGCCTTGGTCGATCTGCTGGGCCAGATCGCGGAACGAAAGCAGGCGACACCGGCCCAAATCGCGCTCGCATGGCTGCTGGCCCGGAAGCCGTGGATCGTTCCAATCCCAGGCACCACAAAGCTGCATCGCTTGGACGAGAACATCGGGGCTGTCTCAGTCGAACTCACGCCCGACGATCTGCGTAACATCGAGAGCGCGGCATCGAGCATCCAAGTGCAAGGGGCTCGGTATCCCGAACACATCGAGCGGATGACCGGCCGCTGAGCGACCTCCACGCGAAGGAGTTCAAGAAATGGAAATCAAGAGAAGCGGCTCACAGGAGTGAAGGCTAAAAGGGAACCGACAGGAGCATAGATCCATGTACAAATCGAAGGCTTACGCCGCAGGCGGCGCGACATCGCCGCTTGCCTCCACGACCGTCGCGCGTCGAGATCCAACCGAACACGACGTGCAGATCGAGATCCTGTTCTGCGGTATCTGTCACTCCGATCTCCACCAGGTCCGTAATGAGTGGAGCAACGTCATGCCGACCGTGTACCCCTGCGTCCCAGGCCATGAGATCGTCGGCCGTGTCACCCGGGTCGGCTCCGCCGTCGCCGGCTTCAAACCCGGGGACCTCGCCGCGGTCGGCTGCATGGTCGATTCCGACCGCACCTGTCCCGAGTGCCAGGCTGGCCTCGAGCAGTTCTGCCCGAACCTGACCCTCACTTATAACTTCCCCGACAAACACCTCGGAGGCGTCACCTATGGTGGCTACTCGGACAGCATAGTCGTCGACGAGCGCTTCGTTCTGCGTGTTCCTTCCAACCTCGATCTTGCCGGAGCCGCGCCTCTCCTCTGCGCTGGAATCACAACTTACTCACCCATGCGCCACTGGGGCGTCGCCAAAGGCAAGAACGTCGGCGTGGTGGGTCTCGGCGGACTGGGACACATGGGCGTGAAGTTCGCTCATGCGCTCGGAGCCCACGTCGTGGTCTTCACGACCTCACCCAACAAGAAGGAAGACGCGCGCCGCCTTGGCGCCGACGAGGTCGTCGTCTCCCGCAACGCCGACCAAATGCAAAAGCACGCCGGCAGCTTCGATTTCATCCTCGACGCAGTCTCCGCCAATCACGACATCGACGCCTACATTCAACTTCTCCGCCGCGACGGCAACATCACCCTCGTCGGCGCGCCCGAGAAGCCTCTCGACGTCGCTGCCTTCGGTCTTATCTTCGGGCGCCGCAGCCTCTCCGGCTCGCCCATCGGCGGTATCCCCGAGACCCAGGAGATGCTCGACTTCTGCGNNGATGTGAAGTACCGCTTCTCCATTGACATGGCTTCTCTCAAGTCTGAGTAACGCGGTGAATAGGAGGTGGCTCCCCAAGCGGGACTCAAACCGCCGCCCAGCCTTTCCTACTGCCGTCCCTTCAGCGCCCGATCCAGCGTGACGCCCATGGCTTCGAGGATGCCGCCGGTGGCGCGTTGCAGCGCCGCCTGCGCCTTCATGTAGGATGCCTTCGCCACCAGCTCGGTGGAGCGGGCCTGCGACAGCAGGTTCTGGTACTGCATCAGGAAGAACCCGGTCGAGATGCCTTCCTCGAAGCGCGCCTGCTCGGCGGCGAAGGATTGTTCCTGCAGCGTGCGAGTGGCCCCGGCCGCCTGGTAGGAGGCGCGCGCCCGGCGCATGGCGATCAGCGCGTCCTCAATTTCCAGCCGCGCCTGGTTGCGAAGCTGCGCCAGCCGGATCTCGGATTGGCGCAATTGCACCTCGTCCCGGGCGGCGTCGGCCTCGGCCACGCGGTTCCGCAGCGGCAGATTGACCTGCACGCCAATTCCGTAGCTCGGATAGTTCCGGGCCGCGATCTGGCCCAGCAGCCCCGCGTATCCGCCCAGGAACGTCATGTCGGGGCCCACGGCCAAAGGATTGAGCTGCCCGGCCAGGCCGCTGTTCTGCATCATTCCCACCAGGTCGATCTGCGGCAGCAGCGCGTTCCGCGCGCCTTCGAGGCTGATCGTCGAGTTCTCCACCTGCAACGCGGCTTGCCCCAGGTCGGGGCGATTCGCCAGCGCCTGGCTCACCAGATCCTGCACGGGCTCCACCTGGTCCTGGTCCGGGACACGCAGCGGATCGGTCGCCACAATGTGTGCGGCCGCGACGGCGGAATCGTACAGCCCCTTGCGCGTGACGACATTCTTGAGAATCGCCTCCTGCTCTTCGACGAGCCCGCGGGCGCCGATCAGATCCTGCTGCGCGGCCGATACCTGGGCGTTGGCGCGCGTCACTTCGATCTCGGCCGCAGTTCCCTCCTCCACCTGCGCTTTGGTGTCGGCATACAGCCGCTCGGCAAGCTCCACCGTCTGCTGCTTCACCCGCACGTCCTCGCTGAGGCCCACCAGGTCGATGTAGAGGCGGGTGACACCGTAAGCGGTAGCGATCAGTTGTTGGTTGAAGAGCAGCCGCGAAATCTTCCGTTCGTTCGCGGCAATGCGAATGAAGCGGCGGTTCAACCCTCGCCCAAAGCCCCGCAGCAAGGGCTGCGTGACGGTCAGCCCGAGACTGGACGCGGTGAAGGGGCTGTAGTCGCTATGGAACGTGTTCAGCGACTGGCGGCTGTTACTGAACGCCAGCGCGGCCTGTCCACCCGTACTGAAGCCTTGCTGAACTCCGGCATTCGCCAACATGTTTCCAGTGACCAGCGCGTTGACGCCGTACTGCGCCAGGTAGTTCTGCGGGACGGTCTGGCGGTTCCAGCTCCACGCCCCCGTGAGCGCGGGATCGAGCGACGGCACCGCCGGACCGTTTGAGAGCGGAGTGGCCCCCAGCACGGAGAGGTTCGATTGGATGCCGCCCAGCAGGCCCAGTTCGGATGGATTGGTGGGAACGGTGGAGGCTCCAAAGCGGTTGCCGAGGGCGATCAGCAGCGGGCTGGCGGGTCCGCCGATCCCCGTGGGCGCCTCCCCGATGTTGTAGGAAAGCCCGCGTACCACACCGCCGCCGCGCGTTCGCAACAGGTCCGAGTCGGCCAGGAATATGCCGTAGCGCTGCAGCTCCACGTCGAGGTTGTTCTCCACCGCCAGGGCCACGGCGTCCTGAAGAGAGAGGTACAGATTGCCGGCGCGCAGCAGATCGTTCACCCTGGGAGAGTTCTGGAGCGTGACGGCGGGCGGCCCGGCGGCAACGAGACTCGCGCAGGCCAGCGCCACTGCAACATATCCGAGAACCGGGATGCGCATGGTCATCGCGCCTTGGGCGCTGCCGCGGGCTCCGTTTCCATGCGGACCGCTTTCACCCGGACGCCTTCGCGTACCGCGTCGCTCGGATTGATCACCACCCGCTCGCCCTCCTGGATCCCACTGAGCACCTCAACCTCCGGCCCGTAGTCCCGGCCCACCGTTATTTTTCGAAAACGAATCCGTTCCTCGCGATCCACGACGGCCACCAGCGTCCCTTCGCCGCGCACCGCCAGCGCATCGGCGCCCAGCAGCAGCGGCGGATCCTTCCGCGTGGTCTCCAGGCTCACCTGGACGTACATTCCCGGCAGCAGAGAGCCGTCGGGATTCGGAACCTGAATCTCGGCCAGCATGGTCCGGGTTGCCGGATCGAGCGCATTCGCCGCCCGCGACACCCTGCCGGAATACTGCACGCCCGGCCGGTCCGCGAGGGTCAATATCGCCCGCATACCGGTGCTCACGGAAGCGGCATTCACCTGCGCCACGTTGACGTAAGTGCGCAGGATGTCGATCTGAGCCACGCGGAACAGCAGCGTATTCCCGGACGTCACCAGCGCGCCGGAGTCCACGTTGCGCATGGTGACGATGCCGGCGAATGGAGCGACCACCTTCAGGTACCCGCGCAGATTCTCGATGCGCGCCAGGTTGGCCTGGGCCGCCGCGATGTTGCTCGTGGCCACCGCCAGCGCCTTGGACGACGCCACCACACCGGCGGCCTGCGCCTTGTAATTGGCCTGCAACTGGTCGTTCTCCTGCCGCGACACCACGCCGCGCTTGAGCAAGTTCGCCCAGCGCGCGGCCGTCACCCGCGCCAGGTCTTCGTTCGAGCGCGCCTGATCGTAGTTGGCCTTCGCCTGCTCCCAAGACGCCTTGGTTTGCTCAACTGCCGCCCCGGCTTGCAGCGCCTGCTGGTCCAGCTCGGGCGCCTCGATTTCCGCAAGCAACTGCCCCGCCTTCACGCGGTCTCCGATGTCGGCGTAGCGCCGCTTGAGGTAGCCGTCCGCGCGGGCCAGGATCGGCGCTTCGGTGATCGCCTGCGTGGTCCCCGGCAGCACCAGCCGGGAAACCGCCGCCGCGCGCCGCACCGCCGCTACCCTCACCACGGGCAACGCGTCGTTGCGATCCTTCGCCTCCTGCACGATTCGGGACTCGCGCTGCTGGCGCGGCAAATAGCCCAGAGCGAAAATTGCCGCCAGCGCCACAACCAGCAGCAACAGCCCGATACGAAGCGCCCACTGCGACGGCCTCCGCGCCGGCTTCCCGGCCTGCCCTCGCAACTCCCGGAGTTCGTCCTCCAACTCATCGATGCGCGACCGAAGGTCCTTCATAGCGACGTGCCTTCCTCTTCCGCCACAAGCCGGGCCTCGTAATCCCTGGGCGGCCGCCTGCGCAGCGCGCTGTAGACCACCGGAACGACGAACAACGTCGAGACCGTCGCCACCAGCAGGCCGCCAATCACCGCGCGGCCCAGCGGCGCGTTCTGCTCGCCGCCCTCTCCCAGCCCGAAGGCCATCGGCAGCATGCCCATGATCATGGCCAGCGCGGTCATGATGACCGGCCGGATGCGCGTGAATCCCGCCGAATGCGCGGCCTCGCGCGAGTTCATGCCGGTGGCCCGCTGATCGTTGGCGAACACCACCACCAGGATGCTGTTGGCCGTGGCCACGCCGATGCACATAATAGCGCCCATCAGCGAGGGGACGCTAAGCGTGGTCTGGGTCGCGAACAGAATCCAGAGAATGCCCGCCATCGCGCTCGGCAGAGGCATCAAGATGATGAACGGGTCCAGCCACGACTGAAAATTGACGACCATCAGCAGGTAGACCAGGATCACGGCGACAATCAGCCCCAGCCCCAAGCGGGTGAAGGAGGTTTCCATGGTATCGACCTGGCCGCGAATCACCAGCGATGTCCCGCGCGGCAACTTAGGAGTCATTTCGCCGACGATCTTGCGCACCTCGCTTCCCACGCCGCCCAGGTCGCGGCGGTCCACGTTGGCGTAGACGTCGAAGACCGGCTGCACGTTGTAGTGGTTCACGATTTGCGGCGCCACGCCTCGTTGCGCGGCCGCGAGATTGGAGAGCAACTGAGTCGTCGGCGGCATGGCCCCGGGGTTGCCATAAGCCAACGATGTACGGCTCGGGCCGGATGGTATAGACGAAGTGCTGGCCGCAGGATTGGAGCCCACTCCCGCCGCCGCGATCGGAGTATTCAGCAGCGCGTCGAGCGAATCCATCCGCCGCTGCGGCGTCTGGACGGCCACCTGGTAGTTCACTCCGGTTCTCCAGTCCAGCCACTGGTTGGGCGAAGCCTGTCCGCTCGAGCTGAGCGAGATGAGCATGCTGTTGCTCACGTCGCGCTGCGTCAGGCCCATCTGCCCGGCCCGGACCCGGTCCACCGCCAGCCGCACTTCCGGAAAGTCCACCGTCTGGTGGATGTGGACGTCGACCGCGCCCGGTATGCGCGCGATGCGGCTGGTAATCTCCTGCGCCAGAGCGTAGTTCCGGGTGGTGTCGCGGCCCACCACCTGGACGTCCACCGGCGCCGGCAGGCCGAAATTCAGGATTTGGTTGGTGATGTTGGCGGCCTCGAAATAGAACATCACCTGCGGAAACTTCTCGCGCAAGCGCTGGCGCAACTGCTGAACGTATTCCTCGGTGGGCCGCCGCCTCTCGGGCTTCAAAGACACCAGGATCGAGCCGTCATCCGGCCCTACCGATGGATTGTCGGTAAACGCCAGGTTGATCCCGCCATTCGGCATGCCGATGTTGTCGATGATGGTGTCCATCTCATCCGCCGGGATCACGGCGCGAATTTCGTCGTCGATGGCGCCGAAGATCTTCTCGGTTTCCTCGATGCGGGTTCCGGCGGGCGCCCGGGCGTGCAGCCGGATCTGNNAATCGACCTTGGGGAAGAAATCCTCGCCCACCATCGGCAGCAGCGCAAGCGAGCCCAGCGAGAACGCGAAGAACGCAGCCAGGACCGTTTTGCGGTGGTCCAGCGCCCAGTCCAGCAGCCCCGCATAGGAGGTGCGCAGGCGCTGGAAGCCGCGGTCGGCCGCCGAATGCAGCCGCCGGAACAGGCCTTTGGGCTGGGATCCCCCCGCGTGGCCGCCCTCGGTGTACATGTCCATCTCGGAGCGCAGCAGGAAGTGCGCCATGGTGGGCACCAGCGTTCGCGAAAGCACGTAGGAGGCGAGCATCGCGAAGACCACCGCCATCGCCAGCGGCGTGAACAGGTACCGCGCGGCCCCGGTCAGCAGCAGCACGGGCACAAACACAATGCAGATCGAGAGCGTGGCGACCAGGGACGGAACCGCGATCTGCTGCGAGCCGTCCAGAACGCCGCGCACCAGCGACTTACCCAGCGCGAGGTTGCGGTGAATGTTCTCGATGGCCACCGTGGCGTCGTCCACCAGGATGCCCACCGCCAGCGCCAGCCCGCCCAGCGTCATCACGTTCACCGTGTGCCCGAGCAGGCTCAGCACGATGAGCGATGTCAGGATCGAAAGCGGAATGGAGATGCAGACGATCGCCGTGCTGCGCCAGCTCCCCAGGAACAGCAGGATCATCAGGCCCGTGAGCAGCGCCGCCATCACCGCCTCGCGCACCACCCCGTTGATGGCCGCCCTCACGAACAGCGACTGGTCGAAGAGTTGCTTCACTTCGAGCGAGCTGGGCAAGCCGGCGGCGATTTTCGGCAAGACCGCTTTGACCTTGTTCACGATATCCAGCGTGGACGCCTTGCCGTTGCGCAGCACCGTCAGCAGCGCGCCGCGCGTTCCGTTGGTGCGCACCACGTTGCTCTGCACCGAGTAGCCGTCCCGCACCTGGGCGACGTCCCGCAGGTAGACGGTCGCGCCGTTGACGGTCTTCACGGGCAGGTCGTTCAACTCGTCCAGCAGCCGGGGACTGCTGTTGAGTTTCACCTGGTAATCCCGGTCGCCCAACTTGGCCGTGCCCGCCGGCAGGATCAGGTTCTGGGAGGAGATGGCCGCCGAGATGTCGCTGGCCGACAACTGGTAGGCGTACAGCGCCGCCGGATCGATATCCACCATGACCTGGCGCATTTTGCCGCCGTAGGGAAGCGGGACCGAGGCTCCCTGCACCGTAGCGAGCTGCGTCCGGATGAAGTTCTGGCCCAGGTCGAACAGCTCCTGCTCGGAGAGAGTCTTACTCCCCAGCCCCAACTGGAGAATCGGGACGCTGGAGGCGTCGTACTTGATCACGCTAGGCGGGAAGATGCCGGGGGGCAGGATGCGCAGCATGGTCTGCGACATCGCCGTGACCTGCGCCAGGCCCATCTCGACCTTGGCATTGGGCTGGAAGTAGATTCGTATGACCGCGGCGCCGTTGAAGGATTGCGACTCGATGTGCTCGACGTCGTTCACCGTGGTGGTCAGCGAGCGCTCGTAGACCGTGACGATCCGCTTCTCCATCTCCTCCGGCGAAATCCCCTGGTAGCTCCAGATGACGCTCACCACCGGGATGTCGATGTACGGGAAGATGTCCACCGGCATGGTGTAGATGGCCGCGCCGCCGAGCAGGGCGATGGCCAGCGCCATTACGACGAAGGTATACGGCCGTCGCAGTGCGAGTCGGACGATCCACATGGGCTTGCTCTTGCCGGAGGAAACGCCTCGGGGTCGAAAGCTGTACTCCCGCCTAACAGTCCAAGGTAACCCCGGCGGCTTCTTCGCGCAAGCCCGTGACGCGCCCAAGCGCCCCCACGCGGTTACGGCTCCAGCACCGAACCGCGACAGACCGCCAGGGAGCGGACTTAGGCGCAACGCACCTGTGGTAAACTCCATCTTACCGCGCACCACGTAAGTGCGTTTTCATGGCCACCACGACTCACCAGCCGCGCCACGCCGCGCCGGCTCAGAAACGGGGCGGCTGGGTTTGCAAAGACGCTGCCGCCATCGCGGCCGCCACGGTGGCGATCGCCTGCTTGCACGCGGCGGCGCCGGAGTCCCCGGCGCCCTGGCGGTACCTGCTTCAACATCTGCTCTATCTGCCCATCGTTTATGCCGGCCTTCGTCATGGCTGGCCGGGCGGGCTGGGAACGGCCCTGCTGGCTTCCTTGTGTCTTCTCAGCCCTGTCGAGACTGTTTTGGGCCGGGCCCCCGATACCTCGCCAACCCGATATTGGGGACTCCCGATCTTCTGTTCCGTAGGGGTCCTCTCCGGCCTGCTTGCCGAGAGGGAGCGGAAGCAGAAGCGCGCCTCCGAGGAGACCGCCCAGCGCCTGTCCAAAGTCTACGAGGAATTGCAGGAGAACTTCGAGCGCATGAAACAGGCCGAACGGCTGTCCGCGCTTGGGCAGCTCTCCGCCGGCCTGGCGCACGAGATCCGCAATCCGCTGGCGAGCATCGCGGGTGCGGTCGGGATTCTGCGCCGGGGCCACTCCTCCGCGGAGAAGACGGCCGAGTGCCTCGAGATCATCCACAAGGAATGCCAGCGCCTTAGCCGCCTGCTCACCAGCTTTCTGGATTTTGCGCGACCGCGGTCGCCCAACTTCCTGAACATCGGCATGGAATCCGTCTTCGATTCGGTGCTGGGGCTGGCCGAGCACGCGGTGAACGGCGCCGCGATCTCGCTTCGCAAGCAGGGCCCGTCCGACCTCAGGTTCGATTGCGACCCCGAACAACTCAAACAGGTCCTGCTCAATCTGGTCATCAACGCCATCCAAGCCATGCCGGAGGGCGGAGAGGTGGTTATCGCATCGCGCGCGGAGGGCGAAAAAGCGATCATTGAGGTGCGCGACCAGGGTTGCGGCGTCGGCGAAGAGGCGATGCGGCACCTCTACGACCCGTTTTTCACGACCAAGGAGAACGGCACGGGCCTGGGTCTGCCGGTGGCCCACCAGATCGTCGCCCATCTTGGCGGCGTCCTCGCGGCGCGCAACAATCCGGTCCGCGGCATGACCTTCTCCGTGGAACTTCCTTTGCATCAGCGGACCGTCCGATGAACCGCAAGAGCGTACTGGTGGTCGACGACGACGCGAGCCTCCGCCGCGTGACCCAGATGCAACTCGAAGAAGCGGGCTACGAGGTGTTCACCGCCGCCGACGCCGCGGCCGGGCTCGAGGTGATGGAAGCCTCCGTTCCCTCGCTGGTGGTCACCGATCTCAAGATGCCGGGCATGTCCGGAATCGAGTTGCTGCAAGAACTGCGGTCCCGTTACCCCGAAACCACGGTCATCCTGATCACCGCGTTCGGAACCGTGCAGACGGCCGTCGAAGCCATGCGGGCGGGCGCGTACGACTACATCACCAAGCCCATCGACACGCGCACGCTAGGCGAGAGGATCCGCCAGTTGCTCGAGCGCCGCAACCTGATGGAGGAGGTGCAGAGCCTGCGCGCCACTTTGGACGAGAAGTTCGGTTTCGAGAACATTATCGGCAGAGCCAAGTCTTTACTTCGCGTTCTCAACATGGCCGCTCGTGTGGCGCCCACCGATTCGGTGGTGCTGCTGTGCGGAGAAACCGGAACCGGAAAGGACCTGCTGGCCAGGGCCTTTCATCATAACAGCCGCCGCAAGGACCGCCCTTTCGTCATCATCAACTGCGCCGCGATTCCCAGGGACCTGCTGGAATCGGAGCTGTTCGGCCACGTCAGAGGGTCCTTCACGGGCGCCATCGCGCACACCCGCGGGCGGGTGGAAATGGCCGACGGAGGCACGCTGTTTCTGGACGAGA
>PLEM01000156.1 GCA_003137035.1 Bryobacterales bacterium | reverse complement strand
GTTGATGACCATGTCGATCTCCCGGGCCCCGGAGCGCACCGCTTCCTCGGTCTCCGCCACCTTCGCCCGCGTCGTCGTCGCGCCCAGCGGAAAACCCACCACCGTGCATACCTTCACCGCCGAGCCGGCCAGTTCCGCCGCCGCCATCGCCACCCAGTAGGGGTTGATGCAGACGCTGGCGAAACCGTGCTGACGCGCCTCGCGGCACAGTGCCACCACCTGCTCGCGCGTGGCCTCGGGCTTGAGCAGCGTGTGGTCGATCAGCCGCGCGATCCCGGGCCCGGCGCACGCCACCCGCTGGCATGACGAGACGCGGTCCGCGCCCGCGCGAATAATCTCTTCGGTCCGGGACGCGCACCCATCCGCACAGGTCTGCGCACACGTCGCACAGCAGTTCAGCGGCTGGCCCAGCCGGGCCAGAATCTCCTCGCCGATTTCGGCTACGAGTTGTTGGAGTTGCGCGCTGTCCATGTCGCGTACCGTTTCTCGATTTCGGTGATTTTGCGGATGCGAGCCGCGTGCCTTCCCCCACCAAACGGCGTCGCCATCCAGGTGCGTAGAACTTCTTCGGCCTGAGTTGCTGTCAGCAGTCGCCCGCCCAGCGTAAGTACATTGGAATCATTGTGTTCCCGGCTGCTGCGGGCAGTACTTCTATCATAGCACAGGGCCGCCCGAATCCCCGGCACCTTGTTCGCTGCCATGGCCGAGCCGTTCCCCGCCCCATCGATGATTACACCCCGCGCCGCCTGGCCGCCAGCCACCATTTCAGCCACCTTCAGCGCGATGTCCGGGTAATCCGCCGGCGTCTCTTCCGCCACGCCGCAGTCATACACTGCAAAGCCCAATTCGGCCAGCACGGGCTTCAGCAATTCCTTCATCTGGAAGCCGCCGTGATCCGCGCCCAGCGCCACCGTTTTCTCCGGCGGCGCCACCGCGGGAAGCTGCCCAGCCGCCAACTCGACAATCTTCACCCCGCGCTCGATCGCCAGGTCCCGCGCCGAAGGCGTGACAATCGCGCCAGCGGCAACCCGCAGTTCACCGCTCGCCGGAATCTCCGCTGCAGTGACGACAGTTCGCAAGGTCCCATTGTAATGCAGCCGCACAGACCCGGTAATGGGATGAGCCGGTCGCGGCAGGAACGGTCTCAGCAGCTTCCCACATCGGGACCTCCGCTCCGCGGGGAGGCAATCAAATCTGCAACTAGGGCGCTAGACAATTGAGTGCCCGCATGGCCGTGGAAGCTTCGGAACGCCGACCGGTGGACTCGGAAGGGAACCGAAGCCTTCAGCCGCGAAGACCGAGCACGCCCGGACGCAGATCGAGCATGGCGAATCGCGCCGGTACGTCGCCGGCTTCTGAACGTCGCGGCCAGGCAACGCTGCGAAGGTCGCTGAGGTTGTCGCTGCGCTCGGGCGCGCGGTACAATCTGAGTTCGATTTGTTTCGGGAGCTAGCGATTGCCGTCCCCTGCCCTCCAATCTCGCGGTCCCAAGTGGCACGGAGACTACTTGTTCCTGTTCCAGAACCTGGTGCTGAAGGACTTCAAAGTCCGCTATCGCAACATGTCTCTGGGGGTCTTCTGGTCGCTGCTCAATCCCCTGATCATCATGGGGGTATTGTGGTTCATTTTCACCAAGGTATTCGTCAATGACGGCATCCCCCATTTCGCCGTGTTCGTATTATGCGGCCTGGTGCCGTTCAACTTCTTCACCCTGGCCTGGGTCACCGGAACGACTTCGCTGGTGGAGAACGCGCACCTGATCAAGCGCGTGCCAATCCCCCGGGAGATCATCCCCATGGCCGCCGTGCTTTCCATCGGCATCCACCTGCTGATTCAAATTGGCCTGTTGCTGGTGGCGGTGCTGGTGGCGGGATTAGGCATCAACTGGCAGTGGCTGTGGCTGCCGTTGGTGTGGGGATGCGAAGTGATCTTCGTGTGCGGCCTTTCGCTGATGTTCTCCGCCCTCAACGTGTATGCCCGCGACATCCGCTACGTCGTGGAATCCTCGAATGCCGTGCTGTTCTGGCTGGTGCCCATCTTCTACGATTTCGCCCGCATCCCGCAACGGTTCCGCGAAATCTACGAGTTGAACCCCGTGGCCGCGCTGGTGCTGGCGTGCCGAAACGTCCTGCTCGATGGCGTCGCGCCGCGCACTCAGTTGCTGCTCAAACTGGCCCTCAGCTCGGCTGTTGTCCTGCTGGTGGGCCTGCTGGTGTTCCGTGCGCTGCGACGGCGCATCTACGACTATTTATGAGCGCATTGGCAGCCATCGAGTGCGACGGAGTGTCGAAGTACTTCTACCGCCACGCCGGGCGGGTGCTGCTGCGCAAACACGTCGAGGGTTGGTTCCGCCGCTCCGCCAAGGAGCGGTTCTACGCTTTGCGGAACGTCAGTTTCCGCATTCAGCCGGGGGAGAGCGTTGCCCTCGTCGGCACCAACGGCGCGGGAAAGAGCACGCTGCTCAGCCTGGTGGCGGGCTTGGTCGAACCCGATGACGGACACTTCGCGGTGGAGGGCCGTATCGGCGCCTTGCTGCAACTCGGCGCGGGCTTCCATCCCGATCTCACCGGGGTGGAAAACGTGCGTTTGAACTCCGCGCTGATGGGCCTCTCCCGCCGCCGGACCGAGGAGCTGTTCGAGAGTATCGTCGAGTTCGCCGGCATCGCCGACTTCATTGCCGAGCCGTTGCGCACTTACTCCTCGGGAATGGTAATGCGTCTGGCCTTCTCGATCGCGGCGCACCTGGACCCGGACATCCTGCTGGTCGACGAGGTGCTGGCGGTGGGCGATCACGCATTTCAGGCCAAGTGCGGCGAGAAAATCATGGAGCTGAAGCGCAGTGGCAAGACCCTGCTCTGCGTCTCCCACTCCTCCGCCGCGCTGGAGGGACTCTGCGAACGCGCGCTGTGGCTGGACCACGGCGAACTGGTCATGGACGGCCCAATACGGAAGGTTATCGACGCCTACGAGGGCCGTCAGCCAAACAGGCCCGAATAGAAAGTTTTTTCTTGCGCCATTGCCACGCCCGGCGTTATCCTCGATTCCAGGGGCTTTGTAACGGCGGATGCATTCCACAGCCAGTGAAGCGGCCGGTGGCAACCAACCTGCTCAGCGTGCTCCGCTGCTGCTGATCCCCTTGTTTCTCGCGGCGGTCGCCGGCGTGGCCCTCCTGTACTACCTCGGCCACAGCAAAGAACTCAAACGGCAGCAGCAGGAAGCGCTGCTGGCCATCTCCAACGTCAAGGTCAGTGAGATCGCCAACTGGCTGCGGGAGCGCCGGGGCGACGCGGAGGTGATCGCCACCAACCCGATGATCGCCCGTTCGGTGGCGCAGGCGCTGGGCGGCCAGCCGGCGGCCGCACGAATCGCCGGAGTTGAATCTGGCACCCTGGCGGGGAACTCCGACTATAGCGACGCTTTCGTGCTGGACCGCGCCGGGCGCGAAGTGATGGCGGCCCAGGACCGCAAACTCGAGGCCGCGCCGCCCCAGCTTGCCGCCGCGGTCGCGGAAGCGAGCCGAACCGGCCGCGTGGCGATGTCCGACTTGCACCGCGACGGGGTTGCCGGGCAGATCCACATGGATCTCGTAATACCGATCCAACCGGCCGGGGCCGGCACGGCGGCGGTTGGAGCCATCGTTTTGCAGATCGATCCCAGCCGGTTCCTGTACCCTTTCGTCCAATCCTGGCCCACGCCCAGCCAGACGGCGGAAACACTACTCGTCCGGCGAGACGGGGACAACGTTCTCTTTCTCAATGAGTTGCGGCACCGGAAGGACACAGCCCTGCGGTTCACGCTACCTCTCAACCAGTCGCGTCTACCCGCGGCATTCGGAGCGGAGGGGAAGGAAGGTCTGATCGAAGGGATCGACTACCGAGGTGTTCCCGTTCTGGCGGTAACGCGGCGCATCCCAGGTTCCGACTGGGTCCTGGTCACCAAGGTGAACACGCAGGAAGTGTACCGGCCGATTCGGGAGAGCGGCTGGTGGGTGATCATCACCGCCGGCCTGGTATTCGCCGGACTTGGGTTGGGCGTCTTACTGCTGTTTCGCCACGAGCAGGCCAGCTTCTACCGCCGGCAATACGAGGCCGAGCTCAAGCGCCAGGTGCTGGAGCGCCACTATGAGCACCTGAACCGCCTGGCGAACGACATCTTCCTGCTCATGGACGAGAGCGGTCGAGTCGTGGAAGCCAACGATCGCGCCGTCAGCTCCTACGGCTACGACCGCAACGAGCTGCTGGAGCTCAAAACCCAGGATCTGCGGGCGCCGGATACGCTGCCCGCGCTGGAGGGCCAGTGGGAGTCCGTGGCCCGGGGCAGCGGGCTGCTGTTCGAGACGGTGCATCGCCGCAAGGACGGCTCCACTTTTCCGGTCGAGGAGAGCTCGCGGAGAATCGAGGTCGAGGGCTCGGTGTTCCATCAGAGCATCATCCGCGACATCACGGAACGCAAGCGCGCCGAGGAGGCCTTGCGGCAGGCGCACGACAACTTGCAGGCATTGATCGAGACCTGCCCGGGCGCGATCCTGGTGGTGGACCTGGAACAGCACGTGAAGCTCTGGAGCCCCGCCGCCACGCGGATGTTCGGTTGGTCCGAAGCGGAGGTCCTCGAACGGCCGCTGCCCATCGTGCCAGAAGAAGAGCGGGCCAGTTCGAAGGAGTTGCTGGAGCGTACCCGGAACGGGGAGAGCGTGCTGGACTTCGAGACCCGCCGCTGCACTAAGGACAGCGCGATGCGTGATGTCAGCATCTGGACCGCGCCCCTTCGCAACGCGCAGGGCGCCATCACCGGCTACTTCGAATTGTGCAACGACATCACCGACCGCAAGCGGCTCGACGAGCAGCTCCGGCATACCCAGCGATTGGAGAGCATCGGCCTGCTGGCCGGAGGGATCGCGCACGATTTCAACAACATCCTGACCAGCGTGCTGGGTTATGCGAGCCTGGTGCGTGAAGACCTGCTTCCCGGGGACCGCAGCCTGCCCTACGTCGAGGCGGTCATCCAGGGCGCCGAGCGGGCCGCCGACCTCACCATGCAGCTCCTGGCCTATGCCGGCAAAGGCCGGTTCCTGGTCGAGGCGGTCAACCTCTCGGAGTTGACCCGCGAGATGAGCCGCTTGCTCCAAGGCTCTATTCCGAGGAACGTCGAATTACGGTTGGAGCTGGATGAGCGCACGCCGGCCATTGAAGCCGATCGAAGCCAAATGCAGCAACTGATCATGAACCTGGCAATCAACGGCGCGGAGGCCATCGGCGACAACCCGGGCGTCGTCCGGGTCGCGATCACTCCGTGCGAACTTGGGGAGAGCGCGGAGTTTCCGGAACTCACCGCGGGGGCTTATGCCTGCCTGGAGGTATCGGACAACGGGTGCGGAATGGATGAGAGCACGCAGAGCAAGATCTTCGATCCATTCTTCACCACGAAGATCATGGGGCGGGGCCTGGGGCTCTCGGCGGTGGCCGGAATCGTGCGCGCGCACCGCGGAACCATCAAGATTTCGAGCGAGCTTGGCAAGGGCTGCACCTTCCGCGTGCTCCTGCCGGCCAGCAAGACGACTGTCCAGCGACCGGAGCCCAGCCCGGCAGTCGGGAGCCGGGAACGCGGCACGGTCCTGGTGGTGGACGATGAGCCGTCGGTCCGCGCGGTGGCCCAGCATGCCCTGGAACGCTGCGGCTGGACGGTGCTGCTGGCGGCCAACGGCCAGGAGGCGATCGAACTGCTGGACCGCCACTCCGAACTCACCGTGGTGCTCCTCGACATGACCATGCCGGTGATGAGCGGCGAGGCGACGCTTCAGGCCATCCGCAGCCGCTCCGCCGAGCTGCCGGTGGTTTTGTGCAGCGGATACAGCGAGATGGAAGCCGCTCGCCGTTTCAGCGGCGACCACGTGAGCGGCTTCCTCCAAAAACCCTTCACCGCCGACCGCCTCGCCGCCAAGCTAGCCGAAGCCGCCAAAACCCGTGAAAACCCGTGACAGTACACTCAATCCCCGATTTCCTGAGACCTCCGCCGGGAGTTCCCCACTATCCAGGTGAATGTCCCGGATCGCCCGCGTGGTGGTACCTGGCCTCCCCCATCACGTAACCCAACGAGGCAACGGCCGCCAAGCGACTTTCTTCTCTGACGAAGACCGCCTCGTCTATTTGGACATCTTGCGCGGCCACCACCGGCAGTACGGTCTCCGGATCTGGGCTTACTGCTTGATGAACAATCACATACACCTGCTGGCCGTGCCCGAGGGCGAGGACTCCCTGGCGCACACGCTGGGCCGGACGCACGCCGAATATGCCAGGTACTGGAACGCACGCCGGCGCGGTTGCGGGCACGTCTGGCAGGCGCGGTTCTTCTCCTGCCCGATCGAGGACGACCAGGTCTGGACGGTGGCGCGGTATGTGGAAGTGAATCCAGTGCGGGCCGGGCTGGCGGAGGCGCCCGAGCTCTGGCCATGGTCCAGCGCGAAGGCTCACCTCGTCGCGCGGGATGTTTCCGGGCTATTGGACCTGAGTGCCTGGGCTGGCCAATATGACAGCGCCCGATGGAGCAGGGTGCTCCGCTCCGGCGTGGAGGACGAAGCCTGGCAGCAGCGCCTGGTGGAATCCACCTTAAGCGGCCGGCCGCTCGGCTCGGAAGCATTCATCGACAGACTGGAACTGCAACTCGGCGCCACCCTGCGCCCAAAACCACCCGGTCGGCCACCCAAGCCGCGAACGCAAGCCGTTGCGGCGTCAGGATAGGCGATCCCGGAAATCGGTGATTGAGTGTACTGTCACTGGTTTTTCAGCTCATCCAGCACTGTGCCGTCGGGGGCGAGCAACTGGATGTGCAGCGCGGCTTGGCCGGCGGCGTGGGTCGAGCAGCTTAGGCAGGGGTCGTAGGCGCGCACCACCGCCGAGACCCGGTTCAGCATGCCTTCCTTCAGGTGCTTGCCGTCGATAAAGTGCTTACTCACCTGCTCGATGGAGCGGTTGATGGCCAGGTTGTTGTGCCCGGTGGCGATGATCAGGTTGGCCCAGCGGATGGCCCCCGACTCGTCCACCTTGTAGTGGTGAATCAGGACGCCGCGGGGCGCCTCGGCCATGCCCACGCCTTCGAGCGAGTTCACGCCGGCATGCGCGCGCACCCGCGTGTCCAGGATTAAAGCATCGCCCAGCAGCGCGCCGATGCGCTCCAGCGCGTAGGTCGCCTCGATCAGCCGCGCGTAGTGATAGTGGAACGAGCTCGCCACCACCCTGCCGTGGCGCTGCCGGTACTCGGATAGCTCCTGGTCGGCTTCCGGCGTGCCGCAGCGGTCGGCCACGTTGAGCCGCGCCAGTGGGCCCACCCGGTAAATCCCTTCGGGGTACCCCACCGGCTTGTAGTAAGGCGCTTTCAGGTAGGAGAACGGAAGAGCCGCCTCGCCGATGACCGTCTGGTAATCGGTGGCGCGCATCTGGTCCAGCACGATGTTGCCATCGGCGTCCGTGAAGCGCAACTGGCCATCGTAGAGTTGGAGGCCGCCCGTCGCGTCTACCATTCCGGCGTACATCGTCGGCGCGTTGCCGAACGTGGAAATCTCCTCGGCGAATTGATCCAGCACGCCCTTGAAGAACTGCAGCGTGCGCCGCGCCACCGCCTGCGCTCCGGGGAGTTCTTTGAGAATGCGGTCCCGCACCGCGGGATCCAGCGGCGCATTCACTCCGCCGGGCACCGTCCAGGACGGATGAATGCGCTCCTTGGCCAGCCCTTCGATCACCTGCTGTCCGAACTTGCGCAATGCAATGCCGTCCCGCACCAGCTCCGGATGGTCCTCGAGCAGCCCCAGCACGTTGCGGCGGGCCGGATCGGAATCCATGCCCAGCAGCAGGTCCGGCGCCGAAAGGTGGAAGAAACTCAGCGCGTGCGATTGCACGAACTGCCCGCAGTGCATCAGCTCACGCAGGCGCACGGCAGTCTCGGGAATGCGCACCGCCATGATGGCGTCGCAGGCCTTGACGGAGGCCAGCAAATGGCTGACCGGGCAGATGCCGCAGATGCGNNCGGCCCTCGACGAACTTCTCGAAGCCGCGCACCTGGGTGACGTGGAACTGCGTGCCGCTGACCTTGCCATCTTCATCGAGGAAGATGCTGATTTTCGCGTGGCCCTCGATGCGGGTTACTGGATCGATAGTGATTTTCTTCATGCGCGTCGCCTCACCCAAACTTGACCTTCGAGCCGAGGTCGGGCAGGCGCCCTTCAAGCAGCTCGCTCAACACGAACAGGATCGCCTTGGCCGGCGGCGGGCACCCCGGCAGGTGCACGTCCACCTTCACCACTTCCTGCACCGGCAGGGCCCGCTTCAGCAGCTTCGGCACGCCGTCGGTGGGCACCACCGCGTTCCGGTCGGAGCCCTCGATGTACACGCGCTCGAGGATCTTCTTCACCGGAATGGCGTTGCGCATGGCCGGGACGTTGCTGGTCACCGCGCAGTCGCCCAGGGCGACGACGAGTTTGCTGCGCTCGCGCACGAGCTGGATCTTGGCCAGGTCGTCCTGGCTCGAAACCGCTCCCTCGACCAGCGTCACGTCGACGCCCTCGGGAAACTTCTGTGCGTCCACCAGCGGCCCGTAGACCAGCTCGATCCGCTTGGCCACCGCCTCGATGGCCTCGTCGATATCCAGCAGCGACATGTGGCACCCGGAGCAGCCGTCCAGCCACACCGTCGCGACTTTGATCTTCCTCATGCTTCCACCCCGCGTCGTGCGGCCAGCTTGGAGATGTTCTCGTTGCTCTTGGTCATCTCCTCGACCGCCCACCCTTTCTCGGCCAGCGCCCCGGTGGGGCACGCTTGCACGCACTTGCCGCAGCTCGTACAGGTCTTGGACTCGCCCCAGGGCTGGTTCAAGTCGCTCACCAGCATCGAGCGGATGCCGCGCGAGGCGATGTCCCACACATGCGCTCCCTCGAGTTCCGCGCACACCCGCACGCAGCGCGAACACAGGATGCAGCGGTTATGGTCCAGCACGTACTTCTCGTGCGAGACGTCCACCGGCAGAACCGGGTAGCTGTAAGGATAGTGGACGTGCGACACGCCCAGCCGCGTGGCCATGGATTGCAGTTCGCAGTGCCCGTTGGACACGCACACCGAGCAGAAATGATTGCGCTCGGTGAGCAGCAGCTCGAGCACCATCCTCCGGTACCGCGCCAGCTTCTCGGAATTCGTGGTCACCGACATGCCGTCCTGCACCGCCGTGGTACAGGCTGGCATCAGCCTCCCGACGCCGGACACCTCGACCACGCACAGGCGGCAAGCTCCGGCCGCCGACAATCCCTCCAGGTAGCACAGCGTCGGGATGTATTTCCCGCCGGTGCGCGCCACCTCCAGGATGGTCTGGCCCTCCCGCGCCTCCACGTACTCGCCGTCGATTCTGATCGATATTTTTTGCGCCAAAGCCATGTGTCCCTCAACCTCCTCAGTCGGTCACCTTGATGTCGCAGCGCAGGCAGCGGTTCGCCTCGTCCAGCGCTTCCAGGGCGGTCAGACCGACCGTCACTTCCTCGAAGTTCTTCACCCGCTCGCGCGCGGGCATCTGGCCCGGCACCCGCCGGGGGCACTCGCTGACGTGGACCGGCGCCGTGCGATCGAAATCCCACTTCCGGGACAACTTCGGAATCCGCTTGTCCTCCATCAGCCGCTGGTCGATGTTGCGCGCGGCTTTCTTGCCGTAGCCCATCGCGTTCGAGACGTTGGAGGCGCCGCTGATCACGTCGCCGCCGGCGTAGAACTTGTCGCGTGTAGTCTGAAGCGAGAACCGGTCCACCTGGACGGTGCCGGAATCCTTCAGCGTCACGCCAGGAGCCCGGGCGGCATCCAGGTCCACCTGTTCGCCCACGGCCAGGATCACGGCGTCGCACTTGAAGGACTGGATCTCCTCGGTGGGGACGGGCTTGCGGCGGCCCGAAGCGTCGAACTCGCCCAGCTTGGTTCGCACCACCTCGATCGCCTTCACCGCGCCGTGAATGCCCACGATGCGATGCGGCGCGGCCAGGTACACGAAGTTGGCGCCTTCGGCCTCGGCGGCCTCGACTTCCTCCTTGATGGCGGGCATGTCCTTGCGCTCGCGCCGGTAGACCACGGTAACCTCGGCGCCCATGCGCAGCGCCGAGCGGGCCGAATCGATGGCCGCGTTGCCGCCGCCGATGACCACCACTTTCTTTCCCAGCGCCGCCTGCTCGCCCTTGGATACCGCCTCCAGGAACAGCAGCGCCGGCATCACGCCCTTCAACTCGGTGCCGGGCGCGCGCACCCAGGATTCCTTCCAGGTGCCCATGGCCAGGAACACCGCGTCGTGCCTGCTGTCGAGGTCGTCCAGCGACACCTCGAAGCCCACCGAAGTGTTGTAGACGAACTTCACTCCCAGCCGCTCGATCAGCTCGATCTCGCGGTCCAGAATGTTCTTGGGCAGGCGGTATTCGGGCAGCGCGTAGCGCAACATGCCGCCGGGGCCGGGGTTGGATTCGTAGATCGTGACGTCGTGGCCGAGCAGCGCCAGGTAGAAGGCGCAGGTCAGCCCGGTGGGCCCCGCGCCCACCACCGCCACCTTCTTGCCGGTGGGCTCGAGCTTCTTCGCCACAATACGCTCGATCATGGCCGGGTAGCGGTCCGATTGGTAGATGGTGTCGGCGATAAAGCGGTGCACATCGCGGCTATTCACCGGCTCGTCGATGTTCATCCTGCGGCAGCGGTCGTCGCAGGGATGCTGGCACACCCGCCCGGTCGAGGCCGGCAGCGGGTTGTCCATCACCACGGACTCGAAGGCCTCCTCGAGCCGGTCTTCCTTGTACAACTGGAGGAAGCGGGGGATGTTCATGTGCAGCGGGCA